>CAYPSJ010000050.1:0-6468 GCA_964413565.1 uncultured Nitrosopumilales archaeon | reverse complement strand
GAGTACGCGTCAAGTGTGATGGAAGCGGCTGTATCTTCGGTCACCGAAATCGAGCTGGCGAGGAGGGCCAGGGAGGCGAAGGTGACTCTGCAGAGACCCTCCAGCGTCTACCTGGACGAGTTCTCGAAGTACCTCTACGAGCTTAAGGCGATTCAGGCTAGCGAAGAGACAGGCGAATCAATCTCCTATCTGGCGGGGGCGACACTGAAGAGCTTCGACAACTACGTCAGGTACACCGTCGACGAGACAAGGGAGGTACTCAAGGAGAAGCAGCTCAAGGCGAGCAGGACGAAGATTTCTCTCGTGTGGAACCTGGACAAGTACGAAATGAGGGGGGAAAAACTCCAGGTGGCAGAGAGCATTCAGCAGCGCCTTAGGGATTACGTCACAGATGTAGACGTCGTCTCGCGATCCAAAGGGAGGGGGGGAGCCGAGCTCCTCGACCCACTGAAGCATAACGTCGTTATCGTTTGCTCGAAGGAAGACTGGGACCTAATGAAGCAAGCCAAGAGGGAGCAGAGAAGCGTAGAGACGACGGTGCTGTTGGCGACGCCGAGCCTGAGCAGGGAGTGAGGGGGACCATTGAGCTCCGGTAGCAAGAAACTGATAGTGGCACACACGGGACAGCGCTGCGCTATGTGTGGGGAGATGTTCGAGCGCTACGCGGTGCCGTACAAGGGAGAACTGATCTGCATCGAATGTGCGATGCGGCGACTCAATCTCAGCATTTTTGGTCTGGAGGTCGAATGAACCCAATTCTACCTGTTACTCCTTCTGCCGAGCCGGTTTCCATTGACATTAACCCTATAACGCCTCTGTAGCAGGAGGCGATTGAGTTGAAGGTCGGCGTCATAGGGACAGGGGGCTGGGGGAAGAATCACGTAAGAGTGCTGAGCGAACTCCAGTGTCTTGCGGCTGTCTGCGACATGAACTCAGAGAGAGCAGGCACATTCTCCAATAATTACCATGTTCCCGGCTACGCTTCGATTGACGAGATGCTCAAAAAGGAGAAGCTTGACGCCGTCACCATCTGCACGCCAGCCTCGACCCACTTCGCTATGGCGTCGAAGACTCTTGCCGCGGGGCTCCACACATTCGTCGAGAAGCCCATGACGACCACTGTGAAGGACGGTGAGATGCTCATTGAGGCGGCGAAGAACGCCAACCGATTCCTGACCGTGGGGTTCATCGAGAGGTTCAATCCACCCATCACGGCGCTCAAGCAGATGATAGCCGAAGGGGAGATGGGGGAGCCCATACTTCTTGAGTTCCACAGAGAGAACAGGAGGGGAGAGAACATCAGCGACGTAGGTATCGTGAAGGACGCCTCAATTCACGACATAGACACGGCCTGCTGGCTCTTCGGCGAGGTCCCAAAGGTGGTCTACGCGAGAGTGGGGGCGATGCACGTCCCTCTGAAGCACGAGGACTTCGCTGCGATACTTCTCGGGTTCACTGGCCAGAAGACTGCGTTTCTCGTCACCAACTGGATCACACCGAACAGGGTGAGGACGCTAAGTGCAGTCTTCTCAGGTGGGGTGGTGGACGTGGATTTCGTTACCCAGAAAACGAGCATTCATGAGGGGGCGGCCACGACAGTACCGACGGTTCCCTTTCAGGAGCCTCTCATGCTAGAGCTTAGAGGATTCGTCAACGCTATCCAGGAGAACATGCAACCTTTGGTCACGGGACGGGAAGGGCTAAACGTGACGAGGGTGGCCGAGGCTGTCTTGGCTTCGAGCTCGTCAGGGACCCCGATATACCTTGGTTGAGAAAAAAGTCGTCAACTTCGTTGCTGCTGACGCGAAAATAGGGAAGAACGTACGGATCTGGCACTATTCGTATGTTGGCTCAAGAAGCCAAGTCGGGGACGACGTGAAAATAGGATCACTCGCCCATGTCGACTACGATGTCAGAATAGGGAGCGGTACCAAGATAGAGGGCCTTGTGTACATCCCCCCTCTGTCTAGGATTGGCAAGAATGTCTTCATAGGGCCGGCGGCTGTCCTCACCAACGACCCATACCCGCCAAGCAAGAAGATGATCGGGGTTACCATCGAAGATGATGCGGTGATTGGCGCGAGGGCAGTCATAAAGGCGGGCGTGAGAGTGGGCAAAGGAGCCGTGGTAGCCATGGGCGCCGTTGTAACGAAGGACGTCCCACCTGGGAAAGTGGTCATGGGTGTGCCCGCCCGCGTGAAGTACACTAGGAAAGAGTTCGACGCTAAGATGAGGGCATGGGAGCGTTCCTGATCTTGGCCTTCACATAGATTCTAGTCAGGCCCACCATCACGACGAACCACACGGCGACCAGTGCGAGGATTAGCACCAGTTTCAACAGCGCAAGCCCCGTGTATTCTGCGATGGAATGAGGAATGGGGCCAAGAGGGACAACGAAGTTGAAGAAGAGGTACGTCTCTGCGATTATGAGCAGGAACGCGACCGCCTCGATTCCGAAGAGTGGAGCTAGCTTCATGCTAGCGCACCCACGTCATGATTGATGTCACCATTGAAAGAATGCAGGCCACCAGAGTCAGGTACACCACCTCCTTCACAAGATCCTTCTCAGGCAGGGCCCCTGCCAGCAATATGAGCCTGATCAGAGTGTTGGGAGCGTTCGGTTCGGTTGAGGGATACAGCAAGCCATCGCTACCGATGTATGTGGGCCTGGAGGACATTCTCCTCCTCTCGACAAACCCGCGCACGCTAGACAGGGTGTAGAAAGAGTTCAGGATGGCTGGAACGATCGCGATTATCGCCGCGATTTCGACTCCTCCCGTAATCGCGAGACCCGCGAACATGGCTCCAAACATCAGACTTCCACTGTCGCCGTCAAAGGCCCTCGACGGATATCGGTTGAACAGAAGGAAGCCAGCCGCAACGGCGACCAGCGGAAGGGTAGCTCCCACCCTCGCCAGGGAAAATCCCGATGCGTAGGCAGCGTGGAGGGAGACCCCAATCAGGAGAGCGACGGAGGTCAGAAGGGTGAACCAGGAGATCTCGCCGTTGAAGGCATCCATCATGTTGAAGGCGTTTGATACCACAGGGAAGGCGACCACGGCAAGCACAGTGTAGATGATGAAGTGAGGGGCGGATCTCCCGATGATTGGGAAGTAAATGGCCGGCTGGTACAGGTTTGGTACGAATGCGACCATTCCCGCGAAGGCGATGCCTGCGACCGCGAGAAGAAGTGGCTTTGTCTTCCCCCCAAGGACGAACAGGTCGTCGATGAGGCCGATGATGAAAGCGACCCCGGCCCCAAGCATTATCGCTACAGGAACCCATGACTGATAACCGATGGCGACCACGATTTCCCCGAGCAGGACCGCGACGAAGAGCATCGGCCCTGCCGGTTCGGGAACCTTCGTCGGCGTGCTCTTGTGGGCGTCCTCGGATAGCCGTCCCATCCTGGCTAGAAACCCAAGGAACTGCGGGAGCCCTAGAAGGACGCAGATGAGCGGGACCAGGAACGAGAGCAAGAGGAGGCCGCCGTCGGCCAGCCCCGGGGGCAACGTCGCCGACCGCCCATTTCTTTCTCAATAAACGGTTTCCGGTCCAGGTTTCAGCCGTCTAACGTTAAATAATGGCGCCGAACGACCAGCCCTTCACATGAATGTACGCGACTTACGGGACGGCATGCGCAGGGTTGATGCTGAGGGGGAGATTGTCGAGATGGCCGAGCCCCGCACAGTCAACCTGAGGACCGGGGGCGAGGCGAGGGTTGCCGACTGCATGCTGAAGGACGAGAGCGGCCAGATCAAGCTTTCACTCTGGGACGACCAGATCGACATGGTGAAGCAGGGGTCAAAGGTCAGGGTCACTAACGGCTACACGAACAGCTTCAGGGGGGAGCTCCGCTTGAATGTTGGAAAGTACGGACGTTTAGAGGTCCTCGAGGCCTAAAGCTCTATAGCGGCAGCAAGCGTCAGATTCAGCGATACAGTTTGGGTACCGGCGGACTCTTCCTGAGGAAACTCAGGGCTAAGGTGGCTGCAGAACCGACCGGATTCGCTTGGGTACAGGAGGGCAAGCTCGCAGGATCCGGGTACCCGGCTTCCAGATCTCAGGTGGAGTGGCTAGTGAGGGCAGGAATCAACAGCATCCTGACGCTGACCATTGACCCGCTCCCGCTCGAGTTCACACGCGACCTTGATGTTGTGACGGGCCATGTCCCCATGGCGGACCATCAACCTCCAGGCATCGACACCATGTACAGGGCCGTAGGTTTCGTGGAGGAACAGTTGACGGCCGGAAGGGCTGTGCTGGTCCACTGCCTAGCTGGCGAAGGGAGAACGGGGTGCGTGCTTGCGGCCTACCTGATCAAAACGAAGGGCCTTGACGCAGACGAGGCGATGGCCGAGATAAGGAAGGCAAAGCCTCAGTTCATCGAGCAGCGCCAAGAGAGCGCTTTGCGTGAGTTCTCAGGGCAGATGCCGGGTACCAGACAGCGGAACACGACCTAACCTGTGATGTTGTTCCGTTGCACTTTCCTTGCCGCCACATATGAAACGAGTAAGACCGTGGTCAACAGGACGACATCAATGGCCACGAAGGGGAACTCTGGGACAGCGTTCGTTGTAGCGGAAGCCGAAGATGATGACTCGCTGAGCACCCTCACTGTCCCCTTCATGTAAGTGTGAATCGAGCAGTGGTAAGTGAAGTTACCGGCCGTTGTGAATGTGTGAGTAAAGGTCTTTCCTGCTGGAACAGAGCTGTTGAATGAGCCGCTATCGGCGGTTACCGTGTGGGTCACTGCGTCCTCGTTGGTCCACGTGACCGTGTTGTTCACGCCTATCACGACGGTGACGGGGCCGGGATTGAAAGCGAAGTTCTTGATTGCGATATTGGTGGTGCTTTGCGCCATCGCGACAGGAGATATCAGAGGCGCGGACGATCCTGCGAAGGCGAGAATCGAGACCAACAGCTTTAACAGAGGAATAACCTTGGATCGTACACTCATGGAAGTGACTCTTGGTCTCAACTTTTGGGTCTGGTTGAGATGATGATCTTGAAAATATGAAGATTATTCCAAATCACGTCCAAATCATAGTACTTTGACGGGTCGTCCTGCCGTGGATTCAGAGGGTGACCCTGAACAGTACCATCAAACCAGCGAACTCAAGGACCGCGACCGCCGCGAAGTAGGGCGACAGCTGCCAATTGTAGTAGTCGTTGAGGAAACCGCAGATGTAGGCCATGCCCGAGTTCTGCGCAACCAAAAGGCCCGAGAAGATGGTCAAGCCATAGGTGTACCCGGCATGGGTCCTATTGGCCATTCTCGCGTAGAGGTAAATGAGCCCCACAAGGAGGGCTATGTTCACGAAAGACATTCCCGTCGCTACGGCAGCGTAGGTATCCAAACCAGTATGTTCGAATTTTGACCCGATGGCTATTAACCGTTTTTCCAAATCCGGTAGGAGCCGCCAACCCCTAAATAGAAACCGGGATTCGGCATGCTGAATGGAAGAGGATCCGGAGCTGCGCAGGACCCTCTGGTTCCTCCTCGGGGGGAAGCGGGGCGGTGAGAACAGGGCAAGAATCATCTGGAGCCTGAGGGCCAAGCCAAGCAACATCAATCAGCTGGCCACGGAGCTCGACCTCCAGTACAAGGCGGTCCAGCATCACATCAAGATCCTCGTAGGGAGCTCGCTCCTGGCACCTTCGGGGCAGGGGTACGGGGCGGTGTACCTCCTCACCCAGTGGTTCGAACATCATTTCCAGCAGTTTGAGCAGATAAGTGCGAAGCTGGGGTTCGGAAGCAGCCCCTCGGTGGCTGCGACTCCGGACGCCGAGCCAAGATGATTCTCAATCGGATAGGCCTCACGTCTGCCCTTAGATCTAATCGACTAAATTGTCCGGACTAAATCTGCGCAGAAAGAAGGACGGGCGAGAGGCTTATTGTCGGGCCTAGGTGTCGAAGGCGGACGGATGGACGAGGTTCAGCTCAGGCCTGCAGACCTTGCAGCGCTTGGCTCCGAACTCGTGGGCAGCCGTGGCGATGCTATCCACCCAGTAGTAGCTCCCCTGCCTGCGGTCGTTGATGGTGACCTTGAGGTTGAAGCTGTCTGCTTTGATGCATTTCGAATTCACTTTGTGGATGATTGCGTCGCGAGTGCTGTCGGTGATTACGAAGTACCCCTCGTCCTCAAGCCTGAACTTGCGAAGATCATCAAATGTCTTTACCTCTTTTATTTCCGTCATGCGGGATTCCATCACAGCCCCTCTTCAAATATACGTTTGTCAGGTTACTCACCACCCTTACGGTTCGGGACCAAACATCGCACTCCAGAAGGACCCCATCAGACATTTTAGGAAAAGTCAACATGCGAATGGCGGGGTATGGTAGTGCCAACGAAAAGCAGCAGGAATAGGCTCTATAATTTCTTAGTTGACGAGTATAATCACCCGTTCAGAGGATGGGACTTTTCTTACATTACTGGAGCGGGAAGGATGACTGAGGGTCCGAGG
>CAYPSJ010000049.1:0-28884 GCA_964413565.1 uncultured Nitrosopumilales archaeon | reverse complement strand
GGTGCTTCCGTATCTCGTTCAAGGACCAACTTCCTTCTCAACGGAAGGGGTTCCTTCGCCGAGGGATTCGAGATATTCTTCACTGACGCGAAGCAGAGGTACGACTACGAGACAAATCTGATTCACAACTCCCCAGACTCGACGGGCTCGGCTCAGGCCAGGGGAGTGCTCAAGGGGGAGTCCCAGTCGATCTTCAAGGGGATGATCAAGATTGTGAACGCAGCGAAGAACTCGAAGTCATACCTCGCACATCACGCCATGATTCTCGAAAGGACCGCGAAGTCCGACGGTGTGCCGAGCCTCGAGATTGACAACAACGAGGTGAGGGCGACCCACTCGGCGTCCGTTGCCCAGATAGACGAGGAGCAACTGTTCTACCTGATGGCAAGAGGGCTCTCCCACGACGAGGCCAGAAAGATGGTCGTCCTGGGGTTCTTCGAGCCTGTCCTATCGAGGGTTCCCATTGAACAGACCAGGGAAGGGGCCAGGTTCATGATTGACGGTAAGTGGCAGGGAGAGAAGCGCAGGCTGGTTGACAGAGAGGCCCTCCTTGCCGCCACTGGCGAGCTCACTCCCGAGGTTAAGGAATCGGAAGACATCTTCGAACGCCATTACAAGTATCGCTGATGGGAGAATTGGGGGAATTCGTCCCGGCATTGAAGGTCCCGGACCTCGCCGAAGGCACCATGTCCTCCGTCGACCTGAAGGGTGTTCACGTCCTACTTTCGAATATAGGGGGGGAAATTTACGCCGTAAGTGGCATCTGCACACATGAAGAGACAGACCTCGCCCGGGGGTTCGTCCTCGAAGACAGGGTGGTCTGCCCGCTGCACCTCTCGCAGTTTGATCTAAAGACGGGTCTCGTCATGAACCCCCCTGCGGAGATTCCACTTCAATGCTTCAATGTTAAAATAGAGGGTGAGACGATTTTTGTCGAAGTCTGAGGGGGTTTTCTGAAGATTGCTCAAGACCGAAGTATTCGACATCGAGAAGGTCAGGGCCGACTTCCCGATTCTAAGGCGTACGGTCCACGGGAAGAGGCTCGTATATCTCGACAATTCCAACACGACCCAGAAGCCGAAGGCAGTGATAGACGCCCTGGTCGACTACTATTCAAGGCACAACTCGAACGTCCACCGGGCCGTCTACTTCCTGGCTGAGGAGGCCACAGAATCCTACGAGGGAGCGAGGCGGAAAGTTTCGGGGTTCGTTGGGGCCGCGGCAAAGGAGCTCGTCTTCGTGAGGGGGACTACCGAGGCGACCAACCTTGTACGCTTTGCCTGGGGGGAAACCAACGTGAAGAAGGGGGACCTGCTCGTCGCTACGCTGATGGAGCATCACAGCAACATCGTTCCTTGGCAGCTGCTGGCGAAGAGCAAGGGGGCGACTTTGAAGTTCGTGGGCCTACGACCGGACGGCACCCTCGACATGGAGAGCTTCGAGAGCCTTCTGAAAGAATCTCCGAAGCTGGTCGCGGTCACCCACTGTTCTAACGTTCTCGGCACCATCAACGACGTTGCGAAGATTTGCGCGAAGGCGCACGCTGCGGGGGCCACCACACTTGTAGATGGGGCCCAAGCGGTTCCGCACATGCCCGTCGACATCAAGTCGTTCAGGCCGGACTTCTACGCGTTCTCTGGACACAAGATGCTTGGGCCCACGGGGATCGGCGCGCTGGTAGCGAGGAAGGAACTCCTGGAGAAGATGGAGCCATTTCAAGGCGGAGGGGAGATGATAAGGGAGGTCTTTCTGGACCACTCGACCTGGAACGACGTCCCCTACAAGTTCGAAGCGGGCACCGTCAACATAGCGGACGCCGTCGGCCTAGGTGCCGCAATTGACTACCTGACAGGCCTTGGTATGGAGAAGGTCAGGGAGCACGAAGTCAGACTCCTCAACTACGCTCTACAGTCCTTGGCAGCGGTCAAGGGGTTCCACCAGTATGGGCCCCTCGACCCCAAGGAGAGGGCCGGGGTGATCTCGTTCAACTTCGCAGATGTACACCCCCACGACCTGGCTACGGTCCTCGACGAGGAAGGCATCGCCATCCGGTCCGGACACCACTGCGCCCAGCCCTTAATGCGCTGGCTCGACGTCACGGCGACCAGCAGAGCGAGTTTCTACGTTTACAACTCATACGACGATGTCGACGCACTGAAGGCGGGCCTTAAGAAGGCGGGTGGCATCTTCAAGGTATGAGCAGTGCCGACATTTACCGAGAGCTGATTCTCGACTATTACAGGAACCCTAGGAACTTCGGGAAGCTTGAGAAGTTCGACATTGATTCTAGAGACACCAACCCCCTCTGCGGAGACGAGATCGAGATTCAGATAAGAGTGGGGGAAGGACAGAAGATCGAAGACATCAAATTCGTGGGCAAGGGGTGCGCCATAAGCCAGGCCTCGGCTTCGATGCTCACCGAGCTGGCAAAAGGGAAGAAGCTCGACTGGGTGAAGGAGGTCACCAAAGAGGACATTTTCAAGATGCTGGGCAACCCGGAACTCGGCCCTTCAAGGGTGAAGTGCGCCCTGCTCGGAATGAAGGTTCTGAAGAGCGGAGTCTACGGTTATCTCGGTGCTCACTATGAGGATTCTGACGGGTCCGGGGACACTGCCTAGCCGGGGAGATGAATCCCTGGCGCGAGCCCGTAGGCAACAAGCAAGTAGTATGCTGGCACAATGATTACAGGGGCGAGGAGGGCAGCCCAAAACACTACTTTCAGCGCTCCCCTGAGCTCAGTCTCCAACTGGGCCTGACTTCTTGGCACGTGACCTTTGATCCAGTGAAGGGGTTTCAGCTTCTTCGCCACCATGTTGAGCAACGGCAGATCATCTCCCCGACCAGATATAAGTCGTATGTAGCCAACCTGTCATTCTCGAGGAGCGGTGTCGGAAGGCGCAGTCCAGACCTTCGCCCCCTCCCCATTCCTGCGCGGAGCCTTGCCGGACATTATGTGGCGCTTGAGCAGCTGAATTCCTAGAGCCGGGTCGACGCCCTTCGGACATACGAACGAGCAGGAGCCGGCAAAGTGACACCGCCACACGCCATGCGCGTCGTCGAGGAGTTCCATCCTCTTCTCCCCACCCTCGTCCCTGGGGTCCGTAATGTACCTGTATGCCTGGGCAAGGGCCTGTGGTCCTGGAAACTTTGAGTCCGTGGCGACGGTCGGGCAGGAGGAAGTGCAGAGGCCGCATTTTATGCAGTAGGTGAACTGGAGTACCTTCTCGAGCTCTTCGGGCTTCATCACGTACTCGGCCGATGGCTCTTCCAATTCCTGGTTGTCAGCTCGGATCAGGTAGGGCGTCATCTCCCTGTGCTTTTCGAAGAGCGACTCTAGGTCAGTTACAAGGTCCTTGATTATCGCGAAATTGTCCATGGGCTGTGCCAACACCCTGTCTCCGCCGAGCTCTGCAACCTGGGTGTAGCACGCGAGCCGCGGTCTACCGTTGATCTTCATCCCGCAGGAGCCGCAGGACGCCTGTCTACATGAGAAGCGGAGAGCTATGGAATGGTCAAGATAATCGCGCGCGTATAGGAGTGCGTCGAGGACCGTCATCCCTTCCCGCTTTGGAACTGCGTACTCCATCACCCTCGGCTTGACGTCCTTGAATGGGTCGAACCGCTGGACGACCAGCTTCACTTCTGTCATGCGGGAGCACTCCCGAACACCGCCAGAATCACAGTTCTGGTTCCGTAGGCCACGGTGACGATTATTGCAAGGACGGTTCCCACGTCCACCCACGTGGTCCAGGGTTTCGTCTGCCGGAACTCGCTCAAGATTATCCTGACTCCATTGAACCCGTGGACCAGCACAACCACGAGCAGCGCCTCCAGGAAGATTGCGTAGAAGCCGTTCTTGTATATCGACACGATGTTGCCGAATGAGATGGCCGTCGTATAGGGATAGATCACGCCCTGCATTATCAGGTGCACGGATACGAGCGCAACTGCAGCCACTGCGGTCGCGTACTGGACAAGCATCAGCCTGGACTCCTTCATCCCATCCCCTCGAAAAGCACCAGGAAGGCCCAGACCGCAGCTGCCGCAGCAATCGCAATGGCTACGTAGATCAGGACCTTCTGGCCGTAGCCAAGTCCCTTCGGCTTGTAGGGGTACTCTATGGCCGAAGGCTTCCGCAGTATCAGTCCAAACTCGGCGAGAATGAGCCTCACCCCGTTGACGCCATGGAAGAAGAGCACCAACACGACGAGTATCAGAATTAGATGGCCGAAGGAATTCTCGAAGATGCTACCTATGAATTTCCACGCGGAAGGACTCGGGCCCGTGCCCGTGGGCCCCCCGACGAAGAAACTCGTGTCTCCAAGGTGGCCGAGGACGTAGAGCAGTATGGCAACACCCGTGACACGCTGGAAGAAGTAAGCCCACCTTTCGGCGTTGTAGTGGTACGGGTCGAGCCACGCACGAATCCCCCGCTTGTTCTTCGCCTTTTCTTCCCCGACCGCCATGCTGTCTAGCCCCCGCCGCTCCTATTTGCGGTTTGTCAGTAGTGCCTCTCCGCAGGCTGGTATTTCGTTATGCTAACCGGCGAATAATCTAACCTCGGCCCGTCTTGTCCCTTGTATGCTAGCGTATGTTTCAACCAGTTCTTGTCGTCCCTATCGGGGTAGTCCCTCCTAGAATGGGCGCCCCTCGACTCCGTTCTAGCCAGGGCCCCTGCCACCACGACTTCGGCCACGTCGAGCATGCTCTCCACTTCTAGGACGTCGCTCAGGTTCGTGTTGTACACCCTGCTCTTGTCTTCACAGTGGAGGAAATCCTTCCTCTTGAGTTCCCTTATGGCTGTGAGCGCCTCTGACAGCCCCTCCCCCGTCCTGTAAACAAACACGTCCTTCGCCATGAGCTTCTGGAGGGTGTCCCTCACCTCGTATGGGTTTGTCCCACCCTTGCCATGGAATATTCCGTCGAAAATCCTCTTCTCCTCTATCGCGGCGAGCTCCGCTGGCGATGAGGGGGCCTGCCGGCCCTCGACGTACCTCGCTGATTCTGCGCCCGTGATCCTCCCCCATACAAGACACTCTGCCGTGGAGTTGGCACCAAGCCTGTTCGCGCCATTAATACTGACGCAGGCCGCCTCCCCGGCTGCCCACAGTCCCCTCATCCTTGTCGCGCCGTCGATGTTTGTGTCAATTCCACCCATGACGTAATGGCACACCGGCCGCACAGGAAGTGGCTTCTCCACTGGGTCGATCCCTCTGAACTTGATTGCTATTTCCCTGATTTGGGAGAGCCTTGATTTGATCTTCTCGGCGCCCACCGGGGACAGGTCCAGGTGGAGGTAGTCGAGCCCCGACGCTTCGTCTTTGAAGCCTCTACCCTGCTCGATTTCGGTCATCATCGCCCTGGAGACCACATCCCTAGAGGCAAGTTCCAACTTGTTCGGCGCGTAATCATTCATGAATCTCTGGCCGTCCTTGTTGAGCAGGACTCCCCCTTCTCCCCTGGCCGCTTCTGTGATGAGTATCCCGGATGGAATGAGGCCCGAGGGATGGAACTGAATGAACTCCATGTCCTTCAGGGGTATTCCTGCCTTGTAGGCGGCGGCTAGGCCGTCGGGAGTTGAGCTGTAGCCGTACGTAGCGAAGCTGTAAAGACGCCCCGCGCCTCCCGTGGCCATAATTCCCGCCTTCCCGAGAATCTGGGCGAAGTTCCCGGATTTCATCTCGATTGCTGTGATGCCCCTGAATTCCCCTCCCTCAGAAAGGATCGACGTGGCGAACCACTCCTGGTAGAAGCGTATGTTGGCGTACTTGGTGGCGGTGTCGTAGAGGGTCTGCATCTCGAAGAACCCCACTTTGTCTTCAGCGTAGGTTGCCCGAGGGTAACTGTACCCCCCGAACCATCTCTGGGCAATCCTGCCGTCTTCCCTGCGAGACCAGGGGAGCCCCCAGTGATCAAGCTGGTAAATCTCCCCCGGCATCATGTTCACGAACCTTTCCACGGCGTCCTGGTCGGCGAGGTAGTCGGAACCTTTCACAGTGTCGAAGAGATGTGACTCAAGCGAATCGCCGAGCTCGGGGTAGAGCACCGCGGCAGTTCCCCCCTCCGCGCTGACGGAATGTGCTCTCATTGCCTGGACCTTGGTGACGACAGCTATGTCCGCCTTCCCGGCGCTGACGCGCGCCGCCTCTATCGCGGCCCTCAGGCCCGCTATTCCTGACCCGACTATGATAAGGTCGTGCCTTAGGGTCTCGACCAAGGAGGATACTCGTTACCTGGGCCGCCCCCTACGATTCTTAGGTTTTCCTTCGGGTGCCTCCTCCTAAACGAACAGGGGGTTCCCGCATGGGCGAGACGAGCCGTCCATTCAATCCTTACGAGTTAGGCTCTCGGCGTATAACCCTCCCTAGGTCGCCGAGTGCCATGGTCGAGACCATTGACCATGATGTTGTCATCGTAGGGAGTGGTCTCGCGGGCATGCGGGCCGCAGTCGAAGTCCTTTCCCGCTGGGGGGACTCGGGAAAGACCCTCGCTGTGCTCTCGAAGCTCGCCCTGATGCGCAGCCATTCCGTGGCCGCCGAGGGCGGGACGGCGGCAGTCCTGTACCCCGAGGACGGGGACAGTCTCGAGCTGCACGCATGGGACACCATCAAGGGGAGCGACTTCCTAGCAGACCAAGACTCTGTCTGGAAGTTCGTTTCCCTCTGTCCTGCCGAAATCAGACAGATGGAACGATGGGGGACTCCCTGGAGCAGGAGGGATGATGGAAGGATAGCGCAGAGGCCTTTCGGCGGCCACAGCTTCAATCGGGCCACCTTTGCTCAAGACAAGGTCGGCTTCTTCGAGATGAGGTCTCTCTATGACAAGCTGCAGGAGTATGGTAGTTGGACAAGATATGACGAGACTTTCGTAACATCCATGGTCGTCCGAGACGGAGTCTTCACTGGATTCATCGGAATCAAGCTAAAGACGGGCGCTCTCGTCCATTTCAGGGCAAGAGCGGGCATAATCGCCACCGGGGGCGCAGGCCAGCTCTGGAAGTTCACAGCCACCTCAGTGAGCACCACCGGGGACGGTATAGGCCTTGCCTACCGGGCAGGCCTCCCGATAGAGGACATGGAGTTCATGCAGTTCCACCCGACAGGCCTCATTCCAACCGGGATACTGATCACAGAAGGTGCGAGAGGCGAAGGGGGGTACCTTGTGAACTCGAAGGGGGAGAGGTTCATGCAGAAGTACGCTCCGTCGAAGATGGAGCTCGCTCCCAGGGACGTCGTCTCCCGTTCGATGATGAAGGAGATTAACGAAGGGAGGGGGTTCACAGACGAAGACTCGGGGCTTTCCTACCTGCGGCTGGACCTCAGACACCTAGGGAAAGAGAAGATAGACACCAAGCTCCCTTTCATCAAAGAGCTATCAATGAAGTTCATCGGGGTCGATCCCGCCGAAGAGCCAATCCGCATCAGGCCCACGGCACACTACACCATGGGAGGAATCAGGGTAAACGGGAATGGGAGGGTGCTCGACGAAGCCGGTCGTCCCGTGAAGGGCCTCTGGTCCGCGGGTGAATCCGCCTGCGTCAGCATACACGGCGCCAACAGGCTGGGGGCCAATTCTACCGCTGAATGTCTGGTCTACGGGAGGATAGTCGGCGAGGACGTCGCCGCTTACCTGGACTCCGAGCCCAGGACACCCATGCCGTCCGACAACTCCGCTGTTTCGGCTGAGGAGGACAGGGTATTCAAGGACCTGTTCAGGCAGGAGGAGTCGACAACCGACGTCTATTCTGTGAAGGCGAAGCTCAGGGATGTCATGGACAGGTCGGTCTATGTGTTCAGGGACGAATCGGGGCTGAGCGACGCCGTCAGGCAAGTCAGGGCCCTGAAGGACGAATTCAGGGGAGTGAAGATCACGGACGGCGGACGTGTGTTCAACTACAACCTTCAGGACGTGCTCGAAGTCGGCATCATGCTGGAACTGGCTGAGGTGGTGGTCCAGGGTGCCCTCAACAGGCGGGAGTCAAGAGGGGGTCACGCCCGCACCGACTTCCCCAACAGGGACGACGCCGGCTGGCTAAAGCATACCCTGGCCCTAAGGACACCCGACGGTCCGTCGTTCAGCTACTCCCCTGTGACTATTACCATGTGGAAGCCTGTGGAGAGGAAGTACTGAGCATGGACAACTTCACTCTCAAGATCAGCCGGTCCGGGGGCAAGCGCGTTAGCTACAGAGTCAAGTACAGAAAGGGCATGACAGTTCTTGACGCTCTGACAGAGGTAAGGGAGAAGCAGGACAGCTCCCTCGGCTACAGACACAGCTGCAGAATGGGGATCTGCGGATCCTGCGGCATGACAATAGAGGGGCGCCCGATGCTTGCATGCCAGACCCAGGTCTCTTCCCTGAACAAAGAAACGATCAGCATCGAGCCGCTGCACAACATGGCGGTGATCAGGGACTTGGTGGTTGACATCGTCCCATTCATCGACCTGCACCGTTCGGTCAGACCGTTTCTCATGAGGAACGACGTCAACGAGCGGGACCACTCGGACAGGGAATACAGAGTCCTCAGCGAAGAGGTGGAGAAGTTCCTCCAGTTCGACTACTGCATCATGTGCGGCCTCTGCTACGCCGCCTGCCCGACCGTTGCCCTCGATCCGTTTTACACCGGGCCGCAGGCAGTCGCCCAGGCGTATAGGTACATGGCTGACCCGAGAGACGAAGGGTGGGAGAAGCGCATCGATATTCTGGACACATCCCATGGGGTCTGGAGATGCCACATGGCCGGAGCCTGCAGCTTCGTCTGCCCCAAGGACGTCGACCCCGCCAAGGCTCTGCAGTTGGCAAGGATGGAGGTCTTAAAGAGGCGCGTCCTCAGAAAGCGTGGAAGGGAAGGCTCCGGACTCGTCCCTCCGCCTGTATCCGGGGCAGCCAAGGAGGGTGTGAGGCCCCCGCCCTTTGACTTTGGAGGGCCCGAGAAGTGAAACGGGACAAGAGGTTCAACTCAGGTATCGTCTCCAGCCTCAACCCCATCGGATTCAATCTGGAGAGGTGGAGCTATACGGTTCACCGCATAACCGGCGTCATCCTTGTTGGCTACTTGATGGCTCACATTTTCGAGACTTTCCAGTTAGGAGCAGGCTCGACCGCCTGGACAAACACCATGGCGGCACTCCACTCTCTAGGTCCTCTTGAGTTGGTCGGCCTCTGGGTGGTCGCGGGCTCCGCACTATACCATGGTGGCAATGGGATCCGGCTCGTCCTCAACGAGGCTTTCGGGTGGTTCATGGGGAAGCCGATTCTCCCAGTTTACCCCTACTCTCCCACTTCCCTAGGGAAGAACCAGAAGATTGCAGTCTGGACGATAACGGGAGTGGTCCTCGCCCTCTGGATGTGGGCAGGGGTGTACCTGCTCGCCGGAATTGGGGTGATTTGAGAATGGCAGGGCAAGCTAGCGTGAAGGGCGGGAGCCTGATGAGAGAATCCTGGAACATGGTTGTGACCTACGCCACCGCCGCGATCCTCGTTTTCGTGCTCACTTTCCACCTGCTGTTACACAGCCCCCTGACCGGCAAGGCTTTCGATGCCACACTGTCGTTCGGTTACGCAACGGGGAACCTGACCTACTACCAGGTGATCTTCGGTCTCCTGCTCTTCGCAGCTGTGATACACGGCTTCAACGGGATCAGGGCGATGGCAATCGAGTGGCTACACCCCACGCGGCGGGCGTGGCTACTGAACGTGATCGTCATCGTTTTGATGGCCTTCTTCCTCGCAGTCGGGACCGTAACTCTCGTGGTTGTGGGCTGAACGCATCAGTCGTGTACCCGCCCTCGCTGGGGCGTGAGACCGAAAACCGTTGGAGACGAAAGCAAACGGATGTTTTCTAGTTGCCTTCGCCCCGTTTCATGAAAGACACGTTTATAACCGCACTCACAATCGGCCGGGTTCACGAGAGGGGTAAAGTGCCTCACTACGGTTACAGTTTCGAGGGTTTCGACCCGGCGGTACACGTTAGGGCTAGCGGGAGGGAGGTCAACGTATCCCCCAAAGCTGCAAGGGAAATAGCGGTTACAATCAAGGGTATGACGCTCCCAAAGGCGATCGAGCTTCTTGAGCTCGTCGAAAGCAAGAAGATGCCCATCGCCTTCAGGAGGCACAAACTAAAGGTCGGCCACAGGAGCGAGCTTCAGGGGTTCCCCACCGGTTCCTATCCCGTCAAAACCGCCAAGGCGTATCTGGACGTTCTTCACAATCTAGAAGGTAACTCAGAATTCAAGGGGCTCGACACGGACAGGGTCCGTATCATCCACGCGGCTGGATATGCTGGGAGGACGACGAAGGACTACACGCCGAGGGCCTTTGGTAGGAGCTCACCCAACTTCCACCAGCTGGTCCACATCGAAGTCGTAGGCAAGGAAGTATAGGCATGTCCGTCCAGCAGCGAACCACCGTCAAGTCGATTTTGACGACGAGCAAGTCCTACGCCGAGCTGGACGAGTTCTTCGAGAAGGAGCTCAAAGACGCCGGCTACGGAGGGCTCGAGGTGCAGAAGTCTCCGGTAGGCACCACCCTGAAAGTCTACGTTGCAAGGCCCGGCCTCGCAATAGGCAGGCGTGGCACCGGCATCAAGGACCTGACCGACAAGGTCACCGCCCGTTTCGGCTTCCCGAACGCACAGATTGCTGTCACCGAAGTGGAGAACCCAGAGCTGAACGCGAGGATTATGGCGGCCCGTATCGCCCAGATAGTCTCGCGCGGCACTGCCTTCAGGAGGGCAGCCCAGTGGTCCGTAAACAACATAATGAACGCGGGAGCTGCCGGAGTCGAAATCTCGGTCGCGGGCAAGCTCAGGAGCGACAGGTCCCACGGGGAAAAGTACAGAGCAGGCATTGTGCCGAAGAGCGGTGACACGGCCGAAAGGTCGGTGAGCGAGGCCACCACCGACGTCCTGATGAAACTTGGACTCTACGGCATCAAGGTCAAGATAGCGCTGAAAGACGCCCTGCCGCCGGACTTCCAGCTGAAAGAAGACGTCAAGGCAGAGGAGAAGAAACAGGATGGCACAGCTCAAGCCGAAGGATCTGAGGAACCAAGACGCTGACAAGCTCAGGCAGACGCTCTTTGACCTTAGGTCGGAGCTCTCCAAGCTTGCCGGGGGTGCACAGAGGGGAGTGGTGAAGAAGGACGTGGGCAACATTAGGCGGCTCCGCAGGGACATCGCCCGGGTAGTCACAGTCATGCACGAGAAGGGGGTCTCTGAGTGAACGTAATAGGCGAGAAGCTGACGGTCCTCACTTCAAGCGATCCGACCAAGTCAGGGAGGTCGGGAAGGGTCCTCCTCGACACAGCGAACACACTCCTGCTTGACGAGGGAGGCCGGACACTCCGTGTGGAGAAGGCAGGAGCCGCGTTCTCAATCGATAGATCCAGGAAAATTATCACTGGTTCCGACATAGCCGGCAGGCTGCAGGATAGGATCGGGAGGCGTAGCGCATGACAGCCGCTGGTCTCGAGGTGACTTCACCACGGAAGAAGTGTCAGGACGAAAGGTGCCCGTTCCACGGGAATGTCAAGGTCAGGGGCCGCCTCCTGTCTGGGAAGGCAGTCTCAACCGCAGGCAAGAGCTTCGTGGTAGTGGAGATGCAATACCTCCACATGGTTCCCAAGTTCAACAGGGGGGAGAGACGAAGGAGCAGGGTAAGCGCTCACATCCCGCCCTGCATCGATGTCCGCGACGGAGATGAGGTCACTCTCGGGGAATGCAGGCCGCTTTCGAAAACGATCTCCTTTGTCGTCGTTGAATCGAAGAGGGGAACCTAGTGTCAACGAAGTCTCGTGCGGTATCTGCCAAAGGGGTCGAGGAGTTCAAGAACTACATCACGCGCGCGATACCTCTCTACGCCGTCATTACGTGCGCGGACAATACAGGGGCAAAGACCCTGAGGGTCGTGCAGGTGACGAAAGCGAAGGGGAGGCACAGCCGCATCCCTGCGGCTTCGGTCGGGGACTCCATAGTATGCGTGGTGAAGAAGGGACCACCGGAGCTGAAGAAGTCGGTCTTTGGCGCGGTGATCGTCCGGCAGAAGTACCCTGTAAGGAGGGTGAGTGGTCAGCGGATCGTCTTCGAGGACAACGCGGCTGTGATCATCACTCCAGAAGGGGACCTGAAGGGAACGGACATCAAGGGACCGGTAGCGAGCGAGGCCGCGGAAAAATGGCCCAGGATCGCCAACCTGGCGTCCATCATAATCTAGGTGGTATAGATGAAGTTCGGGTCGCAGCTCTCTGCTGAGCTCAGGGAAAGGCATGGAAAGCGGAGCGTCCGGCCCCGCGTAGGTGACACTGTGAGGATTGTACGCGGAGAGTTCAAAGACATCGAAGGAAAAATCACGCGTGTCGACTCGCACGTAGGCGCAGTGATGGTCGAAGGCGTTACACGAGAGAAAATCAAGGGAGGGACGTCGCCCGTGCCGATTCACTCCTCCAACGTCGTTATCACCAACCTTGCCCTGGATGACAAGGTCCGAAAGAAGAAACTGGAGGGAACGGCGTAGATGGGAAAGAAAGGCGGACGGAACAAGATGAAGCGCCTGGCCGCTCCTCGCAGCTGGGACATAGCGAGGAAGTCTAACAGGTTCGTGTTCAAGCCCCTGCCGGGGCCGCACCCCATCGCCGCAGCCTACCCACTGGGGGTGGTCGTTAGGGACATGGCCTCTATGGCGAGCCTCTCAAAAGAGCTCAAGCTCATGATGAAGGCAGGGAGGGTGAAGGTGGACGGCAAGGAAAGGCGGACCCCCCGATTCCCAGTGGGACTCTTCAATGTAATCAGCGTCCCATTGGAAGGTGCCGACTTCAGGATGGTCCCTACGCCGAAGGGCCTATCGCTTGCGAAGGTGAGCGCCGAAGAGGCTGCAAAGAAGCTCTGCAGCGTCAACACCAAGACCAAGGTCAGGGGAGGCCACATCCAGTACGGCCTTCACGACGGCCGTTCGATGCTTGACGACAAGATCAACCTCTCGCCAGGGGATGCGGTGCTCATCGAGGTCCCGTCTCAGAAGGTGCTAGGTCAGGCGAAGCTAGCCAAGGGATCACTTGGGCTCGTGCTCACAGGCGACAGGGCAGGCCAGATGGGCAAGATTGCGGACGTGAAGAAGGGTACGATTTCGCGCGAGAAGATGGTCAGGATATCCCTCCCGAGTGGCGAGGCCGAGATTCCGTCCAGGCTCGTCTTCCCGGTGGGGACCGACGCCCCGATGATAACGGTGGGAGTTGTGGCGTCATGAGTCAGACCTCAGTTCAGGAAAACCCCATGAGGAAGATACGTGTGGGTAAGGTAGTGGTCAACATAGGACTCGGCAAGTCCGGGGAGGCCATAGAGAGGGGGAAGAAGGTCCTCGAGCAGGTGACTGGTCAAACTCCGACGCAGACACGGGCGAAGAACTCAGTCAGGGATTTCGGCATACACAAGGGAGAGCCAATAGGAGTGGTGGTGACGGTCAGGGGGGACGCGACATCCGCCCTGTTAGAGAAGCTCCTGAAGGCCAGGGAGAAGAAACTGAACGAGTCATCCTTCGACATGCGCGGATCAGTGTCCTTCGGTATCAAGGAGCACATAGAGATTCCAGGGATACGCTACGACCCCGCCATAGGCATACTCGGCATGAACGTTTCCATCCTTCTCGAAAGGCCCGGGTTCAGTGTGTCGCGGCGTGGACGCAGGACTTCCCGGGTCGGAAAGGGCCATCTTGTCTCGAGGGAAGAGGCGATGCAGTACTTCAAGGAGAAGTTCGGGGTGACGATTATATGAAAGAGAGGCATCCGAAGGAAAGGAAGTACGGCAAGTCAACGCACTACTGCAAACGGTGCGGCCAATACGGAGCCGTGATAAGATCCTACGACCTGGTGCTCTGCAGGCAGTGCTTCAGGGAAGTCGCCGAGAAGCTTGGCTTCAGGAAGTACGACTAGGAGGTAGTGGAAATGCCCGCGACTAACATCCTCGCGAACCTGTTCTCGAGCCTTCAGAACGCAGAGATGAGAAACAAAAAGGAGTGCGTCATCATACCTGCGTCGACCTTGGCGAGCGAGGTCCTGCGTGTCCTCCAGAAGAGGAGGTACATCGGGGAGTTCGAGTACATAGATGACGGTGTCGGAGGGAAGCTCAGGGTCCAGCGGCTCGGGAGGATAAACAAGTGTGGTGTCATATCCCCTAGGTTCCCTGTCCGATCTCTGAAGCTTGTGGAGTGGGAGCACAGGTACCTCCCGGCAGTAGGCGTGGGGACCCTGATCGTCTCCACTCCCCAGGGAGTAATGTCCCACGTCGAAGCCCAGGAGAAGAAGATAGGAGGGAGGCTGGTTGGCTACGTCTACTGAACCCGTCCAGCAGACTGCCATTCAGATGCCGGAGGGGGTCAGCGCGAATCTCGCCGGGAGGATGCTCTCCGTCAAAGGGAAGCTCGGGGAGGCCAAGAAGAACTTCGACAAGATCAACGTCAACATCTCGGTCGATGGGAACAGGGTCATCTTCACCCCCTTCTCGGCCAAGAAGAAGGACAACGTGATAATCAACACCGTATCAAGCATCGTCAATAACATGGTCACCGGGGTCACCAAGGGATACACATACAAGGTGAAGGTGGTCTATGCCCACTTCCCGATCACTGTCAAGACCAAGGGGAAGCAGGTCCTGGTCGAAAACTTCGTCGGCGAGAGGTCCCCGAGAGTCGCGGATATTGTGGGGGACTGCAAGGTCTCCGTGGAGGGGGATGATGTGATAGTGAAGGGCGTCTCACTCGAAGACGTCGGTCAGACCGCCGCAAACATAGAGCTGGCAACCAAGATCAAGCGGAAGGACCAGAGGATTTTCCTCGACGGGCTGTACATATACCATAAGGAGGAGGGGTCGTAGAACAATGCCAAAGGCGAAGGAGTCAGAGGAGAACAGGCTGAAGGCGCTTGTTGCCAAGCGGAAGGAAGTGGCTGAGAACCGGCCCGCCTTCGTCAGACAGGAGAGCTGGCGCTACGTAAGGATACACCCCGAATGGCGTAAGCCGAAGGGCGTGGACAGCAAGATACGACGCCAGGACAAGGGGTGGCCTGCCCTCGTCAGGATAGGTTACAGAGGGCCTACGGCGGCTCGGGGGCTCCATCCGAGTGGCCACCACGAGTTCATCGTCTATAGGCCAAAGGACCTAGACTCGCTGGTCCCGGGGAGCGACGTCGCCAGAATAGGCAGGACAGTAGGCGCCAAGAAGCGGGAAGGCATACTCGAGAGAGCAAACGAACTCGGTGTCAGGGTCGTGAATCCGACAGGATTGAGGATAATTGAATCTGAAAAGTAAACGCAGGCTGGCGGCGTCCGTCCTAGGCGTTGGAGTAGACAGGGTAGTGTTCAACGACGAGTACGCGGACCTAATACAGGACGCCATCACGAGGAGCACCATCAGGGGGCTCGTCGGATTCGGTGCCATCACTGTAGCACCAGAGAAGGGGGTTTCGAGGGGGAGGTTCAGGACAAGATCCCAGAAACTAAAACGCGGCCGAGGCGCTGGCTCCACGGAGGGTCCGGCCCATGCCAGGAACCCGAGGAAGGACATGTGGATTTCAAAGGTGAGGGCTCTTAGGTGGAGGCTCAAGGTGGCAAAAGACAGGAAGCAGATTAGCCCCGACGCCTACCGGAGGCTCTACAAGCAGGTCAAAGGAGGACAGGTCAGAGGTGTTAAGCACCTCATGGACCTCATGAAGGAGGAAAAGAAGTGATGTCGTCGCACGTGCCGTTGCTCAGGCGCAGGCGCGAGGGAGTTACAGACTACAGGTCAAGGAAGAGGGCAATAACCTCACAGAAGCCTCTGCTGGTTATCAGAATATCCAACAAGAACGTTTCGTCTCAGTTCGTGAAACCCATGGTCAGGGGGGACGTGGTGCTCTCGGCCTCACATTCCAAAGAACTTACAAAGCTCGGGTGGCATGGGTCTGCAAAGTCCACACCTGCGTGTTACCTCCTCGGCCTGCTCGCTGGGAAGAAGGCACTGGCAGCGGGGGTGAAGGAGGCGGTCGCCTACAACGGCCTCGTCCCGTTCATCCGCGGCTCGAGGGTCGCCGCCCTCCTCAAGGGGGTAGTCGATTCAGGGGTCAAGGTCCCGGTCGGCGAGGAGGCGTTCCCTGACGCCGACAGGCTTACGGGCAAGTCCATTGCAGACTACGCGACGAAGCTCGCGGGGGAGGACCGCGAGGCATACTCTAGGAGCTTCTCTGCACTCCTGAGGGACGGATTCAAGCCCGAAGCATACCCGGCCGAGTTCGAGAAGGTGAAGGCGGCAATATCGGGGGCGACCAAATGATGTCGTCCTATGGGAGGCGTGACCGCCAGGAGGAGGAGCAGGTCTGGGTACCCAGGACCAAGCTGGGCATGCTTGTGAACGAAGGGAAGATCACCTCCCTCGATGAGATATTCAGGAGTGGGCAGAGGATTCGCGAAGCTGAAATTGTCAAGAAACTCCTCCCCGACCTGAGAAACGAGATCGTAGGGGTGAGCGTCGTCCAAAAGCAGACAGACGCCGGGGAGCTGACGCGGTTCCTGGCTGTCGTGGCGGTAGGCAACGGCGCCGGCTGGTTCGGAGTGGGGAAGGGCAAAGCCATGCAGACCAGAGAAGCCATCGAGAAAGCGACCACTGCCGCCCTCCTCAACATAATCCCCGTCAAACTGGGCTGTGGCTCTTGGGAGTGCAGGGACGGCAGGCCCCATTCGGTCCCGTACAAGATCAGAGGGAAAGCAGGGAGCGTTACAGTCGAGATAATACCCGCGCCGCGAGCCCTAGGTCTGGTGGCCGGGCCAGCGCTCAAGAACCTCCTACAGCTCGCGGGGGTTAAGGACGCCTGGGTCAGGACCTTTGGCTCCACGAACACCATGTCCTCCCTGGCCAACGCAGTGTACGACGCGTTCCGCATGTCGCACGGGCTCAACGTATAGGTGAATTGAAGATGGGTCTCCTTCTCGTAGTCAACCTGCACGGGCAAATCAACAGCTCGGCCCCTGTTCGCAAGACCCTCAACGAACTCTGGATCGCAAAGAAGTTCTCCGCGTCAGTAGTGACCGACGACCCACCCACCGTGGGAATGCTCAGGCTCTGCAAGGACTACGTCGCCTGGTGCCCCGTCGACGAAGGTCTCCTCACAGACCTTCTGAAGAAGCGCGGGATGGCCAGCGGAACTAGGTCCTTGGACGCAGCAAGCCTGAAGGGGCTTGGTTACAAGAAGCACGAGGACTTGGCCGCCAAGATGATCAAGGATCAGGTAAGGCTTTCGGCATTGAACGGGGTCCTCCCCTATTTTCGCCTCGCCCCGCCGAGGGGAGGGTTCAAGTTGTCCCTCCGCAGGCAGGCCACCGAACGCGGTCTGCTCGGCAACAATCCGAAGCTGGACGTAATCGTGAGGAGGATGATCTAGGGGTGCCAACGAGGGCGAGGAAGGGAAGGCGTTACAGAGGGATGAGGACCCATGGTTACGGCCAGATAGGCCAACACCGCCACTCAGGGAAGCAGGGAGGACATGGCAACGCGGGACTGCACAAGCACAAGTGGAGCTGGATGATACTCAACGACCCGGACCACTTCGGGCGAGATCCCTTCAGGCCTCCTGGTTACATTCGCCCTGCCAGGTGGGTGAACGTGGGCCAACTGGACGGTCTCGCAGGGGGTGCGAAGTCGCTCGACCTCTCGTCCATGGGGATTAGCAAACTCCTCGGTTCAGGCGAAGTGGAGAGGGCCTATGAAGTGAAGGTCGACTCCTTCACGAAAAAGGCTCAGGCTAAAATAGAAGCAGCTGGCGGAAAGATGCTGGTCCAGGAGTAGGCCCCCCTAATTGGCTTCAGTCCGTGATTTCATCAAAAACGTAGGAACCGTTCTCCCAGAAATCCCCAAACCCGAGAAGAAACCTTCGCTGAATGAGCGCTTCGTCTGGACCGCGATAGCGCTAGTCGCCTACTTGGTGATGGCCACCACGCCGCTCTATGGTTTCAGCAGCGTGGGGGCGAACGATCAGCTCGCTTTCCTGAGGGTGGTGTTCGCTTCGACCCAGGGGACGCTGATGGAACTTGGCATCGGGCCCATTGTGACGTCGGGGCTGATCTTGCAGCTCCTGGTGGGCAGTGACATAATAAAGCTCGATATGAGCGATTCAGCAGACAGGGCCATCTTCGGCTCGGCGACGAAGTTTCTGACGTTAATCGTCATCGTAGGGGAATCCCTCGCCTACATCTATGGGGGCGCCCTTGGTAGCCTCGGTCAGACGCAGGCGCTGGTGGTCTTTGTTCAGCTTTTCATAGCGAGCCTGCTGGTCCTCCTACTCGACGAACTCATACAGAAGGGGTGGGGAATTGGAAGCGGAGTATCTCTCTTCATCCTCGCAGGCGTGTGCCAGACGGTCCTGTGGTACACATTCGCCCCCATACCCTTCCAGGTGAGCACAGGGGTCAGCGCCTACTTCGGGTTCATCCCATACACCATCAGCGCTTTCTTCACAAACACTCTTCCAAGCATTGTAGTCAGGGACTTCAAGTACCCGAGCCTGCTCACCTTCTCCCTCACTATCGTGATGCTACTCGTCCTCGTTTACATCGAGGGCATCAGGGTGGAGCTGCCGATCACGTCGATAAAGTACAGAGGGTTCCAGGGCGTGTACCCGATTAAGCTCCTGTACGTATCCAACATTCCTGTCATACTCGTTTCTGCCCTGGGGGCGAACGTCACCTTCTTCTCCAGAATACTCAGTAACTACTATGGGTCAAACCCGCCGTCCTGGTTCCACTATCTTGCCGTGTTTCCACAAGCCACCAACTCGACAACAACTAGCTCATATCCAACAGGAGGGTTCATCTACTACCTTACTGCTCCGCAGTCTGTCAGCCAGACGGTGAGCGACCCGATTCATTCTGCCATCTACCTACTTTACCTTGTCGGCATGGCCGTTCTCTTCGCGCGGCTCTGGGTCGAGATAGGCGGTCTGAACCCGAGGGCGGTCGCGAAGAACCTTATGGACGCAGACGTGCAGGTCCCTGGCTTCAGGAGGACCGGGCTCTCGATTGAGCAGATGCTGAACAGGTACATTCCCACGCTCACCATCATAGGGGGCATACTCATCGGCCTCGTCGCCGGTGTGTCCGATCTGTTTGGGGTCTTTGGCACTGGCATCGGAATACTGCTCATGGTCGATATCATCCTACAGTACTATCAGATGCTCCTCAAGGAGCAGGTGGAGGAGGTATCCCCCGCCCTGGCAGGACTGATAGGAGCTGGCTAGGGCGTGGCCCTGAGGGTAATCGTGGTCGGGATCCCCGGTGTCGGGAAAACAACCGTCGTCCAGGGGGTCGTGTCCGGCCTTCCAGGTGCGAAGCTCGTCACGTTCGGGACACTAATGTTCGAAGCCGCGAAGTCCCTGAAGTGGGTGAAGGACAGGGACGAGATGAGGAAGATGCCTGTGGAAAAACAGAAGCGGCTGCAAAAGATGGCAGCCACTCGAATCGCGAGCATGAAGGGGAAGGCAATCCTCGTGGACACGCACCTGTTCATCAGGACCCCTGAGGGATTCTGGCCAGGTCTTCCTTTCGAGGTCGTCCGGACCATGAAGCCCACCCACCTCGTGCTCATCATCGCAACTCCCGAGGAGATAGCGATGAGGAGGTCGGCGGATCCGACAAGGGCCAGGGACGATGTCACCGTAGAAGGCCTTAGGGAGGAGATCGAAATAGCGAGGAGTTTCCTCACCGTCTCCTCGACCCTTACCGGGGCACCCATGCTGATAGTGCGCAACGAGCGGGACAAAGCGGAAGAGGTCTCGAAGAACATAGTCAGGATGTTGGAGCAGGCCAGGGAATGATGGCCGCGAAGAACAAGTCCGCCCCCTCGGGGGGCGGAACGTCGCGGACTCTGAACTACATAGTCATTTTCATACTCGCGGCGCTTGTGTTCTATGTCCTTGTGCTTCCAGCCTTCACCCCGAAGGGCACGTCCACCTCGACCTCGAGCACCACCGGCACCCAATCGGGGACTATTGCTCTCACCCCCTCTACCGACATTGCAGGCACGATGGTGACAATCAACGGGCAGATGCTCCCCAAGAACCAGACCGTGTCCGTGATGTTCGACTCCACTCTCTTTCGTCACACTCAACTGAATAACACATGTGCCACCGACCAGACGGGCGCCCTAAGCAACTGCGAATTTTGGGTGCCGCCGAAGACAGCCGCCGGTTCACACATAGTCAAGGTGATGGTTGGTCCGAGCAATCTGACGGCCACCTTTAACGTTCCAGAGTATGCACCTCCGTACTCGACCGTCGTGGTTACACTCACCTCCCTAGGACTGGGCTTCGTGACCCAGTTGGTCACGAGGAGGGTAGTAGACCTCGACAAGGAGAGGAAGATGAGAGCGGAAGTCAATGCATTCAACAAGGAAAAGCGGGAAGCGACCCTGGCCAACGATAAAGTGAAGCTCGAGAAGATGAAGAAGCGCGAGCTCCAGATGAGGCAGGAGCAGGCAAAGGTGTCCACCGCGAGGCTCAAGGTCACAGGCATCACATTCGTCCCTCTCCTAGTGGTGTACTATCTGATGGCCACGTTCCTTGGAGGCTATGGGGTCATAGTAGCGTTCACCCCTATCCCGATCCCTGTAATAGCGGCCCCTACCCTGTTCACAGGCACCTATGAGGTCAGCCTCTTCTGGTGGTACTTCCTGAGCTCCTTCACGTTCTCGACCATGCTATCAAAGCTGCTGCACACGACTACCTAGGGGATTCGCTTGAAGGCGATAATCATCTCCGGGATGCCCGCAGTCGGAAAGACCACAGTCTCGAAGCAGGTTGCAGAGGAGCTGAAAATCCCGATGGTCGGAGGGGGGGACGTCCTCAAAGAAATGGCGGTGGAAGAAGGCTACACCCCCGGTGGCGAAGACTGGTGGGACAGGGGAGAAGGGATGAAGTTCCTCCAGCAGAGGAAGAAGTCCCCGGACTTCGACAGGGACGTCGATGCACGGCTGATTCAGAAGACTAAGAAGGGGGACGTCGTGATAACAAGCTATCCTGTTCCGTGGCTGAGCAAGGACGGCCTCAAGGTCTGGCTCTCGGGGAGCGTGAAGAGCAGGGCTGCCCGCATGGCGAGAAGAGACGGCCTGCCTGTCTCGAGGTGCAAGAAAGTGCTGTCCATCAGGGACGAAGAGAACTACAAACTCTACAAGAAGATATATGGAATCGAGTTCGGCAGAGACCTCAAGCCCTTCGACCTGGTAATCGAGACGGACGCCATAGGGGAGGAGAAGGTCGCCCAGATAGTCATCCGGTACGTGAAGAGCCGAAGGGACTGACGTGCACCATCGCAACATGGTCGTCCTGGATGAAGAGCCTACGGATCTCAAGCATGGATGGGCGCCGTCCGAGCGCCCCATCGCGGTAACGCTCGATTACGGCTTCATCCCCCTAGACAAGCCGCGCGGCCCCACAAGCCACGAGGTGGTGGCATGGACAAAGAAACTCCTCGGGGTAGACAAGGCCGGTCACAGCGGTACCCTAGACCCCCCCGTGTCGGGGCTGCTTCCAATAGGGCTAGGTCAGTCGACGAGGGCTCTCAGCCTGCTCCTCCTGTTTCCGAAAGAGTACTGGGGAGTAATGAGGCTCCACTCTTCGGTGCCCAGAAGGCAGCTGGACGGCGTAGTCAAGGAGTTCACGGCAGAAATCTTTCAGAGGCCCCCTCAGCGTTCCTCAGTAAGCAGACAGACTAGGAGCAGGACCATCTACGAACTTGAGCTGGCCGAGTCCCAAGGGAACCTGTATCTGTTCCGAGTCCTCTGCCAATCGGGGACCTACATCCGCAAGTTGGTCTACGACATCGGGGAGGTGCTCGGCGTCGGCGCAACCATGGTTGAGCTGCGTAGGACGAGGGTCGGGCCTCTGACCGAGGAAATGGGGCTGGTTACACTGCACCAATTGAACGACGCCGTGTTCCGACTGAAGGAAGGGGACGAGGTGCCACTACGGAAGCTGGTGCTCCCCATCGAGGAGTCATTGGGTGACATTGGAAGGATCGTAATCAGGGACTCGGCGGTGGACGCCATCTGCCACGGAGCGCGCCTCGGCATTCCAGGGGTCCTCGCCGCTTCAGAGGGAATCAAGAAGGACGACAACGTTGCGCTGATGAGCGCGAAAGGGGAGCTCGTCGCCATCGGTAGGGCCCTTTTACCAACAGAGGAGATGCGAGGTCTCCAGAGGGGCCTTGCTTCCACGACGGAGAGGGTTGTCATGAAGGCCGGCACGTATCCAAGACTTTGGAAGAGCCACTCAAAGCGCGGGCAGAACTCCGAAACAAAGCATCAGGCTGGCGTTCAGGCAGCGAGCACTAAGCTCGAATGATTGAGAGAATCATGCCCGCATTCCTCTTGAGCGATAGGCCGTAACGGGTGTTTGTTCCGTTCCATGTCAAAGGGCGTAGGGAGTGATCTCACAAGATGCCTGAATGCCCGGGGACCGAACCCGATGCACCATACTCCCGTGGCCACCGAGGGGTTCGATTTCGTAATCGCCGTGTAGAGGTTTTAAACCGCCGGGAAAGGCCCAGCGAACGCCGGGATCGCCTAATCTGGTAGCGCGCAGGCCTGGAAAAGTCTCGAGCAAGCCTGTTTCCTGAAAAGGAATTCAGGGTTCAAATCCCTGTCCCGGCGTACTATCGAAAAGCCTCGCTCTTGACGCCATGCTTCCTGTTCCCAAGCATTCAGCTCCTCAGCCAACCTCGCAAATGGTGCTACCAGCTGCAGATAGGAGAAAGCCAGGCCTGATAGGCCCGCATGACCTGAAGAGAGATTCCTGCCTAGTTCTTGAACACCCAAGACAGGTCCGGTGGGTCAGCCCTGCGGCTCACCTTCTCGTTCAGGGCGTGGGCGACCAGCGGCAGAGCAAGGGTGATGTCCGAGTAGAGCGTCGCCTTCTTTGCATCCGACGAGATCTTCCCCCAGCTGATAGCCTCCTCGAGGGTGCACCCAGACAGCCCTCCCCACTGCGGGCTGTCCGCAGTGATTTGGATGGCGAACTCGTGGGGGGTCTCCTCCTCGCCGCCCTTCGTCAGAGACTTGATTATCGTCGACAGCTGTATGGTGTCTTTGGGCACCCCTCCCCCGAGATAGACAACCCCTGTCCTCTTCGTCCTCTCGGCTATCTGGGCAAGCTCCTCCATGTCCTTGGTCTGATCCAGCCTGATCATCTTTCCTTTCTCGCGACTCAGGAGACTCAGGGCAACGCCGTACCCGCTGTCTATTAACCCAGGGGAGTAAATTGGGACCTTTGCTCTGTTGGCAGCGGCGACGATGCTTTCTATTCCCTTGTTCGACAGAAACTCGCCGAACCTGTAGAGGAACTCCCTTGTGGAGTATACCTTCTTGGCGTCGAGGGTGTTTGCAAAGTTGTAGATTGTCCTTTCCAACTTCCTGTATTGTAACTCGTCCGCATAGACGTCATAGAACCTGTCGATCTTTAGCTTCAGCAGTTCTTCGTCGTCGGCCAGCCATGTCCCCTGGTAGTAATGGTATCCCAGAGCCTCAAGTATGTCCTCCGAGATGTTGGCGCCCGTGCTGACGATGACGTCCACGTACCTCCTCTCGACCAGCCAACGGATCATCTTCCACTGGCCTGTCGTGCTGAGAGACCCGGTCAGGCCCAGGAACACGGTCAGGCCCTTCGCCCTCGCCATGTCCGCCCATATCCTAGCGACCTCACCGAGCTTCTTGCCCTGAAAGCCGGTCTGGGACATCTCGTCCAACAAGGCAGAGACGCTCTTCTTTCCCACCTCTATGGTGGAAACTGGGTTTGACAGAATTTCCTTCCGTGACACCACGCTAAGGCGTCGGCGGATTCCCTTAATTGTCTTGTGAGTCCGCGCCCGAGTCCACTTGGGTCTATTTGACGGTGACAGACTTGGCCAGGTTCCTTGGGTAGTCGGGGTCGTTGCGCCTCGCTACGCTCATATGATAAGCAAGGAGCTGTAGGGGTATGACCTCCACAATTGGGACGAACCTGGGCTGTACCTTCGGCACACGGATGTAATGCCTATACACCTCGTCCTTCTCGTCCGATATGCCGATAACGTCTGCACCCCTTGCCCTTAGTTCCTCGGCGTTCGAGAGGGAATCGGCATGGGAGTCCCCGCTCGGGTTCAGCACGACCACGGGCGTCCCTTTCTCTATCAGGGCCAGGGTCCCATGTTTGAGTTCGCTGGCGGGCATGCCCTCGGCATGGATGTAGGAGAGCTCCTTCAGTTTCAGGGCTCCTTCCATGGCCACAGGGCTCTCGTACCCCCTCGCTACAAAGTAGAAATCCGGCCTGTCCCTGTACTCAAAGACTAGGTCGCGGACCATCTCGTCGCACTTTAGTGTCTCCGCCACCGCCTCCGAAAGCTCCCTGAATCCATTGGGTTTCTTCTTCCCGAGCACTGCGTCCACAACCATGTTCGCCACGACGATCTGGGCAGTGAAACTCTTGGTCGCCGCGACGCCCACCTCAGGCCCACAGTTGAGCAGCAGCACACCGTCGCTCTCCCTGGCGAGAGTCGAGCCTGCCGCGTTAACAATGGAGTAGACCTTTGCGCCATGCTTCTTCGCTTCCTTCACTGCCTCCATCACGTCCGCCGTCTCCCCACTCTGAGAGAAGGCAATGACAACAGATCCCTTACCAAGGAACCCCGTGTGCTCCTTCAGTTCCCCGGCAACGACTGTATCGACCCTGATTCTCGCCTCTTTGTTGAGTCTGAACTTCATCAGCAGGCCCGCATGGTATGAGGTGCCGGACGCGGTGATGTAGAGGGACTTCGCTCTTCGTATGGCTTTTGCGAACTCCTCGACCTTGCCTGGCTCCTGGACCGACGCGCTAAGAACCGTCCTTGGCTGTTCATTGATCTCCTTGAGCGTATAGTGCTCGAAATCACTCTTGGATAGGTCAGAGAGCTCCCAGGCAACTTGGGTTGGCTTCCGCCTGACTTCCCGTCCGTTCGGTCCGAGGATCCTCACCCTGTCCTTTGTGAGCTCCACCACCTCGAAGTTGTCGAGGAAGATGGTCCTGTCTGTGTGCCCGATGAAGGCCAAGACGTCGCTAGCGAGGAACATCTTGCCCTGTCCGACGCCGACGATCAGTGGAGCGTCCTTGCGCGCACCGACCAAGATGTCTGGCCTGTCCTGGAACATGACGGCGATTGCATATTGTCCTTTCAGCTTCCTCGTAACGGCCATGGTCGCCCTCAAAGGGTCGCGGACACGCTTGTACTCGTCCTCGATCATGTGCGCAATCACTTCTGTGTCCGTCTCGCTCCTGAACCTATGCCCCTTCGCCGCAAGTGCCTTCTTCAGGGGGAGATAGTTCTCGATTATTCCATTATGGATGACCGCAACAAGTTCCTTGCAGGAAGCATGGGGGTGCGCATTCTGGTCCGTGACCCCGCCGTGCGTTGCCCATCTAGTGTGAGCCATCCCAATGCTCCCCTTCAGGCCTGAAAGGTTCCTGGTCTGCTCAATCTCGCTAACGCGCCCGGCGCCTTTCCTCACCGACAGCGAGCCCTCCCAAATTGTCGCCATGCCCGCGGAATCATAACCTCTGTACTCGACCCGTTTCAGCCCTTCGAGAAGAATGTCCGCAACGGGCTCTTCAGCCACGCACCCGACGATTCCACACATTTGTTTCGCGAGCCTTCTCGTGGCTCTTTAAACCCCGCAAAACATTCTGCTTTACCCTGCACACAGGGCTTTGCATGGAGTGGCTTCGATATGCGCGTAGGTTGGACCACCATGCAAAATTGTTTATGTAGGGTCCGAGGCACCCGTTGCTGATGGCCAAAGAGAAGATCCTCTTCGACCCGAACTCGGAAGCCGGGTTCGTCAAGCGCGTTCTCGTCTCGGACAAGCCCGACGGCTTTAGGCCCGCGTCCGGGAAGGTCGGCCAGAAGATACTCTCGTTGCTGTCATCAGGGCCGAAGTACCCGGCTGAGATGGCCCGTCTGCTCGATGCCCACCACCAGACGGTTTACTATCACGTAGGCCGTCTCGAAAGGGCCGGTCTAATCATCCGGATCAGAAGCGAGCAGATACGCGGCGGGGAGGCCAAACTCTACGCCTTGGCGTCCGATGGGTACGCCGTGGAGTTCCCCGTGAGGGGGGAGCAGATGCCAACGCTGAAGTCCTCGAGCAGGTCGAAGGCACTCGGGCGCTTTTTCAGGGAGTTCATCAGCTCAGGAAAGTTCGACGGCTGGGTGGTGGTCGGATCGCCGCTGCAGCACGGCGAAGCTGGGACCCAAGCCAGGGATGGGCACTACGCGGTCCAGCTCGGCTTTGCGCTGGGCCAATTCGTCACTCTCCCTTCCACGTTCCCCGTGAAGCTCGATGTTGACCTTAGAGCAGAGAAGCTGCAAGCGTCGAACCTGATAATCGTCGGTGGCCCACGCACCAACGTGGTGGCGGAAGAGCTCAACCAACACCTCCCTGTCCGGTTCAGCCAGGCGGGCTTCTGGAGTGCCATAGTGGACCAAGACGGGAGGACCTACGGATCAGAGCTTGACTGCATAGTGGAGAAGGTGAAGAATCCCTGGGATCCCACGAAGACATGCGTCTTGGCTGCCGGCCTGACGGGCGCCGGTACGAAGGCGGCCATAATCGGTGTCTGCAACTTCGCGGAAACTGTCTTTGAGAAGTACCGGTCAGGGGACTTTGCAGCCCTCCTGAGGGGCGAAGACAGAGACGGGGACGGGAAGGTAGATTCCGTTGAAGTGCTTAAGCAGCTCTAGTGCCTACGCCCTTCTTCCCCTGCGGCCGCCTTTCTTCCTCGTCGTATCGTGAGGAATGGGGGTTGCGTCCTCGATGCGGCCTATCCTAAAACCAGCCCTGGCTATGGCCCGAATTGCGGCCTGTGCGCCGGGACCAGGCGTTCTAGGGCCGGTGCCTCCCACGGCTCTGACCTTAATGTGTACAGCTGTAATCCCCTTGGACTTCGCCACGTCGGACGCCGCGGAAGCACTTCTCATGGCAGCATAGGGGGAAGACTCGAACCTGTCTGCCTTGACGTGCCGCCCTCCAGACGAGAAGGCAATGGTCTCGGCCCCTGTCAGGTCGGTGATGTGAACTATGGTGTTATTGTAGCTGGAATAGATGTGGCAAACTCCCCACTTGTCTGCCAGAACTTCTTCTTCTGACACTTATTTCACTTGACCTCGGCCGGGTGCTCGGCCGCCACCTGAACCTCTGCGGTGGGCCCAGCTTCCTTTGGCGGCGCGCCGCCAATAAGCATGATCATGCGCTCATCGGTCCCCCCGACCTCGTAGCTGGGGACCGTGATTATCCTGTTGCCGACTGCAACGTGGCCATGCACGATGAGCTGTCTAGCGTGCAACGCAGAAAGGGCCATCCCCTTCTTGAAGATCATCGACTGAAGCCTTCTCGCCAGCATGTCCTCCACGGTCAAGCTGAGGATGTCATCGAGGGTCGCCTCCTCCTTTATCAGGCCCCTCTTCTTCAGGCTGTCCAGCAGCTTCTTTTCCTCCCTCTCTCTTACAACCCGGGTGGCCGCCAGCAGTGTCCTTGCCTGCTTCCTCACGGAACTCAGCTGAGTCTCTGCCTTCCAGAGCTCCCTTTTGTTCCTGAGCCCGTATGTCCCTAGAAGGTAGAGTTCCTGTGCAAGCTGGTCTGCACGCCACGGGCTTCGCGGCCTGTTGTACTGCTTTCTTGCCTTCTTCGGGTCTCCCAAGTCTTACTTCTCTTCCTTCTTCGCAGCGGCTTCTTTTGCCGCCGCCACCAGAGTCGCCTTCCTGACCCCCACGGTCCTCCCCTTCCTCCCTGTGGTCCTGGTGCGCTGACCTCTAACCTTAAGTCCCAAGCCGTGTCTTACGCCCTTCCAACTCTGTATGTTCTTCTCATCCTCGATGTCGTTCCTTTGCACAAAGTCTAGGTCGGACCCGAGCAGCTGTCTCGCCTCGCCTGTCTCGGGATCGTTCCTCCTGTTGTAATACCACCTAGGAAGTGCTGCTTTCGACGCGCTCGTTATCGCCTCCTCGATCTCCTTAATCTGCTCCTCTGAAAGCGTCCCTAACCTGACCCTGGGGTCGAGGCTGAGCTTGGTTGTGATGACGTTAGCGAAGTTGTAGCCCACCCCCTTCAGGTCTGAAAGGGCGACTATGAGCTTCTTACCTCCATCAAGGTCTCTTCCCGAGATTCTGACCAGGTGCCTGAATTCTGAAGCTTCCGACATGTTTCGAGCCTGCCCCTCCCCCTTTGGTTATAAATCTTGAAGCCTTTCATTGTGAAAAATCGCGTCGGGCCCAACATATCGGTTGGGACTCCGAAAGAGTTCAGAAACTCTTTTAACCGGAACCAATCCCGCACCCCGAAACGCGTCGTCTTATGAGAGCTCGAATCGAGTCAGGCGGTCTGGTCAATGGTTGAAGTGAAGGTTCTGGATGACACCGGGAATTCGGTTACACTCCAGCTAGAAGGCATAGACAGGTCCTACGCCAACGCTGTGCGCAGGTTCTGCATCGCTGAAGTGCCCGCCATGGCGATTGACGACGTTGTGATACTCGAGAACTCCTCGGTCCTCTACGACGAGATTCTTGCCCACAGGCTGGGGATGATTCCGATCAAGACCGACCTAACGAGGTACAACCTCCCGGAGGAGTGCGACTGCGGCAACCCACTCGGGTGCCACAAGTGCCGGGTGCTATTCGTCCTAGATGCCAAGGGAAAGGACAAGGTCTCGACCGTCATGTCAGGAGACCTGGTGTCCGAAGACAGGGACGTCAGGCCGGTCAGCGAGACTATTCCTCTGGTCAAGCTTGCCATGGGGCAGTCTGTCAAGTTGGAAGCTTACGCTCGGCTCGGCCGCGGCAAGGAGCACGCGAAGTGGCAGCCGTGCAGTGTAGCC
>CAYPSJ010000048.1:0-6714 GCA_964413565.1 uncultured Nitrosopumilales archaeon | reverse complement strand
ACACCCCGCAAGTGGGCGCAGTCGTCTGCTCCGCACTGGTGTACATGCTCGAAACCACTGAAAATGATACGGGGGCTCTTCCTTTTAAGATAATGGATTGTAAATTCATAGAATATTGAGGGGGGTGTGTGAAACTGCTTTCACGCCCCACCGTGGGTGGGGTGAATGGGGGTTGAAAGCGACGTGCTACCCTGGTTTACTGCGTATACCCCATATCGGAGGTTTCCGTGGTTTCGCGTCTCTCGTACATGGGTCCTTAGGTCGGCGGAGTTGGCCGTTCTTGCTTCGATTTCCGCCAAGTTGATCACTAGGGCCTGACATCCTGGGATGCCGTAACAACTAGCCTTTCTTCAGGTTCGATGTTCAGTCTTCTTCCCCGGAGCAGGTTCGGAACAATGGCAATGAGGTTTACGATTGCCATCACCAAATAGACGTGGTTAATCCCGACGTCAAACGCCTCCCTCTGCGCGAGCGTCAGAGCCGTAGGGGTCAGCGAAGAGATGATCTGGGTTATGCTTGGAAGGGGGAGGTTGAACGTCATAACGAGAATAACCAAGTTAATGCTTATCGTGTAGCCAATGTTGAAGAAAGTTCCACGAAGGGCCGAGGCGACCGCCCTTCTTTTTGCCGGAACGGAGCCCATTACCGAGCTCATGTTAGGAGATGCGAACAGTCCGAGCCCGGCGCCCCCAATGACTAGGTAGAGCGCTAGCGTCGTGTATGGGGTCGATACCCCGATGGTGCCTGAAAGAAAGAGTGCCAAGCTTATGACGGCCAAGCCAGCCGTCGTGAAGGGACGCTTGCCATACTTGTCCGACAAACGTCCGCTAACCGGTCCAAGAGCAAGGAACGCGGCATCGAATGGAAGTATCGCCACCCCCGCCCCGAAAGGTGAGTACCCCTCCACCAGCTGAAGGTAGAGGCTGATAATCAACATGAATGAGCCCCAAGCTACGGAGTTGAGCAGGCCTGTGATGATTCCTCCCGTGAACTCTCTAATCTTGAGAAGCCCCAAATCGAGCAACGGGTGCTCCCTGTGCAGCTCCGTGTGAACGAAGAGTCCTAGAGAGGCGAACGAGACAACGAAGAGAAGCTCGGCGAGCCAGGCTGATTCGAACCCGTAGGCTGCATAGGTCAGGGCGAGGAGGAGAGAAGCAATGAAGACCGTGAATGTGACGAATCCCGTCCAGTCCATTGGCGGAGCCTTGCTTGGCCTCCTGCTTTCCTTCAGCCGCCTTAGAGCCCAAACGGTGCCAAAGATGCCTATCGGGACGTTGACGTAGAACAGAAATGGCCAGGCCAGGACAGACAGTATGAAACCGCTTATCGTTAGCCCAGCCATTGCGCCCGCCCTGAATGCTATCTGGTTTATCCCCAGGGCGGTTCCGAGTTCAGTCGACCCGAAGGCGTCGGTGATTATGGCTGCACTGTTTGCAAAGAGGGCGGCCGAACCGAGCCCTTGGGCCATTCTGGCCGCGATGAAGGCGTCGGGAGAAGGAGACAGTGCAGTGAGCAATGACCCGATTGTGAATACTGTAAACCCCGCTGCGTAGATCCTGACTTTGCCGAACATGTCGCTCACCCGTCCTATGAAAAGCAGAGCAACGGTGCTGCCTATGGTGTACGCCTGGGTAAACCAGATGGCCTGCTCGGCGTCGGCCCGAAGCGCTGCCGCTACCGTCGGCAGCCCGACGATCATTATCCGGCCGTCGATGCCACTCATCAGCACGCCGATGGTGGTTACAGTGAGTACTGTCCACTTGTACTGCATGAGGCCCCCCTACTGCTCCAGGTGCCAGATTCCACAGGCGGCCGTCATCTGTGCATCGAACCCTCGGGCTAGGACTGCTGCTCTGGCTTCCTAAATCCTGCCCCTAACTCCATCATCCTAGGACGAAGTGGGACTGAGTGACGGCATGACCGTCACATTCGACCCGTCCGGACGTCCGAATTCCGTGTCGGCGAGAGGTTTCCACTCCTGGATTCATCTCTTGTACCCAACCTTGCGGAGAAACTCTCGCCTTTCCTGTTTATCCTGGGCTCCCTCGACCCCTTTGGGGGAAACGCCATCGACTATACCCAAGATGCCCCTCCCTTTCCCGGTATCAGCGACTATGATTGTGACCGGGTTGGATGTAGCGCAGAATATTTGCACGACTTCTTCGACAGCCTTCAGCCTGTTCAGCACGTTGATCGGGAAGGCGCCCGATAGGACGACTACGAACGCATGGCCTGCCCCTATCTTGGCGGCATATCCGCTGGCTTGGCTCGCAAGCCCCTCGTCCGTGCCGTCGAACCGGACGAGTGCCTTCCCTGATGCTTCGACGAACCCCACACCGAACTTCAGGTTGGGCATGGACGTGACAAGTGCCTCGTAGATGTCCTCAACGCTCTTTATGAAGTGCGACTGGCCGACGATGAGCTGTTCCCCCTCTCCGGGCTCGAGGTTCACCTCTTCGATCTTCATCGCCGGAGAGGGTAGGCCCTGATTTCAAAACCTTTTGCCCCCGAAGGAGCCGTCCCCCGGCGCGTACAGGCCCCGAGACTGTGGCCCGTTATAAGACGGGCCTTCGTGAATGCGAGAATGTCGAAGGTCTGGCAAATCTTCAGGCGCGGCAGCAGTCCACCCTCGGTCGATGCGGGGGTCCATGCACCACGCGTCATCGAGCCCCATGAAGAAATCGAAGGTGTGCTCGACACCCACAGGGTCCCAGCTGATGCCCGGCCCGACGCCTCGGCAGAGGTGTTTATCGTGGAGGAGGACGGAGTCGGAAGGTACCTTGTTCGCCTCCCGAGACTCTCCGATGAGGAAGGGAAAGCACTTGGTAGTCGCTTCCATTCCATCTGGAGATTCGACATTTGTCCAATCCCTGATACCCAACAGCGTCTGTTTGCCGGGGATAGCTACCTGTACTTCGAAGCTCTCCCAGATAATGGCAGGAGACCCCCCGGGAAGCTCGGTTGGGCTCGTGACTGGGCTTGGCAACGCCTTCTGGTACGCCCACCAGAATGGCGAGGTCGACTGGAGGTCCCTCGCGGACTTCCCTCCTGGTTGCCCGCTGGGGGAAGCCGTCAGCCAGGTGAACACAACTCTGGGCTGCGCATTGGAAGGTTATCACGCCCCCTGGGACAGTAATCAGGTTTCCACTGGCAGAGCCGGCGAGTACTCCTCTTCGGGCCTTGTGGTGAACATTCCGGCCAACGGGACATTTGCGTTCTACGTGTAGACGGTCGTCGAGCCCTCCATTGGCATAGAGCATTACAACTTCGAGGTCCACCCCCTCCCTGTCGGCGCCTCGCTTGTGATCGCTTGTACCCCCATGTCCGACCCCGAAGGTGGTGGGGGCCTCGCCACTAACTGTGTAGATACTGCCGGGACCCCCATCGCTGCACGGAACAGCCTCTCTTTCGGAGTCGCGCCGCCCGTCTACGCAACCCCCGGGCTATTCGGCGTCGTGTCGTCAGGGCCAGGAGGAGTGACCCTTCAGATCGATTTTGCCTGCACCAGTAACTGCGGGAGCATAACACTGATGGCGGGGTCGTTCATGATCGTACAGGCCTTGTAGCAGCTGAGCCCCAAGTCCAAGCTGGGGTGGAGGGCAGTTCAAGCCTGTCTGACAATGAACAAGCGACGGACCCCCCATCATCCAATCTTGACTAAACCCCTGGAAGCCTGATTGAGGTATTTGTGAGAGTGTGCTGACCGTGGAACTCGTCGACTCCCCCGTGGGAGTTGAAATCTGAAGGCGGGCTCCACATTCTCTAATAGAAAAGGTGCGTCTCAATCAAGTCGAAAGGGGTTGCCCATAAAGATGTGCTGGGATTGCTTCGTGCGGACGGGACGCGAGGCCATAGACGATTCGAATCTAGTCGACAGTGATCAGTGCGAGTCCCCGCTGCACAGCGTAATGGTTCCTGTGAGCGCATGAACGTCCACGAAAGGAAATGCTCCAGCCAGACATTCATTTTGGGCCTCCTCGTCAAAGTTAGGATCATTGGAGGATGTTCCTAGTGGACACCGCGTACTGGTTCTTGCCTCTGACCACAGCCGGTATCGCAGCCAGCACCGTCGCGCACTGTGCCACTCTGGTAGGTTTGGCCAAAGGGTCGGCCGTTGAAGGAAACCCATTCGCCATCTTTCTGAGCATGGGGAGGCTGAGCATTCCGTTGGCTTCGAGTATTATCGGCGCGGCCTACTTGCTTGCCTGGGTGGTTGGTCAGAGGCGGGCAGGGACTAAATCGGACGTGCTAGTGTTCCGCGCGGCGGTCGTTGGAATGACGGCGTTCTTTCTCCTTGACATGCTGAACGACCTAGTTGTCATTTCATGAAGCGCGGCGACCCGTTAGGCAGGCGAACGCCTGGGCCCTAACGTGAATTGGAGCCATCCCCTTCTGATATGCGGGAGCCCTTGGCCGGGTTAGCTCGGACGGGCGTCGATTTCGAGTGCCTCGGGGAAGAACCTCCTAGTCAGCCCGGTGGCTGGAGAATCGAAAGGATCGATTGCCACCACCACTGGGAGGTTCCTTACTGCGTAGCCAAGGAGGAGGCACATTCGCGGAGGTAGTGTCCTTACTATGGCCCTCACCGTGTCCGAATCCGCCATGGATGCCTGGGAGACCAGGTTCAGATCGGCGTCGTTGCTGAAGCTGTACAGGAATATGTTGTCGACCTGGCGGTAGATCTTCTGATCGATGGCGTCCGGCTGGTTTGTGACGAATATCGTGAACACTCCGAAATGGCGCATCCTCGTGATTAGGTCTTCCCAATAGGTGTCTCTGAGGTACAGGTGGGCCTCTTCTGCGAACAGGAAGACCGGGGGGATCTTCCGACGCTCCAGGAGTTCCACGAGTTTCGAGAGGATGAGCTCAACCACCATCTTCCTGTTGAGGGGGGAGACCCCGCTGAGGGAGACGACCATCGCTCCCCCGGCCTTGTTGAGGACGAAGAAGTCCTGAAGGTCGAACTGTTGATGTTCAGAGTCCGTGAAAAGACCGCACGAAGCGATTGTATGGTACCGGGCAAAGAGCGCGTCTCTGACGAACTCGTTGCACCTCCATTGCTGGATGGCAGATTCAAGAGAGGCGAGCGTGAGCTCATCCCTATTGTCCAACTGCTCCCATATCTTCGTGAATTCCCGCAGCGAGGTTCCGGGCATGTCCAACGAGTGCGAGAGTAGGTTTGTTATCGCGCGCAGCCCCGCCGAGGCGAGGGAGAACCTCAGGTCCCGCCCAGGGCGTAACACCCTTACCTTGCGCCCTTCGGCGGTCTCCGTGCCGTCCCTTCTCTGGCCTATGGAGCCGTACTCGTCGTTGAGGTCGAACACAACCGCGTATGCCCCATTCTCCAGGAGCCCCCGGAGGAGAATCTTGGCTAGGTGAGATTTCCCGGATTCCTTTCTCCCTGTTATGACTGTAATTCGCCCGTCCAGGGCCTCAGCTGGGATGCTGAAGCCCGACTCTGAATCGACTGTCCCGAGCCGTATGTCTCTCGCCCCAAGTGGCTCAACTGCCCCTCCCAACTCGTCGACCATCAGACGTGATACGACGGATGACGTCCGCGAAGGCATCCAGTTTGCCCTAGGGGTGAGCCTCCCGTCAGCGACGGTCCCCCTGGCCTTGCAGAGTAGGATCCTCATGTCCCTGATCAGGGTTGATATCGTCGTCAGCTCCGTCGGATCCGAGGTGACTCCAGGCGTAGATGCTGACAGGATCTCTTCACGGGCAATCTCCTCCTCAATCCCCTCTACGTCAAGATATTTCTCGTCGTACACCTGAAGCACCAGGCTCTTGCCGGGCTCCGAGGCAACGAGGTAGTCCCCGATCCTCACTTTCTCGCGCGGGGATGCAACCACCAGGATGTCATCTGATTCCTTCTTGAGTATCTTCAGCCTCTAGGCGCCCCCCTTGAAACCCCCGAGTGCGATCTTTCTCAGGGGGAACGTGTGCAGCTGGTGTACCCGGAAGCGCTTTGTCACGAAGGCCTTGAGAGCTTGGTCCTCCGCCTTTGAGAAAATGGAGAGATGGTGCGCTACCCTGAGGGAGTCTGGATATCCCGAGGCGAATGCGTCGTTCCAGATGATTCTCCCGAGCAGCTTCTCAGGGGGCTCCGAGCCAGAAAGGTCCAGCCTGAATACGAGTCCATCAGGAGTGAACTTTGCGAGCAGAGTGGTAACATCCCCGCCTGCTATCGGGAAGAAGGAGGGAACTCTGGCGGTAGAAAGGGCGCTTACCACCCCCTCCGACATTATGAGGTTGCTAGACTTTGAGAAGCCTACGATACATCTCCCTCTCCCTCGCCTGCGCAGGATGGTCGACATCAGCTGGCCCAGCGGGTGTTTCAGAGACCCGTCCGCCATGATTATGCTGTCCCCCTCGCTTCTCGCAAGGGCCTCTACCACCCTTCGCTCGATCGTGTTCCTGATGAACCTCTCGGCCACGGTATGATCAGAAAGGAGCAGGTCCATCTGATCCGATGGGATGCTTGGTATCAGGCCGGACAGCCCAGATGAGTTGGCGTAGACGAGTATGGGCCCGAGCCTGAAGAAGCGCCTAAGCGATCCCTCCATCGATATGCCCACCGCGGTCCTCGCAGCGTACAGCGCACCCTGGGCGGTCTCGCCCACGAGTATGCACGTCGAGTCGACGGACGCGACCGGTCGCCCTTCTTTGACGGGAATTATGCACCCAGGGACCTGGTCTGCGTCTGTCGCCTCG
>CAYPSJ010000047.1:0-9396 GCA_964413565.1 uncultured Nitrosopumilales archaeon | reverse complement strand
ACATCGAGTAGAAGTATGTCCTTTATTTCCCCTGCGAGGACCGCTCCCTGAATCGCGGCGCCGATGGCCACCGCTTCCATGGGGTCGACTCCCCTCTCGGCGGGCTTCCCTGCGACGTCCTCCACGAACTTCCGGACGAGGGGCATCCTCGTCATCCCTCCGATGAGTATCACCTTGTCGACCTGATCGGGCGTGAGCTTGGCGTCGTTCATGACCCTTCGAATGGTGTCTTCTGTCTTCGAGACTATTGGCCTGGCCACCTCCTCGAGCTTCGTCCTGGTCAGTGTGTAGTGAAGGTTCTTCGGCCCCGACGAGTCGCTCGCTATGAAGGGGAGATCAACGTCTGTGGAGGTGAGGTTCGACAGCTGGATCTTCGCCTGCTCGGCAGCTTCCTTCAATCTTGCCATCGCGGTCCTGTCGGCAGACAGGTCAATCCCTGTCTTTGAGCGGAAGTCCAGCAGTAGCACCTGTATGATCACTTTGTCTATATCGGCGCCGCCGGTCTGGGTGTCCCCCGACGTGGCCAGCACCTGGAAGACTCCCTTCCCGAACTCCATGATTGTGGCGTCGTGGGTCCCCCCTCCGAAGCTGAACACCAGTATCTTCATCTCCTTCTCGGACTTGTCCAGCCCGTAGGCCAGGGAGGCAGCAGTCGGTTCGTTGATTATCCTCACGACCTCGAGCCCCGCTATCTCCCCTGCGTCCTTGGTCGACTGGCGCTGATTGTCGTTGAAGTGGGCAGGCACAGTGATGACCGCCTTCTTGACTGGATAGCCAAGGAAGACCTCGGCGTCGTGCTTGATCTTCTGAAGTACGTATGAGCTCAGCTGCTCTGGGGAGTACTCTTTGCCGTAGATGTTCACCCTGTAGTCCGTTCCCATCTTCCTTTTGATTTCGAAGACCGTCCCGTCCGGATTCGTGACCGCCTGACGCCTTGCAGGGTCACCTACCAGGAGCTGTCCATCCTTAGTGTAGGCCACAACAGAGGGGAACATCTTCCCCGCAGGGGTCGCACCCTCAGCACTCGGGATCACGAGCGGCCTCCCCGCCTCCACCACCGCCGCGGCCGAGTTCGTTGTCCCCAGGTCTATCCCAAGTATCTTCTCTCTGGCACTACTCAACCGGCTTCTCCTCCATGGCAGTCTTCGACGCCAATTGAACTTTTACCAAGCTCGGCCTCAGAAGTTGCCCCCTGAAGGTGAACCCCGGCCTAATCTCCTCAACGACCATGTCCCTCCCCCCTCCCCCCTGAATCTTCTCCACAGCCTCGTGGATCGATGGGTCAAAGGGCATTCCGACCGAGTCAATCCTTTCGACTCCTACCGACTCCATGGCGGCCTCAAGGTTCTTCCGGACCATGTTTATTCCCTCCTTCAGCTCTCCATTCTCCGTGCCCGCGTCTGCATGCCTCGCGGCTAGGTCGAGCTCGTCCTGTACCACCAGCAGCCTCACAACCAAGCTCTTCGTCAACGATTCACCAGCTTCCTTTAGCTCCCTATCCATCCTCTTCCTGAAGTTCTCCAGATCAGCCTGGGTGTACTTCAGTCGTGTCAGAAGTTCGTCGTTCCGCTTCTTCATCTCGGCGAGTTCCTGTTCCAGGGCTTCCACTCGATTCTCCGGTGATACCTGACCCTTCCCGCTGTTCTTTGTTTCCATTCGAGTTTGTCCTAGCTCCTGAGCCCAATTTTTCCGCGCTCGTTCTCATACGTATAAATTTACAGCCGACGCGGGTGTCGCGTGGCCGAGCCAGACGAATCAAGGAAGATGAAGGAGAGGCTACTCCGTTTCGAAAGGGAGAGTCGGTATCTCCGGAAGGACTCCGACCAGAGGAAGGTGCTGGAGGAGGTCTTCGACCAGGCGACGCTCCTAGCGATCGAGGAGCTGGTTGCAAGGAAGGACCTTCGCGAGCTGAATGGCGTGGTGAACGCTGGCAAGGAGGCGCGGGTGTACTTCGGCGAGGATGCGGACGGAGGCCCTGTGGCCGTGAAGATCTATCTCATGTCTGCATCCGACTTCCGCAGGCGCCTGGGCTACATCGCCGGGGACAGGAGGTTTGGGAAGCTCCCCTCTGGGTCCAGGAGCACGATTTACCTCTGGACGCGCAAGGAGTTCAAGAACCTTCAGGTGGCCGACGCCGCGGGGGTCAGGGTCCCCAGACCCATCGCCTTTCTCAAGAACATCTTGGTCATGGAGTACATTGGCACCCCGCCTGAGCCGGCTCCTACATTCGCTGAAACCGAGGTAGACGAGACCGACTACGGCTGGACATTCGAGACCATAGGGAGGCTCTGGAGGAAGGCGAAGCTCGTCCACGCCGATTTTTCCGAGTTCAACGTCTTCAAGACAGAGGAGGAGAGGGTGCTCTTCGATATGGGCTCCGCAGTGCTGTCTTCTCACCCCCAGTCCGAGGAGTTCCTGAAGAGGGACGTCTCCAACATGGTCAGGTTCTTTAGGAAGCGCGGCATCGTAAAGGAAGACGCTGATTTCTGGATGGAGAAGATTGTGAGATGAGTTTCGAGCAGGTCGTGCGCATCCCTGTAGAGAGGGTCGGAGCCGTCATCGGGAAGGAGGGGGGAACAAAGCGCTTCCTGGAGAAGGAAATGGGTGTGTCGCTGAGGGTGGACAGCAAGGAGGGTCTTGTAACGGTGAAGTCCGAGAAGGCCCTCAAGACAGACCCCTTCTCAGCAACGAGAGTCATCGAGGCGATAGGGAGGGGTTTCTCCCCCCAGAGGGCGAGGCGCCTCCTTGATGAGGGGACCGCCCTCGAAGTGATCGACCTGCGCGACTATGCGGGAAGAAGCGTCAACTCCCTCGAGAGGATTAGGGGGAGGGTCATCGGTCTCAAGGGGAAGTCAAGGAGGGTCATAGAGGAGCTCACTTCGTGCCACCTCTCGGTGTACGGCCGCACGGTGGCGATCATAGGTGAGGCTTCGGAGGTGCAGCTGGCGTCAGAGGCGGTCAGGTCTCTGGCAACGGGGAGCCAGCACAAGACTGTCTATAACTCGCTCCAGAAGGCAAGGACGAAGCGCAAGATGGAGCGGATGTTCCTCTGGGAGGGGACCTCCCCGGAAACAATCGACGAGAAATTGCGGAAAATCGAGGGCTAGCACATATACGAACCTCACCGATACCTGCGCGGCGGAGCGCAGGCGCCTGCAAAAAGGAAATAACTCGATTGGGGAACTCAACACAAACATCCGGTCTAAAGGAGGAGGTAGAAACTGAGTAGCAAGACAACTTTCGCAGAGATCTCGCCCTCAGAGTTCTTCTACCGCAACCGCGACCTGGCAGGGTTCACCAATCCGGCTCGCGCCCTCTACATGGCCGTCAGAGAACTGGTGGAGAACAGCATGGACGCGGCCGAGCTGGCGGGAGTCCTCCCGGAGATTTACGTGAGGATGACCTCGGAAAACCCGAATCCCGAGGTCCCGGACCCCAAGCCCTACCGCCTCGTTGTCATCGACAACGGGCCGGGCGTGGCGCCCCAGCACGTCCCCAGCGCCTTCGGGAAAGTGTTCTACGGCTCAAAGTACGTCCTCCGGCAGTCGAGAGGCATGTTCGGCCTCGGAGGGACCATGGCCATGCTTTATGGACAGATCACGACGAACCGCCCCTTCACCATCATAACCTCCCCCGACGGGAAGAGGAAGTACGGCTTCCAGATGATGATCGACATCACAGAGAACAGGCCAATGGTGCTCAAGCGCTTCAACAGCGATGCCAACGGCACCACGGGGACACGGGTCGAGATGGTCCTCGAGGGGGACTTTCTGCGTGCCTCCAAGAAGATAGGCGACTACTTCAAGCACACCGCCCTGGTCGCCAGCTACGCCAACCTGACTTTCGTCGACCCCCTGGGCCAGGTTACCTTCTTCGAGAGGGGGACGGATTCGATGCCCTCTTCTCCCAAGGAGACCCTCCCCCACCCCTATGGCGTCGACGTGGAAGCCTTCAAGCGCATCGTAAAGCTCTCCGAGGAGCACGACATGAAGAGCTTCATGGTGACCCACTTTCATAGGGTCGGGGAGAAAATCGCCACCAAGTTCCTGGAGTTCGCAGGCATCAGCCCGCGCCTCCCCCCGAAGCGGCTCAACACGAACCAGATTGTGACGATCGTTGACGCACTCCAGCGCTTCCCCGACTTCCTCCAGCCCGACGCGGCGGTCCTCTCTCCGGTAGGCGAGGACATCCTCCTGGCGGGCATCAATAAAGAACTGCAGCCAGAGTTCGCGACTGTAGTTGACAGGCCTCCGTCCTCCTACTCGGGATTCCCCTTTCTGGTCGAGGTGGGGGTCGCCTACGGAGGCAAAATCCTGCAGCCCGGGGTCAAGCTCTTCAGGTTTGCAAACAGAATCCCTCTCTTGTATGACGAGAGTTCTGATGTCAGCTTCGAAGTCCTTAACGAGGAGGTGGATTGGAGAAGATATCATGTTCCGCCCGATGCTCCGGTGGGCGTGATAACCCACATCGCGAGCACCAGAATTCCGTACAAGACCGTCGGCAAGGAGTACATCGCAGACAGGCCAGAAATCCAGAGGGAAATCCGGAACGCGGCAAGGGAGGCGCTCAGACGTCTCGGAATATTCCTCTCGAGGAAAGGAAGCATGGAGGCAGTCCAAAAGAAGATGAATATCTATGGGAGGTACCTGCCGCTCATTGCAAGGTTCTCTACCGATCTTGCGGGCAAGAAGAATCTGCCCAACTATCGCGCTCTTATCGGAGAAGGGGGGGAAGAACCCCAGGAGGGGGAGACTGAGGCTCCGGTGGAGGAGCCGACAGTAACGACGGAGGGGGAGAATGCCAACAAGGAAGAAGGCGGCCAAGAAACAATCGACAAGTACGGCGGAAGCTAGACAGAGCGCCGTCCAGGCCCTGCTTAAGGAGCTCGGCGGAAGCGTCTACAACGACCTCGACGAAGGTCGCTTCCCCAGCCTGACACTGGCTAGCCGGTCGGTCAGGAACATAGTTTACGACAAGAAGCTACAGCAGTTCGTTCTTGGTCCCACCACCGTCAGGAAGTCGTCGGGGAACATCAAACACATCCGTCCCTTTACTCAGCTGGTCTGGCTCGCCTACTTCGCGAAGAAACTTGTCGACGAGAAGCGCACCTCGACGTTGAGAGACGTTTTCTACTCAGCCCAGGCGTTCAACGTCGAGTTTCAAGACCAAGCCGAGTCTGACGAGTTGATCACAGACCTGGAGGTGCTCATGGGGATGGCCCGCGAAGGTATGAACATCTATCCTGAAGAGCGGAGCGCCATCTTCGGAAACATGACCATCGAATACACCGTTCCAGGATACGAGGGGAAGGTGGCTGACCTGTCCGCTAACCCCGATGGAGTCATGATCGGTCCCGCCTTAACCACCGCCGAGTTCAGAAACACCGACGCCGAGATCGTACTTGCCATCGAGAAGGGGGGTCTCTTCACGAGGTTCACTGAAGAGAGGGTCCACCAGCGGTACAAGGCTATCCTCATCAACACGGCGGGCCAGCCTCCGAGATCGACCCGTTACCTCATCCGGCGCCTGCACCAGGAGTTGGGGCTCCCAGTTGGTATACTGTGCGACGCAGATCCTTGGGGAGCCCATATCGCGATGGTGATACGGAGCGGGTCAGCGAATGCGGCCCACATTCGTGAGTTGACTACTCCGAACGCGGTCTGGTTGGGGGTCTATGCCTCAGACATCAACCGTTACAAGCTCCCCTCCGACAAGCTGACTGAGGTTGACATAAAGAGGCTCTACGAGCTGAAGGCGGACCCTAGGTACACCGAGAAGATGTGGCACGACGAACTGGAGACGTTTCTGAAATACAAGCGCAAGAGCGAGCAGGAGGCCTTCGCGAGGTACGGCCTCAGCTACATCGTCGACAAGTACCTTCCAGAGAAGCTTGAGCTCATGAAGAGCCCCTGAGCCTCTGCTGGCCGTATTGACACATCTCGGCGGGGGTGATACCATCGAACACATGTGCTTATGGTGAATAAGTGCTAAATACCCTGAACCGACTGGCCGGAAAAGACCAATTTGACAATAGAGGCACAGCAGTCCAGGGTGGACGCCCTCATCCGCCTCATTGGCCTCGTCGTCCTCGTTTTCGGCCTCGTCTTGATCTACTTCACGTACACCAACACCGGAGCGGGTCTCGCCCCGGTGATAGTGACAGTCGACTACACGCTCGGCTTGCTCCTCTCGGTGGTCGGCGCCTTCGCCACGTTCGCGAAGTTCAAGTGACAAACTTGGCAGTAAAGATAGCCATCGCCGGAGTCGGAAACAGCGCGTCCGTCTTCGTGCAGGGACTGAAGTTCTACTCGGGGAGCGGGCGAAGAGGACTCTGGCACCCCAACGTCGCCGGCCTGAAACCAAAGGACATGCAGGTCGTCTCTGCATTCGATGTCGATTCTCGCAAAGTCGGCCTGGAGCTCTCGAAGGCCATCTTCTTGCCTCCAAACGTGGCCAGGCGGTATATTGCAGTCCCTAGGGGCAAGGTCGTGGTTGAACCAGGTATTTCGAAGGGGGACGCCGCGCCTCACCTCAAGGGTGTCAGGCTAGACAGGACGGGTGCAGACGAGGTGACGAAGAAGCTAGAGGATTCCGGCGCTGATCTTCTCCTGAACTTGATCTCGTCCGGCTCCGTTGCGTCTTCGGAAGAGTACGCGAGGTCTGCCCTTAAGGCTGGGTGCGGGTTCGTCAACTGCACTCCGAGCCTTGTGCTCAGGAACAACAAGCTTGTCGCCGACTTCCAGAAGGCGAAGCTTCCTCTGATCGGGGACGATCTGATGAGCCAGTTCGGGGGCACCATCTTTCACAAGGGGCTCCTCAGCCTCATGTTCAGGCGGGGCGTCAAGGTGTCCAAGAGCTACCAGCTCGACGTTGGGGGAGGGTCCGAGACCCTGAACACAATCGACGAGGCAATCAAGATGGCCAAACGCAAAGTAAAGACGACCACTGTGGCCTCCGAGGTCCCATACAAGTTCGAAACAATCGCAGGGACAACCGACTTCGTGGACTACATGGGCAATGACAGGACGAGCTACTTCTGGTTCGAGGGGAGCACATTCATGGACAGCGGCGTGTCCGTGGACATTTACCTTCGCTCCTCCGACGGGGCAAATGCGGGGAACGTCCTTTTCGACGTTGTCAGGGCCGCCTATAGGTGCAGGCAGATTCGCAAGACAGGGACAGTCGGCGAGATATGCGCCTACGGTTTCAAGTCTCCGCCAAAGCCGATGCACTATGACGAGGCCTACGCCAAGTTCGCTGCGCTCTACATCCGCTGAACCGGCGCAGCAAGTTCATTAGTGAAGGGCAAGAGGGGATCCCATGAATTCTCGGAAGATCGTCCTCCTCGTCATTGGGGTGCTACTCCTTCTTGCAGGGATAGTCTTCAGCCTTCAGGGAGCAAACATCATTACTGGTAGCTCCCTCATGAGCGGCAACTCGACCTACATCTACGTCGGGGCTGTCGTAGCCATCATCGGGCTTGCCCTGCTGGTACTCTCGACCCGTGTTGGCAACAAGCCCGCGCCCTCAATGGCTGCTGGGCCTGCTCAGACTCAGTGACTATCGTCAGGAAACGACATTAACGGTCGACATAACGTACCCCGTTGCGCCCGACGGGAAAGTGTCAGCCTGGGCCGAAGTCTGCAGTGCGCCCTGTCCATCGGTCGCCCTGGCATAGATTACATAGTTCCCGGGCTTCGGAATCCATTCGAAGGCCCAGAGCACCCATGTTAGGTCAGACGCCGGGGGCTTCAGCGTCGCATCCTGCCATGTGCTCCCGCCGTCCACGCTCACCTCGACCTTCGAGATCCCTCTGTCCCCAGCGAAGGCCACACCTCCGAGTATGATTGAGCCGCCGCTCTGTGAGAGGCTCACCGTAGCCCCGTCCGCTGGAACCCGGATGAAGGCCACAGTCTGGACCGTTGCGTCGTTCGACCACCCCCTCGTCTGCCAGAAGCCGAGGTAGACCGAGTCGCTCAGCTCCACTTGGCGCACCCACTTCGCGCTCATCATCCCGTAGAGACCTGGTATCACAGCCCTCAAGGGGTATCCATGACGCTGCGGGAGGGTGACGCCGTTCATCTCGTATGCCAGCATGCTCGACGGGTCAAGGGCGCGCGCCTTAGGCACCCCGACACTGTATCCGTCGACCGAATGAAACACGACATATGTCGCGGCTGACGAGGCCCCGCCGACATCGGCGAGGAGGTCCGAGATCCGTACCCCTCCCCACTTGGCGTTGCTGATCAGACCGCCGTTGATTAGGTTGCTTACGCAGATGAATGTGTCGTATTGCTCTGTCTTTGGGAGATTTTTGATTTCATCGATTGTGTAACTCTTGGGGTTGGCGACCAGACCCCCGAGGGACAGCGACCAGGTGGCCGCTTCCACGCTCGGGTCGAATATATCGATGGCCACCCGGTAAAACGAGTCGTTGGACGTCACTTCCGAGTTGACAAGGGCGGAAAGCTGAGGGTTCTGGAAGATGGCGGGGGCGTCCTGCAGATTGATTGAGGTGCCCGGGAGGATAGCGGGGCTCCCCTCGTCAAGGAGCCCTCCCTCAGAGGCCAATGTCCCCAGCGCTGACCCGAGACTGGCCAGCACCAGAACCGCCGAACCTGCCATGATTACTGTCCGTTCAATGAACGTCCTCCTTGCCGGGTCGCGAGGGACGAGCTTTTCGACCGCCGCAACGCTCGTCCCTGGAGCCGACGGCAGGTTTTCCTGTGTCCTCCCCCACAGGAGGACTCCCCACAGGAGCTGGAATACGAGCATCGTCAGGGGGAACGCCCAAATGACGCTTGGCGAAGCGAAATCAGAGCCCACGCCGAAGAACGACGCCCCCGAAAGCGGGAGCACAACGACCCCAAACAGTATCCAGGGGATCAGCGAGTACACCAGTGTGTTCTCGAGCCTGGAGAGTGAGTTGCGGCCGCTCAGTCGCGGCAGGTAGTACCTCTCATAGACGATTCCCAGTGCCCCGTATACAGCCGCCGCCGCCAGCACAGCCCCGGCGAGCCCCAGGAGGCCCGCCATCTCTCCCAGGTTCTGGACCGCCGGCTCCTGGAGCGATTCAGGAATCACCGTGAGGAAGGAACCGAGCGCAGACTCAGGGGGGAAAGGTGCAAGTCCTCCGAGCCTTACGAGGAACCAGAGCACGAGTGCGATCAGCCCGGCGCCGAACCCTCTTGAGAATGGGCCCCAGAGAGCGTGGTTGTTGTCCGCTTCGGTCACGCTTTTCGCAAGGAGGGGCAGTCACCCCTAATTAGACTCACCTGATGGAGCGCGCAGCCCCAGGAACTAGTCTGAGGCTAATCGAAGGAAGAGAGATTGACGAGGGATTCACATTCTATACGTCGAGGACGAATCTTGGTCAAAAGGGTTCATTCTCTAGGG
>CAYPSJ010000046.1:0-21686 GCA_964413565.1 uncultured Nitrosopumilales archaeon | reverse complement strand
TCACCTGCTTGTGGATGTTCTTCCCGTTCCTCCTGTAGAAGTACTCAATCACTTTCCTAAACCCGGGTACAATCTTTAGGTCTGTAAGCCCTGTCTCTTCCTCGACTTCCCTCAGCACGGTCTGCACTTCAGACTCCCCCTTTTCCACCCCTCCCTTCGGGAAGTCCCATCGCCCCGCGTTTTGGAGAAGGAGGTAGATTCGCCCGCCATCACTGACCCTGAATACGACGGACCCGGCGGACCGCTCTTCCATGCCACTCATGGCGCGTGTGCTGAATATTAGCATTCTTTGAGAATAAGGAACCGTTTTAACAGCCGCAAATTCGGCCGAAAGAATCAGGTTTGTCAAAAATCAGGGTCGCCATTGCAGGTGTAGGGAACTGCGCCTCAGCCCTCGTCCAGGGGCTCTACTACTACTCAAGAAAGGGCCCGGACGAAGGCCTGACCTACTGGGACATAGGAGGGTACACTCCCAGGGATATCGAGTTCGTAGCCGCCTTCGACGTGAACTCAAAGAAGGTCGGGAAGGACCTTTCTCAGGCCATCTATCAGGCACCAAACAACACCCTGAAGATCGTTGACGTCCCAGCGGTGGGAGTCAGGGTAAAGAGGGGACCTCTCCTCGACGGAATCGGCAAGTACCTGAAGGGCGTGGTGCAGGTCTCGAACCAGCCAGAGGTGGACGTAGCCACGGAGCTGAAGGACAGCGGCGCCGAAATCCTGATCAACTACCTCCCGGTCGGCAGCACCGCCGCATCACATTCCTACGCCGAGGCAGCCCTTGACGCAGGGGCTGCATTCGTGAACGCGATCCCTGTCTTCATAGCATCAGACAAAGAATGGGCGGACCGTTTTTCCAGGGCGGCGCTCCCAATCGCGGGGGATGACGTGATGAGCCAGGTCGGCGCAACGGTGCTCCACAAGACACTTGTGAAGATGGCAGTTGACAGAGGAGTGAAGGTCGACGAGACGTACCAGCTCAACATAGGTGGAGACACTGATTTTCTCAACATGCTTGAGGAGAGCAGGTTGAAGGACAAGAGGGAGAGCAAGACGAGCGCAGTAAGAGCAATGTCCCCATACGAAGTACCGACAAGGATAGGGCCAAGCGACTACGTGCCCTTCCTCGATAACGACAAGGTATGCTACATTTGGTTGAAGGGAAGATACTTCGGAGGAACGACGGTGAAGATGGATGTTAAACTCCACGTCGTCGACGCCTACGACAGCGGCGGAGTCATGGTGGATGCGATTAGAGGGACGAGGCTGGCGCTAGACAGGGGGACGTCCGGCCAGCTCGAGAGTCTGTCTGCCTTCTGCTTCAAGCACCCTCCAGTGCAGATGCCCTACCCTGCCGCCAAGGCGGCGTTCGAAGAGTTTACTTCGGGGAAGCGGGAACGGTAGGGGCCGCCCTCCTTCTCACGTAGAAGGCGGTGAAGAGCATTACTAAAAAGACGAATGCCATGGGGATGAGGTACCGAGTCGTAACGTCCTCCCCGATGGCAATGCCTGAGCCTATGGGAACAATTCCGTTGATTGAAGTCCCAGAGTAGCTGAAGGTCAGCTTCGCCTTATCAAATGGGATGGTTATTCCTGAGCTCGCTACTGCCGTGGCAGTCGCCGTGTTGGTGCCATGGGCGGCCAGGTCGCTCGGGCCCACGGTTAGTGAACCAGACGAGAAGGTCGCGCCCTTTAGGTTGGAGAGACCAACCCCTGAAGGAATCGGGAGGATGAACTGGACGTTTGAGACATCCACCCCCGAAGGGTTCGCGATGTCGATACTGATAGTGAAATTCTTTCCTTCTTCCGGCGTTGCGGGCGCGGTGGTTACGGTGACAGTCAGCGGCTGGTATATCACCACCCTCGGGTTCACTCCGCTTAATGTGAACAATGTCCCCCCGAAGTAGAACTTCGCGGTGCCTGGTGTCCCGGTCAGATTACCGAATGTCTGAGTTGCGGTCACGTCATAGGACAGGGTGTTGTTTCCGCCGGCTGCCAATGCCGCGGTGGTCTTCGTCAGCGTCGCCTTGCTGGAAAGCGTGTCAAACGAGTCGACGGCGGAACTGACTGTCACGTTATACAGCTGCTGAGGACCAGCGTTGCTTGCAAACACGCTGACGGTGGAGGACATGCCACCGAAGAGCTGCGCAGGGGAGAACTGCTTCGTGAGCACGAGCCCCGCAGGGATCGCCAACGAGTTCGACAGACCTGTCTCGTTGAAACCTGAACTCTGCCCTTGGAAATTCAATGGCGCCATGACGAAGTTTGCAGGAGACGACAGGTTGTACCTCATGGTGGTCGTCTCGTTGGCTGATACCTTCAGGACAGGGTAGCTTAGCGAGAGCCGTCCAGCGGAGCAGGAGATGCCAGTCCCGTTCGTCTTGCCGCATCCTAGGCCAAAAGGCAGTTGTCCAGCGGCTTGGAAGGAAGTGACGTTCGCGGAGCCGCTGTTGGTGGTAACAAAGATGAGGGTCACGTTAGTCTGGGAATCGGAGAGCGTCGACAGCTGGAGACTGACACTCACCTGGGGAAACCCGATGGTCATCGAAGAATGAGAGAACGTGTCAGAGACGACATTGCTCGTAGAATTCAGCGTTATGCCGCTCGGGTTCTGGTAGGTCGCAGTGTATGAGCGCGTGGAGTTCACACCCAGCAGGCCCGTCGCAGACTGGACGACCGACACTGTCGCCGATCCGCCCGGTGAGCTCCCGGACCTTGCTGCAAGCCCTGCTACAGACTGGCCTGCCACTACGACAGACGAAGCGGGAAGTGTGCCAACGTTCGTGACTGTGACATTGAACTTCTGGGTGTTGCCCACCGAGGGACCCAAGGCACCGACAGGGGTGACCGTAGTATAGACTACGGGGGCATCTGTCCCCAGGGAAAGCATGATCGGGTTGAGGGTCGCAGTCCCGTTAAACGATTGCCCACTTACTTGGTAAACGTAGTGGACCACGGAAGCAGGGATCAGCTGGCTCCCCGCAGCTGTACCCGTGTACTGGAGACGATAAACGGGGGTAACGCTCCCCCCTGCCGCGATGGCGGAAGTTGGGACGGTGTAGTTCCCGCTCAGGAACTTGAAGTTCCCGATCTTGTTCCACCAGGTGTCGGAGAAGGTGACCTTGCTGATTGTATCCGACGGCGAAAGGTTCCTCAGGTTTAACGTAACTGTCAGGTTGTCTTTGGTCCGTAGAACTCCTACGTCAATCGCCCGGGTAGCGAGGAGCACGACCGGCTGCTCGACGACGGTAGCGTTAATCGCCGAGATTTTCTTGCCTGCTGACAAGTCAAGCGTGTACGATCCCGAGAAGGGCGACGTGTTGCTCGTCACCGTGGCCCCCTTGTCTCTGGATTGCACTACTCCGTCGAGGAACCTCAGCTGTATTACAGAAGAAGAGCTTTGGTTCGAAGCTGCTATGGAAGTGATCGTGCTTGAAAAGTAGCCTGAAAGGTTCGGCTGGTCTTGCCCGTTAAGGGCGGAAGTCGAGATGGAGCCCAACACTAGCTCGTGGTTGAAACCGGATGACCCCTTCTGACCCTCGAGGACTATGAAGGGCGAGTCGGAGCTCAAAAAGAAGGTGCTGCTCACTGCATTGGCAAAACCCCCCTCCGAAGTGGGGAAGAATTTGAATAGAGTCGTCGGGATTAGGTCGTTAAAAGAGATTGGACTGTAGAAGGTATATGCCCCGGTCCCGTTGGACACGGACACGAACGAAGTAAGAAGGTACGAGTCTAGAGCGCTGGCCGCGGCGAAAGCATCGCTAAACGAGTCGGAGCCGACGGCAAGAAACAGCCCCTGAGAAGGCAGGAAGGGTACGGGAAGCAGGTTGTAACCTCTCGGCCCAAAGACCTGCATGTCCGAAGTCCAGCCAGCGGTGCTGATGGCACTGATGTTGTACCAGCTGAGCCCGGGAGCCGACTCGAGCGCCGAGAGGTGGCTCGACCCGTTTATCCCTGTGAACGTCATCTCCCAAAGTGCGATTGAGCCGGACGTGAAGACTGTCAGCCTCTCAGAATAAGCCCCTTTCGCAACTGCCACCTGCGCCGGGACTGCCGATAGCACCATTAGGGCAACCACGGCGACAGCTAGCAACCGAGAACGCTTCAAGCGAGACGCGGGAGGGCACTCGGTTCTCACTATAAAACCGTGACTATGCGCTACCGCAGGTTGAAGCGCTCAGAGCAGAAGGGGAGGAGTCGGCCGATACTCATGTATGATGCGCTAGGTCCAGAATCGCCGGCGAGTTGCTCACTTCTTTCTGATTGACTCTTCCGGTGGGTCGTCTATGCCTCTCTCGTTGAGCACGAAGACCGTGTCCCTCTCCGGGTGGTAGGGGCTGTCCACCATTCTCGCGATGCGATTCTTGGCGGCCTTCCGGAGGTAGATTCGGTAGGTACTCGTGTGGGCGACGACATGGCCCCCCGTTGGCCTTGTGGGGTCGCCAAAGAACGAGTCGGGGGCGGCCTGCACCTGGTTGGTCACGACCACGGCGATGTTGTAGATCTCGGCGGTCCGGAGCAGCTGGTGCATGAACCTGTTGAGCCTCTGCTGTCGCTCGGCCAAGGTGCCTCTTCCGAGGAACTCGGCCCTGTAATGGGCGACAGCGCTGTCAAGGACAACGAGTTTCGCTTTGTTGGGCTCAATTACCCTCCCCAGATCCTTCACAATGAGTTCCTGGTGGGCGCTGTTGTAGGCCCTTGCCACGGTTATGCGTGAGAGGATTTTCTCCGAGTCCAGCTCCCTTGCCTCGGCGATTTCTGCAATCCTTTCGGGTCGGAAAGTGCCCTCGGTATCGATATAGATCGCTCCTGCATCTAGACCCCCCTCTCCCTTCGGCTGCTGAACCATGACGCAGAGGGTATGGCAGATCTGACTCTTGCCCGAGCCGAACTCGCCGAAGAATTCTGTCATGGCCCAGGTCTCGATCCCCCCGCCTAGGAGGTCGTCCAGGTTCTTCGAGCCCGTCGAAATCCTGTCTATGGCCTTGCGCTTCGCAAGCAGGTCGGCGGCGTTCATGAAATCAGGCTCAAGACGATTCATTTCGACAAGTTTCTTGCGCGCCTTGTTGTTCAGGTCGACGGCCTTCGAAACGTCGATGTCCACCGCTTCGGCTATGTCCATGGGGCCCGCGACCGCGAGATCAAGGATTGTTTCTATGCCTGCATCCTTCAACTTCGTCTTTGTGGCCGGGCCCACGCCCGGGAGCGTGTCGAGCTCGAGCTCAGCTTCATCAGTCTCGGTCAATGATTCGCGCGAGCTTGTTCCACTACATAAGTGTGCCCTAGGGGGAGATACGTGAAACTGTCCTGGGGAAGAGGCTAGCAGAGCGGATGTGCTTCAGCCCTGCAATCCAGCGAGTGCACCTCTCTACACCTATTCCGAAGCCCGTGTGAGGGGGCATCCCGAATTTTCTCAGCTCTAGGTACCACGAGAAGGACTCCGTCGGGAGGTCCTGACTAGCAATTCGCGACATCAGTTCGTTGTAATCGTGGATCCTCTGCCCCCCGGTCGCCAGCTCCCCCGCCCCCTCAGGGGCAATGAGGTCCGCCGACATGGTGACCTTCGGCCTGTCAGGGTAGGTCATGTGGTAGAACGAACGTGCGCTAAGAGGGTAATCTGTGATGAAGAAGGGGGAATCTTGCGTCAGGCTGATGGCCCTCTCGGCCTCGGTGGGTAGGTCCTCCCCCCATTCGAACCCGAATCCCTTCCTCTCGGCGATTGTTCTGGCCTCATCATAGCTCATCCTCATGAATGGGAGCTCTGGTTGCATTAGCGCCCTCCCCAAAATCTTCATCTCCGCCTGTCTCCTCTCTATGACGCGCTGTACCATCTTGGACAGGAGCCCCTCCTGGACCTTCATGTTCTCCGGCTGGGTGGTAAACGCCTGCTCCGCCTCTATCATCCAGAATTCCGTCAGATGCTTAGCGGTCTTCGATTTCTCTGCCCTGAAGGCTGGCTGGAAGATCCACACCTTCTGGAGTGCCGGGAGCGCCGCCTCCTCATAGAACTGTGCACTCTGGCTGAGGCTCGCCTTCTTGCCGAAGTAGTCGACAGAGAAGAGAGTGGAGCCTCCCTCGACCGCTGCCTGGACGAAGGTGGGGGCACTGATTAGCTGGAAACCGTTCTCCCTGAAGTAGTCAAATGCAGCGCCTATCACCTCCGCTCTGATCCTCATGGCCGCTATGGCCTTGGGACCCCTTATGCTGAGGTGCCTCTTGTCGAAGAGAAAACCTGGTGAACGTGCAGCCGTGCGCGTAATCGGCCAGCTCTCCGCGAGGGACACGATTTCGAATTCAACAGCAGCAATTTCCTTGCCTCCCGGGGCTCGTCTGTCGTCTCGGACGTTCCCTTTGACTATGACGGCGGACTCCTTCGTCGCTCCCCTGGCCGCATCGTAGGCTTTGTCCGACGCCCCTTTGCGGGCAGAAACCTGAACATAACCAGTCCCGTCCCTGATGAGCGCGAAGAGCAGCCCCCCCACGGTGTGCTTGCGCGCCACCCACCCCCTCAGCTCGACCTGCGATGGCGCCTTGCCGGCGAGCACCTCCGCCGCCGTCGAGACCGAGTAACTTTCTTTCACGGTGAGAGGCTCAACCCGGTCGTGCTAAAAGTGTGATGCGCACGAATGGTTAAAGGAGCCATGGCCGCTCCGCCTCGAGAATCCCAAGATGTCCTCCTCGAGTACGACGATTCTGCGATGGACGGGCAAAGGAAGCCTGGACGACCTCCGGTCTTCTGTCGCTTACGTCTTAGGTGCGGAGGGGGTGAAGGCGCATGTCTCCAAACTCGGAGACTCTGTTAGGCTTGTAGGGCCGGAGCCGCTCCAACTTGCGGCTCTCTTAGGGAACATGCCAGGTGTGTCGTGGGTTGCGGTCGGGCATTCAGCCCATTCGCTTCTGGAGCTGTCGGCGGCGGCAAGGGAGCTCGCAGGTAGGTATCTGCGAAAGGGGGACCGCTTCGCCGTGGAAGCAGAAGGGACAGGAGGGAATGCGGCCTCGGACATCTCGGGCATCGTGACGTCGTCGGTGTTGGATGGGTTGAAGGGATTGAGGGTGTCACGCGAGTCCCCTAGGGTTCTGTTCAGGGCCGCCTTCGACGGAAAAAATGGGGTCGTGGGGGTTGAGGTGAGAAAGGGGCCAGGTGGGTCCCCGACGATGAGAGAGCAGGTCGCATGTTTAGTGTCTGGGGGGATGCACAGCTCGGTCGTTGCGTGGGGAGCCGTCCTGCAGGGATTCAGGGTTCGTCTAGTCCACGCAAAGTATTCGGAAGAAAGTCTACGTGCGGTTGCGAGGCTTTACTCGGAGCTCTCCTATCGCGCAGACCCTAGGGGATTAAGCCTCGAGGTGATCGAGGGAGATCCGGTCGGTCTAGCGCTGTCCAGATACGCGGGCTCGTTCAAGGGGAAGGTGTTCACAGGGTTCACGCCGTGGTCCCAGGGAAGGAAGCCGCCACGGGCTCTCTCCCCACTCTACCTCATGTCTGAGGAGGGGTTCGCATCAGAGCTCGAGGCACTGGGGACCAAGAGCTTCGACGCACCTGAAGACTGGGACATGAAAGGGGAAGAGAAGCGGCTCGTAAAGAGGTTCACCGGCAGGCGGACCGACGTCAGCGGCGTCCTTGACGGATTGCGGTAGTAACGGGTGCACGCCCTCAGGGCAACTTGGGCGTGACCGACTGGTCACACGACCGTTGTGTCGACCCGCATCACTTCGCCACGCGGCGACCCCTCTGCGAATACCTCTGCCTGGAACGTCTGAACCCTGGTGTCTCCCTTAAGCCACGAATCGAATGGCAAGCCTGCCTTGCCGCATGCCTCCGACAGGAACGTCTCCTGGTCCCAGCCCTGTTCGGTCGCGACCTGTGGAAGGAAGAGCCCAGATGTGAACGAATTGGAGACAATCAGGCCGTCAACGCCTAGCTTGATTTTCGATGGAAGGTCCTGTCGCCGGGGCGCGTGGATCTCTTGAGGGAGGGTGAGGACGCTGACCTCGACCACAATCCTGTCAAGTTCCTCCCGCGCGACCGGGAAGGGGAAACGGGGGTCCTCCGAAGCGTAGATCGTGACATCCTGAACAGCCTCCCAAAGAGGCTTGATCGGCTCGGGGTACCCTATGCACCCCCTCAGTTGTTTGGCATCTCCCTCGAGGATGTTCAGGGTGACAAAAACGCCTCTCTTCTCTGCGAGCACTCCCGACGGGAGCAGCGCCTGCCCTCGCGGAGTCCCCCTAACGTGCGACTCGAGGGTCTCCCTGGCGAGCTTGACGGACGCTCTACCTTCGTCCAGGGTTAATGGCATGCCTACTTCTGGTTGAGCCGCCTGGCGAGTGACATTAATCTCTTCCAGTGGCTTCCCCGCCAGTAGATTTGCCCGCAGGCATCGCATTTGAAGAATAGCCGATGGCGACGCCTGACTGAAGTGTGGACCTGTCCCGATATCTCGTTCTTCTTGACGGCACGCAGCTCCCCTCCGCAGAGAGAACACAGTGGGTCCCCCCTCACCAGGGAGACGCCGGCGGCCCTTGCCCCGTGGGCAAGGGAGCCGAGCCGCCCGCTATCGGAGTCCCCGACGAGAACTATTGTCGTGATTCCCTTGGCATCAGCCCTTGCCGCAAGGGACTTGTCCGCGGTCAGGATGATGCGGCCCTCGCGGAGAGAGAGTCTTAGCAGGCCTGCGTCATCACCATCCTTGTAATAGGTGGCGTCGAAACCGAACGCTCTCAACTTCCTTGCGAGCGAGCCGAGCATCGCATCCACTATGAACCGAGTTCTCCCGTTCGTCCCGGTGGCGGGGCGAGAATCCAAGGTTTCCCTATCTTGTGGTCTCTGCCGTACTGACTGATTCATAGAGTCTCCTTGCCGAAGGATCCTTGACGAAATGGTCACGAATCGGCGCAATAATGTCATTCAATGACTCCCCGACTGCTTTCTTGAGGTCTGCGGGGTGTAGCGTTCCTGCCTCGTAGGCTTGTTCCAGCTCGTGCGCAGAAGAGAACTCTACGTTGCCCCCGTACTTCTCAGGGCGCTCGATCCTAAGCGACTTCTTCTTTCTAAAGACGATGTATCTGGAGTATTCGATAAGTGCATTTCCATCTACCACCCTCGGAGGACAGTATGCTGAATTGACTTTTCTCATGATTAGTTCTGCGCTATCGTGGACGAAGATCGAAGTTTCTGGTTTGCTTTTGCTCATCTTGCTCGATATTTCAGCGTCCAAACTAGTATTCTCATCGAAACCTTCAGCTTCCTTCTTACCCTGCAACCCTATCAGCATATGGTGGTGTACGGCGACGGGTTTCTTCCATTTCATTCTGTCTGCGATTTCCCGAGCAAGAACATTCGCACGCCTTTGGTCCATCCCCAGTTGGCAGATGTCGACGTCGAGCCAGAATATGTCAGCCACCTGCATCATTGGATAGAATAGCTGGGCGGTCTGGACTGATTCCTTGGTAGTCCTTCCCGCGATGGTGAGGGCACGCTGCGCTCGTGCAAGGGTGGAGTTCTGGGCGACGACTATGACCTTCTTCCAATACTCTTCCTGTCTCGCTGCGTCGCTGGTCCAGAGGACGTCGACCTTGCTCATGTCCACGCCCGCTGCCTTCCACACCTCGATGAAGTACCTCCCGACTTCCTGAATCTTCTCCAGGTCTCCCCCCATCTTGTTGTTGACCCAGGCGAACCAGTCCGCTATCCAGAGCTTCATCCTAACACCCGCCTTCTGCATTTCTTCAATCAGGATAGGACGCAGGACGCCAAATGCAATGTTTGCGAGGCCGCTCGGCTCGAAACCATCGTATGCAGTGGGATGGTCCTTGATTTCAAAGAGAGTTCGGAGTTCCTTCTCTGTGATTATTTCCTCGCCCACCCGACGCACGTAGGCGAGTCGCGTCTCTATGTCCAACTCGGCCTGAGGCCTCCCCTAGTGTTGTTAAAATCCTTCAGGCAGGTCTCTTTGCCCTGGCGAAGGCGGCCACGGCAACGCCGAAAGTCAGTATCGCGAGGGCCTGGTGCGCCGCCACCAAGAGTGCCTCTTCCTCTTGGGCAATGACGACTCCTCCGAGAAGCACCTGAGCAACGAGAAGGAGCATAGCGACATAGACCGTTCTCTTTACCGCCTTCTCAGAGTCTTTAGCCCGCCAGAATGTTATGGTCGCGAGTAACAGGAACAATGTCGAGAGCGCGGCAAAGAGCCTGTGCGTGTACTCCATCACAGGGGCGACCTGCAGAGGCGGAAAAAGGCCTCCCAGACAAGTGGGCCAGTCTTGCGGGACACTCGAACCGCAGGCATTCCCGTAACCGGCTACAGTAACATAGGCGCCAACCACTATCGTTGTGAACAGGGAGGCAGCTGCCAGCAGCAACAGGACATACTTCGCCTGCATCAACATCGGCCCCTTCCAAGGGGACTTTTATGCATCTATGGGTTCTTGACCAGGGCGTCGACCTTGGACTTCAGGACAGAAGACGGGACGGCCCCAATGACAATGTCTTCTACCCTTCCCTTCGAGAAGAACATCACCGTGGGGATACTCATGATCCCGAATTGCATCGCGAGCTCCTGGTTGGCATCGGTATCGACCTTCACGAACTTGACCTTGCCCTGGTATTCCTCTGAGAGCTTGTGGATGACAGGCTCGATGATCTTACAAGGGCCACACCAGTCTGCGTAGAAATCAACAACCACGGGCTGGCTAGACTTCACGACCTCATCTTGGAACTTGCTCCCCTGTATCTGAACTACTGTGTCAGCCATTTCGGGTTCTTTCTAAACTCGATTTTTGCTTGTTTATAATTCTGCCTTGTCCAAGCTCGATTTTGAGGTCACCATCAGGCGTTCTTTCAGGCAGGAACCTCGGGTTCTGCAAGGGCTTCTGTGAAGGGTGAGACCTTCAGAACGTCCCTCGAGGGGTTGTAGGTGACAAGGGAGGCTTTCGCAACAGACCTCCAGACCAATTCTTCAAGCCCCAATCTCCCCGCCCACTCGGAGACCTCCTCAGCCTTCACCCTCGTCCGGGGGTGTCGGGTGATTATCGCGCAACAGTCCTTGTACTCTTCTAGCGAGAGGTCGAAGGTACCTATGCGCCGCGCTAAGCCGATTATCTCGTCCTTGTCGTAGGTGAGGAGTGGCCGTAGGATTGGAAGGGTGGATCCCCTGTCGAAGGAGGCGATGTTCCATAGAGTCTGCGACGCGGCCTGCGACAGGGAGTCTCCTGTCGAGATGGCGTTCGCGTTGAATCTGGGGGAAAGGCCCTCCGCGGTCATCCTCATGAATCTCCTGAAGAGGGAGGGTTCCAGCCCCCCCGGCACGCCCGTCGTGGCCAGCTGATACTCCGCGAATGGGACAATCACCAACGTGCTCTTCCCTTCGTAGGCCGAAAGGACTTTTAGAAGCTTCGTGATTTTACTCTCGACCACAGCTTCGGAGGTCGGCGCCAAGTAGAAGTGCAAGTAAACTGGCCTGGCACCCCTCTTCATGAGCAGCCAGGCAGCCACGGGAGAGTCTATGCCTCCGGAGAAGAGATGCATCACCTGGCCTGCGGTACCGACCGGGAGACCCCCTGGTCCCTTCGACTTGGCCGAGTAGACAAGAGCCTTTTCTTTGACTACATCGACGTGAACAGCGAGGTCTGGACGGGAAAGGTCAACAATCTTTCCGGTCGCCTTGACTACCTCTGCCCCAAGCTTCGCGCCCAGCTCCTGAGAATGGATGGGGAACGCTTTGTCAACGCGCCGCACTACTATCCGGAAGGAGCGCGCGTCTGGGGCGGCCGAAAGGGCTAACACGCTATCAAGGATTTTGGGATAATTCGCAGGCACGACATTAACCGGGGCGAACCATGTAATCCCGAACACCTTCGAGAGCCTTTCTGCGACCTGTTGCTCTTCGGCAGCAGCCTCTATGATGAACCTACCTTCGGAGTATGTGACGGTGTGCTCCAGTCCTGCGAGTGCCCTGTTAAAGCCCCTCCTGAGGGCTCTGACGAATTCAGGCCTGTTGTTCCCCTTTAGGGCAACTTCTGAGTAATGGGCGACGAAGAGCACCATCGAATTCCTCTCTGCACCGATCAAGAATCGGAGAAAAAGGTTGCCTAGCGCTCCGTCAGGGGTGAAGCACGGCGGCAGCCATTGCTGCCAAGAAGACTATCGCAAGGTACGGGCTGGAGAACTTGAACGCCAACCAAGCGTTCGACTTCGTGGGCTGTCTCAGGAGCTTGATGTTGGTCCAGAGGAGCAGACTACCGAATACCGCTGCAACCGTCAAGTAAACGAAGAGACCCAGGCCGGCCAGGAAGAAGGCTAGAAGAAGACTCACAGGTATTAGGAGGAGTGTGTTCACCACAATGTACTTCGACGCAGCTTCCGGACCCACGACCGACGGGAGCATGGGGACTCCCACTGCGGAGTAGTCCTCCTCGGTAATCACGGCCAGGGACCAGAAATGGCTAGGTGTCCATACGAATACAAGGGCCCCAAGAATCCATCCGACTGCAGCGCCGCTCCAGGTCACGGCATACCATCCGGCGAGGGCGGCGCAGCTTCCAGCAAATCCGCCCAGGACTATATTCCAGCTCGTCCTTGGTTTCAAGAAGAGTGTGTATACGGGGACATAGATGAAGGCGCCGAGTGCTATAAAAAAAGTGCCGAGGATGTTCAGCGTCAGCGCGGCCACGATTATCCCCAGCGCCACAAGGCCGAGGCCAAGCATCAAAGCGTGCCGCGCTGGGACGATCCTTCCCGAAGGCAAGGGCCTGCCCATCGTCCTCTTCATCTTCGCGTCCATGCCCATCTCCAAGTAGCTGTTGAGTGCCAGGGCTCCAGCTGACGCGGCGGCTCCCCCGACCAAGACCCCGATGAGGACATAGGGTGATGGTATCGCCTTCGCTGCCACAACCGACGACCCGAGGGCCGCCATGAGGAGAAGTGGGACGATCTTCGGCTTCGTCAGGGCAACATAATCTGAGAATGCCATCAGAAGTGCTCCGCTTTGGCGCCGCTCGCCTTAAGATGTATTTTAGTCATGCGTGGGACCCTGGACGAGAGGCGCTTTATTGGGCTGGGACCCGTGCTGGCGAAGAATCAATTTAAGGCGGGGCCAGCCCCTGAGAACGCGTAGTGCAGAGTCGGTTCCCCACCAGCCGTTACTTGATTCTTGGCGCGCTTCTTTTCGCCGTCGGTTGTGTCTGGGTCGCGCTCGACTCGGTGGCATGGTACGCCGGGCAGAACCTCTACGGCATTTACGACCAGCAGTCGATATATGGACTTGTGCTGAGGTACTATGTGGCCGAGGCCCTGGCTATCTGCGTAGTCCTCGCCGGAGCCTGGCTGACATATTGTGGGATGAAGAGGTGGAGAGCAATGGACAACCCAGACTCGGTCAGGTTCACGCTAGCGGAATCGCTTTCCTCACTGAGGGACCTCAGGATAGGTTTCGCGGCGGCAATAGTGTACGCTGTGGTCTACCTTTTCGTGTCCGGCATTATTGTCTTCCAGCCCGGAGTCAACTCCGGGGCCTGGATCGGGTTCTCTCCGATGAGCTGGAACGTAGCAGCCTGCTGTGGCTCCGTGGGGACGGTTCCCGCCGTGATCCTGTACCTTGCCCCTCAGTCGCACCTTGCCCTGCAGATCCTTCCCCTTGACGCGCTCTTTGTGGTGGTCGTGCCGATCCTCGTCGGGTTCAACGTGACCGTAGCAGCACACTCGGTGAGGAACAAGGTGGTGAGGGGAAACGTCGGATGGATGAGCACCCTAGGGATTCTGACAGGGCTTTTCACGGGGTGCCCTACTTGCGCGGGGCTGTTCCTGGCGAGCGCGTTCGGCGGACTTGGGGCCACCTCTCTCGCCGTGGCCCTGGCACCCTATCAGATGCTGTTTGTGGTGGTCAGCATCCCTCTACTCGCCGCTAGTCCATTCTTGATTGCGGTCAATGCAAGGAGGGCGGTGCGCGCAGCATGTTCCGTTCCTTCACCCGCCGTGTCAATGGTCTGATCGACGCTTCTGAAGAATAGGAGTGCCGTGCCTATTCCTCCCAGATCTCACCCTGAGGGTGACGACGGCGAGGCCGACGACCACAAAGACGATGACCACAGCGACAACAGCCCACCAGTACTCTGACCCCTGGGAGACCGTAATCGCGAGGACAGCGCTCGAAATTAGTCCGGTGGAGGAGGATGTCCCTCCCACAGTGATGCAGTAAATCCCTGGGGCGAGTCCTGATGAGGTGACGCTCAGTGTTGTGGTTCCACCTTGGCCGCTTGGAGTCAAGGTCCCAGGGTCGAAAGTCGCCGTCAGGTTCGCGAGCGCGCCATCCAACAACACCCCTTCGGCCTCAAAGCTCAGGGTTCCTATCCCGCCGCTCCCGGAGATGTCAAGCGAGACAGTTGCTGAACCAGAAGTGGCGAGGGTAAAGGCGCTGGGTTGCATAGTAATATCGAACGGCACTGTGGTTCCGAGGGGGCTTAGCTCACCTATGGCGTTGCCGAAGTTCTCGGTGAACCAGACGGTACCGTTCGCCCCCGTAGCCAGGTAGAGAGTTCCCGCAATCTCGCCCTTGCAACATGGCACAGGATACTCCTCCATGGAGCCCGTCGCAGGGTCGAACTCGGCGATTCTGTTTCCGTAGTGCTCTGCCACCCAAACGAGACCCGAGGAGTCCACAGCAATCCCGTTGGGGAGCGCCTGGGTGTAAAGGCTTGAGGATGGCTTGGTGGTGAAGTACTTCGTCAGAGTCTTGGATGTGATATCGTAGCGGTCGAAGGAGCCGGCTCCATGTTCAGTGACCCAGAGCGAACCACCATCAGGAGAGAACGCAATCTGGCTGGGGACAGCGAGGCTGGTTAGCACTTTGCCACCGGGAAGTAGCGGGTTCACTATGTAGGTGAGGTAGGTGCTGTTCAGGGGCGCGAACTCTTCGATTCCGTCTGTGGTCCCCGGCCTCAGTTGGCCGGTGGTCGCGTAACCCAGCATCCCCGAATCGGCGGCTGTGAACCAGAAGTTTCCAGACCTGTCGAAGAGGACTTGCAGGGGAGCGGAGAACGGAACCGGGAGGTCGAACTGTTTGAGAATCCCGAGGGACGGGACGTATTCATCTATCTGGTTGGAGAACTCACAGGTCACCCAGATGGAGCCGTTCCCCTGGGGAGTTACTCCAATGGGACCGCAGCCGATACCATCGGGGGCGGGGGGGATGGTGACCTCCCTGATGGAGCCGTTCTCCGGCGAGAGCACCGCAAGCCCGTTGATGCTGAGCTCGGCGAACCAGACTTCCCCCGTAGGATCTACGGCGATTCCTTCAGGAAGGGCGTTTTGTGTGGGAATCTGGAACTCTGAGAACGATTTTGATGAAGGGTCGTAACTCCCCACCTGGTTACTCCCCTGTTCCACAAACCAGATTCTGCCTGAGTGGTCGGAAGCAATCTGGCTAGGACCGGTCGACCCTGTGGGGAGCGGGTACTGAGCCACAGAGTAGAGCGGCAATCCCCCACTCGCCTGTGAGGCCGCGGGCGTAACCAAAACTGGAGAAACAGCCACCATCAGAAGCGCCAAGACTGCAAGCGCGGAAAGCCATCCTCGCACGTCTATTCCCCGGGAGAGCGCCAGTTACCGCTTTCGACCAGATTTAAGACGAACTGGAGGTGGAAGTGCACGCCGCCGAGTGAGTGTTGCAGTAGGTGTTGGGGAGGACAATCAGGTAGCCGAACATGCCGTTGGACACGTGGTAGTAGCAGTAGAACTCGAAGGTTCCTGAAATGGACGCTCGGAACGACGCTATGCTCCAAACGGCGTCGTAGGTCCCGTCCTCATGGATAAAGTGGAACTGGTTGTCGACAGGAATCTGTTCTGGGGTATACGGTGGCAGGGGGGACGAGGCAGGGTTCGGATTTATCGGAACTTTGTACGTCCCACCCGGCGTTAGAAGGCTCGAACCAGAGACGCAGTCGCTGCTCGAAAGGCCTGTGCTGGCCTGTGAATAGGGTGCCTGAATGCAGCTTGAGTTGAAGTACGCATTCGTAAGGAAGTCGTGCATCCCATTACCGCTCGTTGAGAAATTGCCGCTGGAGCTTGGCGCTCCATAGGTGTTGTTCAGCTGGAAGTTGTATCCACCGGCCACAAGGGTAAAGGTGTGCGCGTCAGTGTCGTTTGTCTCGAATAGGATCTGGACCAGATCTCCTTGATGGACTATCAGGACTGGAGGGCAGAACCTATCCTGCCCCGTGTTGTCGGTGTTGCACCAGTCGACTCTGAAGGCCATTGTCGTGGGCGTTGCGTTGACCGAGGCCAAGCCCGACTTTGCGATTAGTCCCGGAATCTGTGTCTGGAGGGTGCTCACCTGACTCGACAGGCTGTTGACCTGAGTGCTCGCGCCCACATATGCGAAAGCGATAGCCCCGACTGCGAGGAAAACGGCAATAACTGCGACACTTAGGGCAAGGCCGAATCCCTTTGGCGCGGCTTCAGCCATGAACCCTAACGGATTCGGGCCGACCGTATTTAACCCTTGACTATAGATCTGTTCACGCATCCTGCGACGAGTGTGTTAGTGCACGGGCAGTTCGGTCGGGATTGGCTGGCACGCCGCTTTCTATGACTTGGTTATGCCGCATGCGGTGGCGTTGGTGTTGCAGTATGCATTCGGCAACACCACCAGGTAGCCGAACATTCCGTTCGAGACGTGGTATCGACAGAAGAAGATGTATACCCCGGGCGTCGTCGCTCGGAATGCGCCAATCCCTTGAGTTTCTGAGAAACCGCCCAGGTTAGCGCCAACATCTGGCAATGATGAATTAATCGGTGTATTTACCAAGTTTAACATGTGGGCTTGGTCGTTGACAGGATACGCGACAGGGCCTGGATTAGTTGGACAAACACCCGCGGGTTCACCCGCGACACAGCTGTTGGTGAAGGGGTACTGAGGAGTTGGGTTCTGCTCTTCGCCGAAGATATAGGCGTTGTCCGCAGTCAGCGTCGCATTGGAGAGAAGGCTCGTTCCAGAGACGCAGTAGACCCCTGAGACACCGGTAGATATCTGAGCGAAGGACCCGCCGTTCGAACAGTTGCCGGCTATGGGGGAATAGTTGGTGAGGAAGTCGAGTTCACCCGCGCCCGAGTCGTTGACTTGGAAGTCATAGGTACCTGTCATAGTGAAGGTATGCGCCGCCGTGTCGTTGGAGATAAAGAACAGCTGCACTATGTCACCCTGGTCGGCCACTATGACGTTTGGACAGAATCTGTCCTGGCCAACCCCAGCTACCCCACCTAAGCACCAGGCGAGTTTGACCGGCAGGATAATGGGGGGCCTGTTTACGGAGGAGAGCCCCGCAAGCGTAGACTGCCCCGACTGGAGGGTGCTAACCTGGCTCTGCAATGACGAAATCTGCGTGTTGGACCCGACGTATGCGAAACCGATTGCTCCAACGGCGAGGAACAAGGCCACAATCCCAACGCCGAAGGCTAGACCGAACCCCTTGGGAGCTGCTTCCGCCAATAACCCTAACCGATTAGGAACCTTCGTATTTAACGCTTAGGCGCCTTGTGGGAGCTGCCGCCGGTGCGGAAGTAATAATACACCGGCGCACTGGCAGCCGCAGAGAAAGTGGAGAAGCTTGTCCTGCTCATGATCGTAGCGACCCTCGCCCTCGCCGCGGGAGTGCTCTACTACTCGTCCCAGCACCCGTTCACTCCATCCCAACAGGCGAAGGACGTGAGCGACGTGAACTGCACTTCTTACACAAACACGTTCACCGTGGTCGCCTCCCAGTCCGGGTACAACGACAGTATCGCCCATGGCGCCCCGGCGAGACCCTGGCCTGTGCTCTGCGCCAGGGCAGGGGAGGAGGTAACGATAACGATCGTGAATAGCGATTCAGTCGAGCCTCACGGGTTTGCTGTTGCAGGATATCTTGATGCGGGGGTTACCGTGCTCCCCGGGAAGACGGACACCATAACGTTCTACGCGAGCTCTCCAGGGGACTACAAGGTGTACTGCAACGTGATATGCGCGGTCCATCCCTTCATGCAGAGTGGGGTACTCGTCCTCTCCTCCTAGCATCCGGCAAAGGGGCCTTCCGTCTGAGACCGTGCTCGTTCAAAGGTTAAATCGGAACGCCCCCTAACCAGTGAGGTTGCGCTCCCAAGAGTTCTGGATCGTCATAGTCGCTGCGGTCGTCTGTGCATTCATTTTGTCCGAGTGGATAGCATCCATCCTGTACTAGCCCTCCCTAACTGCTTAGGATGGCTTTTTATACAAACTGGACCGCTGGTTAGGGGCATATTGCCGGGTAGCCTAGTGCTGTCCGCTTCCGCTCTGCAGAGTCCACCACCGTCGGCGCAACTCTTTCAGAACGTGTGGAACTGGTACTGGTATCTCGGGGTGGCCTCGGGGGCCGTCACATTCGGAATTATGGTGTACGTCCTCTACCGGTATAGGGCCCGAAGTGGCAAAGAACTCCCGCCGGAGAAGTCGCGGGAAGTCAGGGAGACATGGAGGGGGCCGATTATAGTATTCGTACTGATGGGGATTGTGCTTGCCGCTGTCGCGGCACAGACGCTGATGGCTCTTCCCACCTATGACAACCCGCCCAGCGATCCGGGACTTTTGAAGGTCGGCGTCATAGGCCAGCAGTTCTTCTGGTCCTTTGCCTACCCCGATAACAAGACCATCGCCTGTCCGTGCGAGGTCCCCGTCGGGACCGAGATCGTGTTCAACGTGACCTCAAGGGACGTGAACCACCAGTTCGGGCTCCCCGATTTCCGCGTCAAGACAGATGCGATTCCCGGTCACTACAACATAGTGTGGATAATGCCGAACACAATAGCAAACTACACGATCCAATGCTTCGAACTCTGCGGCGTTGGCCATGCGACCATGATATCGACGCTTGTTGTCGTTCCCCAGCAGACCTTTGACACGTGGTTGAACTCCACAGCGAGCTCATAGAAATGGAAGACCAACACCAACCCGCCGAGTCTGAAACGATGAAGGAGGCTTATTCTCCAACACTCGCGTGGCTCCGCAAGTGGCTCTTCACGACGGACCACAAGGAGATTGGCCTCCTCTACTTCTGGACCTCGATTTGGTTCGTAGCCATAGGTGGCGCGCTGGCGGGACTGATGAGGACCCAGCTCGCTTTCCCTGCCCCCTGGGACATACTTTCCGCGTCTGCATACAATCAAGCGGTCTCCATGCACGGCCTGATCATGGTGCTGCTGTTCCTTTCACCTCTCGGGGCTGCGTTCTCGAACTACTTCGTCCCTCTGCAAATCGGGGCAAAGGACGTCGCCTATCCCAGATTCAACGCGTTCAGCTACTGGATGTACCTGATGGCTGGGATAGTCATGATTTCCGGCTTCTTCGCTCCTGGCGGTGCAGCCCAGGCGGGGTGGACCAACTACGCACCGCTCAATTCGATAACATTCTCTCCCGGCCCTGGGGAGAGCCTAGTGGGATTAGGGCTTCTCATGCTCTGGGGCTCGCTCACCATGGGGAGCGTCAATCTGATCGTCACGATACTGACAATGCGCGGCCCCGGGATGACTTGGAAGAAGCTCCCGCCATTCACCTGGATGACTCTCTTTACGCAGCTGCTGCTGCTCTTCTCGGTCCCGTCTATATTCGCAGGGACTCTTGCCCTGATTACTGACAGGACCCTAGGAACGGTCTTCTTCCTCAACCCCGCAGGGAGCACAATACTCTGGGAGAACATGTGGTGGTTCTTCGGTCACCCGGAGGTGTACGTGGTTGTCCTTCCTGCCTTCGGAGCAATCGCCGAGGTGATGATGGTGTTTACCGGGAGGCCGATCTATGCGAAGAAGGCTCTTATGATTTCGGTGGGACTGATACTGGTACCCTTCAGCTTCTCCATCTACGCCCACCACATGTTCCTCACGGGCATAAACCCACTGCAGAGGGAGTTCATAGACCTCAACACCGAGATCAACACGCTCCCCTCTGGGCTGCTTGTGATCTGCATGATCGCTACTGCAATAGGAGGGGCTATCAAGTTCAAGGCGCCGCTGACGTTCGCCCTGGCGGCCCTAGCTGTATTCGTCATCGGAGGCATCAGTGGGGTCTTCGACTCCTCTGTGCTACTGGACCAGGAGCTCAGGGGGACATACCAAGTCGTAGGGCACTTCCACTATATCATGGTCGGTGCTGCCGAATTCGGGCTCATGGCAGCAATCTACTACTGGCTCCCGAAGTGGACAGGGATGATGTACAGTGGAGCGGTGGCGAAATTGCACTTCATCACCTCCTTCATCTTCTTCAACATGACATTCTTCCCCATGTTCTACCTGCTGGAGATGCCCAGGAGAGTGTACACCTACCTGGCGTCGACCGGGTGGGGGAGCTACAACTTCATCGAGACCCTGGGGGCCTACGGCTTCATCATGTCGCAGTTCCTGCTTCTGTATGTTCTGGTGCAGGCGTTTCGGCACAAGGGGCAGCCCGCTCCTCCGAATCCTTGGAAGTCGGCAGGTCCCGAGTGGACGTCAGACCCGAAGTCTTACGTCGACAACTATCCGGCAGTCTACGCAAGTGCGCCCTCAGGAGAGCACGCTCCCCACGTCATGACGCCCCTCAACAGCAAGCCGTTCACAATCTCACTCGGGCTCGGCCTCATCTGCCTTGGGTTGATCTTCAGTTGGGCACTACTCGGGGCAGGGTTGATTCTGGGCGCGTATGGAATCTACGGTTGGGCCAAGGATGACCTGAACAGCAGGTTCAACATGCCCGGCGAAGAGAAAGCAGGAGAAACCTGGCCCTTCAAACACGACGGAGACAACTTCGGAGTCTGGAGGATGAAGGTCGGGACCTGGCTGTTCCTCGCTTCGGACCTAGTCTTTTTCTCGGCAGTAGGTGGGCTCTTGTTGTTCGTAAGGCTCCACCTCCCGGACTGGCCCGCGGTAGGGTCTGTCTTCGACATCCCCCTAGTCGCATTCAACACCCTGCTGCTAATCACCAGCGGCCTCACCCTCATGCTCGCGATCCAGGACGCAAAAGAAGGCAAGGGGGCGAGCATGACGAAGTGGCTGGTCGCTACCCTGGTCCTAGGCGGCTCCTTCCTCATAATTTCGGGCTTCGAGTGGGTCGAGCAGTTCGCGAAGAATTTCACATTCAGCAGCGGCATGCCCGGGAGCACCTTTTACCTCATGACGGGGCTATCGGGAGCGCACGTCTTCGCGGGGCTCCTAATGCTCACCTACATCACCAAGAAGGGAATAAGCGGGAAGATTACGAAGGATAACAACTCCGGGCTTCGCCTGTTCTCACTGTTCTGGATGTTCGTGATAGCGATGATAGTCGTACTCTTCCCCGCGCTCTATTTGATGTGAGAGAATGGAAAGAACCACAATTATAGCCACTTGGTCCTGGATGGTCGTGACGGTGCTGCTCGAGGTCGCTACGATCCCTGCACTCTCGTCCTCGGCCTGGGAGCTTAGAGGAACGGTCGAGACCCTGGTGGCGCTCTCGGCGGTGGTCCCGCTCATGCTCGTCTACATGGACCTCTGGAAGGAGCACATCGGATTGAAAATGTTCGTGCTCTCGTCGCTCTTCTTCTGCGCGGACCTGCTGTTGATCTGGTCCGCGTCGTCGGTGCATTAGGTGGGAAGATGGAGTACGAAGCCAAGCCCGACAGCCGCCTCGTGGCGCTGCTGCTGATCGCCGTCGTCGTAGTTCCCGGACTCGTCG
>CAYPSJ010000045.1:0-8824 GCA_964413565.1 uncultured Nitrosopumilales archaeon | reverse complement strand
CGGGGATGCTCGCTCATTGCACCGTGAAGTAGAGCCTTCTGTTGCTCTTCCCCTTGTTTTCCGTCTTCACCGCCACCACCTTCCCGATTTCGGCGGTGTTCTTGACGTGGACCCCTCCATCAGCCTGGGTATCGACGTCCCCGATTTGGACGATCCTAAGCATGTCTACCGACGGCGGCATGGCGTTGGCCAGCTTGACGAATCCAGGGTTGGCAAGGGCCTCTTCCCTCTTCATGAAGTAGGTCTTGACCTCGAGCCCCTTTGTGACCACTTCGTTCACTCTGTCGATGTAGGAGGAGATTTTCTCCTTGTCGAAGTCGTCTAGGTTGAAGTCGACCCTGGACTGGTCTGGACTGATCTGATTCCCGGTTATCAGGGCGCCCGTCTCCCTGTTGACAACGGCGCTTAGGATGTGAGCCGATGTGTGCGTCCGCATTATCCTGAACCTCCTGTCCCAATCTAGAACGCCATGGACTACTGCTCCGGACCCTACCCCCGTTGGCGACTCCAGAACGTGAAAGATCTCTTCTCCTTCTTTCACCACCTCGGAAACTCTCGCGCCGGCGAGGGTCCCAGTATCAGATACGAGGCCGCCCCCTCTCGGGTTGAAGGCCGTCTGGTCGAGGACAACTCGGGCGCCGTCCGCCGACTCGACGCTGGCGTCGAATTCACGTTTGTACATGTCCTCCCAGAACAGACGGCGTGTCAACTTCAGCAGCTCTGGGGCTCCACCACTTTAGTCTTCAGCGGACGAGTAGGCGCTGATCTTCGTCTGAGACAGCTCCCTCGAGATCAGGACACTCTCCCTGATCCACTTCGGCTTCGAGATCACGAGCCTTGAAAGGGCGGAGTCGAGCGCTCCCCTGAAGGTCCCGTGAGTCTCGAACGGTTGCTTCAGCAGCTCCCTTATGCTCTCTCTAACGTTCCAAACTCCCAGGGGCATTATGAACCCAGGGTACGTCTCTCTAAGCACGATGGCTGCGGCCTGCCTCCCTTCCCTCTCGAGCGCCTCGCTCACAGCGAGCCTGGTAGAGTAGTAGCACCCTCCGACGAGGGCGTACTTCGTCCTCCCGAAGTACTCCTCGTAATCTCCGATCATGTACGGCTGAGTAGTGTACTGGTTCCATGTGGTGTTGGGGAACCAGGCTTCAATCCATTCGAACCTCCACGGCTCGGGGAGGAGCATGGCCACATACTGGTTATCGTAGACCCTGAAACTGTAGACCCTGTACTCGTCGATGGTTGGTCTGTGCTTCACCTTCTCAATGAGCCCCAGGCTGATCGAGCTGTCGACCGCGGTGATGCTCCAGCGGGTAGGGACTATCTTCCTCCTCGGCCCCACCCCGAACATGCCGAGCGAGAATGCCTTCTGTATCCTGGTGACAAGCACCCCTTTGCGGTACAGCTCGTCCACGGCCCCGGCCGCGTCCAGGTCCCTGTCGTAGTAGGCAGTCTGGACCCTCCTGTCGACCGAGGGGTTGTCGATTCTGAACCTGTCAAGGGGGCCGGATGGGCCGTAGGGTTGGGTGTCCTCGCTGAGCGTCAGGATCCTCCTAGGCGCCTTCGTCAGCTTCAGTTCCGTGTCCACAGGCTTCGCAGCCATCGCAAGTTCTTGTAACGAAGTCAGGAACCTGTTGGGCTCCCTGGCGTCCTCCACGCTCGCCCTGGAGTTCCCCCTCACCAGGGAATACCTGTAGTCCACGATCTGTTCGATGGGCCTGCCCAGCCACTCCTCTGGGGTGTCGAGGATCGTGGTGTCTCCGAACTGGGGAGGGACCATCGGCCCGATAGAGACCTTCGGGTATCCCAGCCTTCCGACGAAGACGCCGGGCGGGGATGAGCCAAGAATCTCGTTCGTCCCCATTGCCAGCCCCTGCTTGGCCATAGACTGGGCCTTCACTATGATGGGACACCTCGGCTTGCCGCAGAGGAGCTTCGCGCCTCGGCAGGCGAGACACATCCAGGCGGGAGGAGTCTCTACCACCTCAATGGACCTGGCCACGTCTTCCTCGAGCCCAGTCACCGAGGCTGCCATTACGTTAGATAGCCAGGTTATCCGCCGCGGCATGAACTCTGGTTACGCCCCGGCATCGCTCTTAAAGCCCCTGGTGGTCCGGACCCAAACTAGCCCTCATCCCAAATATACCTCGGCATTCTCCGTCCATCCAATGCCGAAGTTTGCCCACATGTCTGACATCCACATCGGCGCCTTCAGGCAGCCGGAGCTGAAGGGCCTTCTGCTGAACGCCTTCGACGAATCCATCAACAGGTGCATCAAGGAGCGGGTGTCTTTCGTCATCTTGGCGGGGGACATCTTCGACTCAAACATCCCCGACCTGTCGGCTGTCAGAAGGGCAGCCGAGAAGATGAAGGAGGCCACCGACGCAGGGATAAGGTTCTACGCAATCTACGGTTCTCACGACTTCAGTCCCAACTACTCGTCCATAGTGGACGTACTCGACGGCGCGGGTCTGTTCGTCAAGGTCGAGGCGAAGTCAACCGTGGGCGGAAAGACGGCCCTGTCGTTCGTTCAGGACCCTTCCGGCCCGAAAATCTGCGGCATCTCAGGGAGGAAGCTCTCCCTGGACAGGGAAGAATATGCCGCCCTTGACAGAGAAAAGCTCGAGGCGGAGCCCGGCTTCAAGATATTCGTCTTCCACGGCGCGCTGGACGAGCTCAAGCCCTCCTCTCTTGAGATGATGGAGTCGATGCCCGCAGCAAACCTCCCGGCTGGTTTCCAATATTACGCTGGAGGGCACGTGCACGGCCGGACTCTGGCCGACCTCCCTGGCCATCCCAACATCGCCTATCCTGGTCCGATTTTTGCCACCGACTTCGATGAGCTCCTTCAACTAGCGAGAGGCAAAGAGCGAGGCTTCTACATCGTCGACTTCAACCGCGACCGTGTGGAGAAGGTCTCCTTCGTTCCGATAAGCGTCTGCGAGCCCGTCGAGCTGCACTACTCCGCCCAAGGGAAGTCCTCCATCCAGGCAGCCAACGAGCTCGCACAGCTCGCTACGAATGCGAATGTAACCGGCAAGGTCGTCCTCCTGACGGTCGAAGGGGAACTTGCAGAAGGGAAGACCTCTGACATTGACTTCAACATGATCCGCAGGCGTATTTTCGCCTCCAACCCCCTGTCTGTCCTCTCGAGCTACAGCCGCCTAATCTCGAAAGAGATGCCCAAAGGGCTCCCCCCGAAGCCCGTGAAGGCGACAGAGCGCGAAATCTTCGAAGGCCGCGTCTCGTCGGTCACCATTGACGAACCCAGGCTCCGTGGAGAGCGGGGGGTCAGCCTCGCCGTCAGCCTGCTCGAAGCCCTGAAGGAGGGGAGGAAGGAGAACGAGAACAAGGGGGACTTCGAAGAGAGGGTATCGAAGTCGGGCTTCGCTGTCCTCGGCCTAGAGGAGAAGACCTGAATGCTTGTCCAGAGACTCACACTCAAGAACATCAGAAGCTACAACGACGGGGAAGAGACGGCCCTCGATATCCCCGACGGAGTGGTTCTATTCGAAGGAGACATAGGCTCCGGCAAGTCCACCCTATTGTATGCTATCGAGTTCGCCCTCTTCGGATTCAGCGATCTGAAGGGGTCCCATCTTCTGAGCGAAGGGAAGCAAGCAGGGAAGGTCTCTATCACATTCGAGTCGGGGGGAACAGAATACACGATTCTCCGTCACCTCAAGGCCAGAGGGAATGAGGTCATCCAGGAAGATTGCTACATCTACTCAAACGGAGAGAGGATGAAGCTCTCCCCCAGTGACCTGAAAGAGCGGGTCGTATCGATTCTTGGGTTCAACGAACCAACGCACCCCAAAGCAGAGAGCCTGGTCTACAGGTACGCCGTCTTCACCCCCCAGGAGCAGATGAAGGAGATCCTGGTACAGAACCCAGAGGACCGAATGCATGTCATACGGAGGATCCTTGGTGCCCAAAGCTACCAGGTGGCCGCCGAGAACTCCGAAACAATCGAGCGCGAGATCAAGGACATCGCCCACGACCTGAACAGAGAGAGCGAGGACTTGGATACGAGAGAAGAACAGATGGAGGCCACAGCGAAGGGAGTCGCCGACCTAGAGGGAGAACTCCCGAAGCTCAAGGAGGGCGAGGCTAAGGCTTCCCGGCTGGTGAAAACCACCGAAGCAGAGTGGAAGCAGTATCTGGGCCAGAAGGAGGCTCTCAGCCGAGCGGAAGCCACAGTCCCACGCCTCAGGCAGGAGATTTCAGACGCGACAGATGAGATCGATGAGCACGAGAAAACGCTCAAGGACCTCGAGGCACGCCTCGCAGAAGAGGTCGTGCCTGTAATCAAAGCGTTCGAGGCAATGCCAAAGCAAGAATCAGAGGCAGGACAGATCAAGTCTCGCCTCAACTCGGAGAAGGAGAAGCTCGCCCAGCTCACAGGCGCCAAGACCAACCTGGAAAGAGATCTGGCGAGGACCAAAGACCTTGTCGCGAGGGGAGTCTGTCCCCTCTGCGGTCAGAAGATTTCTGGCGACATCTTCGCTAGATCCGAACACTCCGAGCAGGAGCTGGCCGGGGTAGAGACACAACTGCAGGACGTAACAGCCTCTGTAGCCTCCATGACGTCGGAGCTGGAACGAGCCGCCGACTACGAGTCCGCCGAGTCCGATCACGCGAGAGCACTGAAGGATGAGAACAGGATCAATACGGAGATTAAGGCCGCGCGCAGGAAGCTCCAGAGGGCCACCGAGAAACTTGCGCAACGCAAGGCCGAACTGGATGAGGCCAGCTCACAGATCAGGGAGATGAGCGGAATCTATGACAGGCTATCAGAATTGCAAAGTAAGCTCGATGACGCCAGGGAGCAGGACAAGCAGGCGAGCCTCAGACTCAGCCGTATCCAGGCTGACCTGGCGAACGGACGCAAGGATCTGGATCGGCTGAACGCCGAGGTAGCGAAGATGCGGTCCGCTCGGGGAAGGTCAACACATCTCGCGAAGTACCAGTCGTGGCTCTCCACCTTCTTCAGGCCCACAGTAAAGCTGATCGAAAGCCAGACCCTTATCCAGGCAGCGGCAAGGTTCAACGAGCACTTCCAGAGGTTCTTCGCTTCCCTCGTAGAGGACCCAGATATGAAAGTCAGGGTCAATGAGGACTTCACTCCTGTCTTCGAGAGGCAGGGCTTCGAGCAGGCCTACGAGGCTCTCAGCGGAGGGGAGCGGACCAGCATGGCCCTGGCCTACCGATTTGCCCTCAACTCGGTGGTGAGAGAGAGCATCATGGGCCAGCCCGAGTTAGTAATCCTTGACGAGCCCACAGACGGCTTCAGCAAGGAGCAGGTGTACAAGATGAGAGGGCTTCTGGAGGAGCTCGATTCCAGGCAGGTTATACTCGTGTCGCACGAGAAGGAGCTGGAATCCATGGCTGACCACATATACAGAGTCGAAAAGAGGAACGGGACCTCGATAGTCACCGCGATGGGAGCCGGGTCCTAGGCCTAACCCATACGCAAAAAGGCAATAATACTCGTTTCGTTTGTCAACCTCTTGAAGAGGAATGGCCGACATCGACAGGATGTTCAGCCCCAGGGCAGTCGCCCTCATCGGGGCGACCGACAAAGAGGGGACGGTCGGTCAGGCGACCCTAAAGAACCTCCTGCAGGGCAGAGGGAAGCACACTGTCTACCCGGTAAACCCCACCCACGACACCGTGGCCGGCCTGAAGTGCTACCCGAACATAGCCTCAATCCCTGAGCACGTTGACCTTGCGGTGATCGCCACCCCTGCGAAGTCGGTCCCCGAGGTCGTGGAAGAGTGCGGTGAGGCGGGGGTCGACGGCGTTGTGATAATCTCCGCAGGATTCAGAGAGGTGGGACCCGAAGGGGCAAAGCTCGAAGAGGAGATCAAAGCCGTTCGCGCGAGGTACGGCTTCAGGCTCCTCGGGCCCAACTGCGTCGGATTCGCAAGGCCCTCCATCCACCTCAACGCCACATTCCTAAAGGACAGCCCGGAGCCCGGCTCGATAGCGTTCATCTCACAAAGCGGCGCCCTTGGATCTGCCATCCTCGACTGGGCAACGGTTTCTCACGTGGGATTCAGCCTCTTCGCCTCCATGGGGTCGATGCTGGACCTTGACTTCGGCGATTTGATCGACTTCCTCGGGACCGACCCCAACACACGCAGCATCATCGTTTACGTCGAGGGGATAGGGAACGCCAAGAAGTTCATGAGCGCCGCAAGGGGGTTCGCCCGGACCAAGCCAATCGTTGTCCTCAAGGCGGGGAAGTACACGACAGGCGCGAAGGCGGTCCAGTCCCACACGGGCGCCCTAGCAGGAGACTTCGAGGTCTACGACGCCGCATTCAAGAGGGTCGGGGTCCTCAGGGTGGATGAGATAGGGGACCTGTTCAACTGCGCCAGCGTCCTAGACTCTAGGCGCCTCCCTTCAGGCCCGAAGCTCGCCATCGTCACCAACGCAGGCGGACCTGGGGTGGTGGCTTCTGACAAGATCACCGACCTCGGGGGGGAGCTGGCCAAACTCTCTGACAACTCGATGAATGCCCTCAACGAGCGCCTTCCTCCATACTGGAGCCATGGAAACCCTGTAGACGTCCTGGGGGACGCAGACGTGGACCGCTACGAGCACGCCATGACGACGCTTTACGGGGACTCGAACGTCGACGGACTACTCGCCATGTGCACCCCCCAGGGGGTCACGCCGGCGACGGACCTCGCTTCAATGGTGGTGAGGCTATCCAAGGACAAGCACAAGCCAGTGCTCACGGTATGGATGGGGGAGAGGGGTGTGGCCGACGCGAGACGCAAGTTTGCAGAGAACAGCATACCGTCCTATGCGACGCCTGAGGAGGCGGTCAAGACCTACATGTACATGTACAGGTACAGGCGGAACCTCGACCTACTGTACGAGACCCCTAACGAGATTCCAGTAGATCTGATGCCTCCGAACAGCCACCTGAAGCTAATGGTAAGAAAGGCAGTCGCCGATGGAAGGCTCCTCCTCTCACAGGCAGACGCTGACAAGTTCCTGGACGCCTACAACATCCCTAGGCTCGGTGGAGGGTTCGCAAGAGGCGAGGAGGAAGCGCTCATGATTGCCAGGAGGGTCGGCTACCCGGTCGTCCTCAAGATTGTCTCCCAGGACATAGTCCACAAGTCAGACATCGGCGGAGTTGTCACCAACATCACAAACAGCGAGATGCTTGCCCATGAATACAACAAGCTGATCGACAGGGTGAAGATACTCAAGCCAGAGGCGAAGATTGACGGGGTATACGTCCAGAGGATGGCAAAGAACGTGGACTACGAGCTCATCCTGGGGTCGAAGAAGGACAGGGACTTCGGCGCTGTGCTCCTCTTCGGTTCCGGAGGCATAGGAGTCGAGCTCTTCCGTGACTTCGCCATAGGGCTCCCCCCGATCAACCAGGTTCTTGCCCGGCGGATGATGGAGGAGACGACCATTTACAAGGCTCTTTCGAAGGGACTGAGGAACCATCCCCCCGCCAACCTCAAGGCCCTGGAGGAGGTCATCGTCCGCTTCTCCAGCATGATCGCAGATTTCCCCGAAATCGCTGAGATGGACGTCAACCCGCTCTCGGTGGGAGAAGGGAAGGTCTTCGCCGTCGACGTCAGGATCCTCCTAGACCCGAGTCCAATCGACCGCACCACACCGTACCCTCACATGGTCATTCTACCCTACCCGACGAAGTACGTCGTCCCTTGGAAGCTCGAGGACGGTACGGACGTGCTCCTAAGGCCTATCCGCCCGGAGGACGAGGCCATGGAATCAGAGTTCATAAACGGCCTATCGGAGGAGACGAGCCGCTACAGATTCTTCAACATCGTCAGGAACCTCCCCCACTCGGACCTGGTGCGCTTCTGCAACATAGACTACGACAGGGAGATGGCGATAGTCGCAGAGATAACCGAGGGCGGCCGGCGCCGAGAAATAGGCGTGGGGAGGCTAATCGCCGAGCCCGACCGCAGGAGAGGCGAGTTCGCGGTGGTCATCGCTGACCAGTACCAGACCAAGGGCCTAGGGCGCAAGCTCGTCGACATGCTCATCGACATCGCTGAAGAAAGGAGGTTCGAGTCCATCTTCGGTGTGGTCCTCAGGGACAACGCGCCCATGCTCGCACTCTGCAGGGAGATGGGATTCTCAGTGAAGTATGAAGAGGATTACGCCCGAGTCGAGCTCGCCCTCAGAGTAAGCTCTCCACAGGGTGGCGTCGAAGCGCAGCCTCGGACTCTCCCTCAGGCTCCTACGCAGACCGAGCCCCAGAACCAGCCTCAACAGGAGCCGAGCGAAAGCACTGAAGGCATTTCACAATAGCTAGAGCCCCGGGCGGGGGAGTTTTCTCCCCGCCCAGGAGTCCGACTCGTCCCGGCCATAGTCCTCCTTCTGTTCTAGGCGGGATTCAGCTCAGCGGCCTACCCTGGCCTCCTGCAGGCCTGTCATCAGCCACGTTTGGCCTTGCTCCGCACGGGTCAGCCGTTTCATCCCGGTACCCATCGACCTCAAGGTCGCCCCATCATCGCCCATGATGGGCCGGGTCTCGTTTCTGTTCTGGAGCCGACCATCTCTGGTCGCGCCTCCTGGCGCCGTGCGTCCTGCTGCGAGGGAGGAACTTCCCCAGGAGATCCCCGTCGCCCGCCCACCGGCTCGAGTCGAGTTGGAGCGCTGAGGCCTGGGGTTTAACCGTTTCCTAGTTCTGTTCGAAGAGCTGTGGGAAGTACTCCCTCTGGGCCTGGATCGCCTTCCCCTCGGTCCGCGCTCTTCTGTACGCCTCCAGGGGTTCCTCGTTCAACGTCAGGAACGTCGGGCCCCACTTGTATATCGAGAG
>CAYPSJ010000044.1:0-11152 GCA_964413565.1 uncultured Nitrosopumilales archaeon | reverse complement strand
CTTCTGGTCTTCTCGGTCCCTCGGCAGCAGAGCGTCACCATAGGCGCGGACCTGCTCAGGGCTGCCCTTGCCCACGTCCCACGTGGTGAGGTAAGCCGGAGTTAATTCTACTATCATGATTGCGCCCTTCTCCAAGCCGCCTATGTACATGGAGTTGAAGGGATTGCCGGGCTTGATGTATCTGGCGAGTATCTTGCCCAGAATCTCGAGGGCCACCGCCTTGTCCAAAACCTCCTTCGCGCGCCCCCTGCCCCTAACGCCCCTGTACGGGAACAGGTCGTCGTCCACATCGAAGTACACCACATCCCTGACACGGAGGTTGGAGGCCTTGGCCGCCTTCCTGTAGGTGTACATGTAGATTTTCTCTGCCTGCGGGTCGAAGTAATACCAGACAGGCGCCATGTTGGGGTTGCCGTTCGCGTCCACGGTCCCCAGGATCAGGTTCGACCTGCTCTTGACGAGGTACTCCTTTGCTTCTGTCTCGGTCATCCCCGTCCCTTTCTCGGCCTCGCGTACTTTCATGTCCAAGTGTGCAGCGGTCAGGTGATTATTATAACCTGCCATTGGCTTTATGAGTTCACTCCCCCTTTTCTTAGATTGTAGATCATGCCCATAATCCGCTAATGGTGCATCATTCATGCCATCACCGGAGCATACGCTGAGGTCTGGGTTGACTACGCCAACGGCGTGCGTGTAGCTGGCAACATGATCAAGAAAAGTGGTGGTCCTTGTCAGTCTAGAGGCAATAAGGGGCAGCAATGCTCGTCGGTGAGACAGGCCCATTCAGACGCTGACCGCTGACGTCCTGTTGCGCATGTTCCTCGGAAGGAGCAAGGCCGGAATCGTCACGGCGAAGAGAAGGGCAAACCCAAGCGGGAACTGGGGAACGGTTGTACAACCAGTGACCGTGAAAGCAAGGGCCGGGTGCCCGGTCGTAAACGTTCCGGCTAGCAAGCCAGTTGAGGTGTATACGTTCCAAGTGACCCCATAGGAATACTCGCCACAGACTGCCGTGCTGGGGGCTGGATAGCCTGATAGTGCGGTGAAGTCCGTTGGGAAGGTGAAGACTGCATCACTTCCGCAGGGGGTGCCCGTAGAACTCGCGCTGCTCTCCCCGCTAGCGCCGAGAACGTATACAGTGGCATCATAGTGGTCCCCCGACGGACAACCAGGACTGTCAAATTGAAGGGTGATCTGGTCTGTCGCTCCCTGAGATATCGAGCTGGACGTCCAGGAAATCGTGTCCGCGAGGGCTACCGGGACTGCCATCGAAAGCAGGAATGCTAGCAGAAACGCTATCGCAGTGATTCTCCTGGTTATCGTAGTTCCTCAGGATCTTTGTTTGATATATAACGGCTCAGGAGCCTTGATGCATCGGGATGAGTCTGAAATTCATCTTGGACAATATTCCCATTCCTTTGCAAGTTCGGACCCGTCAGTACACAAACCGTGTGCGAAGTCCACGTGACAGGCAACATGATCAGGGACAGCATAAAGTATCGCATCGTTGTGGCGAGCAGCAACATAGAAGGATGACCAGCAACTACGCCATCTAACAACGACTTCATCATAGGGAACCTTGTGCACGATGGCGATACCTACGACCTCTACTGGGACGGAAGCGGTGCCAACAACCATTGGTGTGAAAACGTCCACCAAACCTCCACTCCGTCAATCCTTCCTTTTCACTAGGATTCCATAATTGGTGAGAACCTTCCTTCGGAAGGGACAGGGTTGAGCGAACCCCGCTCGTTCTTCGTGTTGTTCAACTTGATGTTCATGCGTCGAATGATTCCGATCTAAGAGGACGAAGTCCCCTCTGAATGAGTCCGAATCGGGCCCCTTCCGTTGAGCAGAGTTCATTCTGAACTATTTTTTCGCGGGCCCGGAGGGATTCGAACCCTCGACCTCTGGTATTGAATCTCCAGCTCCGCAGGCTGATGCCCTGATCCATGCTAGGCTACGGGCCCAGAGACGACGCCCGGGGTAGGGAATTAAAGGCTTGGCCAGATTAAGAACGACGAACCCTGCTGAAGGCGCAACAGTGCGGTCTAAGTGGTCTCTCCCGATTGGTCTCCGCCGACGGGGCGTCCTTGACCTACCATCTGCTGGGTCTGTACGAGTTCTCTTCTGACCTTCTTGAAGAGCCCGATCAACATTCGCTGCGTCAGCTTGCCTGTGTTCGTGTTCCGAGGGCTCGGGTGATAGCTGGCGTAAAGTTTCGGCAACCCTTCAAAACTGTATGCCCTGCCGTGTGAGAAGTTCACGCCTCTTATATTGACACCCCTTCTGCCCAGGTGATCTAGGTACGACTTGAACGCCAAGGCCCCTAGCGCAATGACCGCTCTCAGGTTCACCATCAGCGAAATCTCTTGCTCAAGGTAATGCGAGCAATCCGCGAACTCTTTCGAAGTCGGTTTGTCACCGGGAGGTGAGCATTTCAGGGCTGCCGTAACGTAACAGTCATAGTACCTTAAGCCATCATCGCGAGATTCGGAAATCGGCTGGTTGGCAAAGCCAGCCGCGTACAAGGCTTTGACTAGGAATCTGCTCGATGCATCCCCCGTGAAGATTCGCCCAGTACGGTTGCCACCGTGACTTGCCGGGGCCAGCCCAAGTATCAGAACCCTCCCCGAAAGGTCTCCGAAGCCGGGGACAGGCCTGCGCCAATACTCTTGGGAGGCGTAGGAAGACCTTGGTTTTACCCCCTCTCTGTACGCGACAAGGCGGGGGCAGAGCCTGCATTCAATGATTCTCAATCGTAGTTCGTCGGCAGAGGAACCACGTCCTGTCCCGAATCCGCTCATCCCTTTACCGCTTCGAGGAGCGCCCTGCTCACTTCGGCCCTCCCAGCGTCGATGACGTATGGACCAAGACGCGGGCCTCGGTCGGACCCCAGGAGAATGGAGTACACCGCGGGAAAGAACTCCCCGGGCTTCAGGTTGTTCTTCCTAGCAGCGTTGAAGGCCGCGTTCTGCACCTCTTCGGCGTCTTTCGCCAGGGGGAGCGCCTTCGCAAAGTCCTCCACTGCCTTTCGTGCGGGTTCACTCAAATCAGGGAGCTCAACAGCGCGCCTCCCCTCCCTCTGCGCCCACTTCGAAGCCCATTCGATCCTTCTTCCAAGGTCCTCCGACATCCCAGAAACCATGCCGTAGCTCGCAAGCCGCTTGACGACGAACTCCTGCACCGCACCTTCGGGCGCCACAGACGAGAGCTGGGCCAGGAGGCGATATGGGACATGGACCCCCTTGGCTTTCGGGATTCTGAGGAGCATGGTGTACTCGTAGAGCCCCCGCTGCCTGGCGTCCTTCATCTGGTTCGGGTCTCTTTTCCTCGAAAAGTAATACTCATCCAGGTCGTCGAATTCGTCCATATAGTTGGGGACGTCGTCCACGGAGATGTTCCTGGCCCCGACAATCCGCTTGTACATTAGCAGACGGAGGCTCTCCGGAGATGCGTATTGCAGCCACTCGATGGGGGTCACGAGGTTACCCTTGGACTTTGACATCTTTCGCCCCGACTTGTCCTGGAAGAGTTCGTACCTCGCGTGGTACGGAGGAGGGTAGTGGAGCACCTTCTCGGCCACCCAGTCGTTGATCTTCACCGAGTCTGTGAGTTCTTTCCCGTAGGCCTCAAAGCGTATGTCGAATGCGGCCCACCTCGCGGCGAATTCCACCTTCCACATCAGCTTCCCTTCCCCGTCGGAGATTTTCACGTCGCCTTCATAGCCGCACCCTTTCACGAACTTCTCGCCCAGCTTGGTCCCTTGGCATCTGTAGTGGACGGTGTCTTTCCTCGGGTTGAACGATAGCGCCTGGGTGACGTAGATCCTTTCGCAGTTCTTGCAGACGGGCGTATACGGGAGAGCGGCTTCGTATTTGGTCTGCCCCACAAGTTCGTTAATCTTCTTCCCGATCGCCTTCGAGTGCGTGAGTATCGTCCTTATCTGTTCGTTGAGCTTCCCGGAGCTGTAGGCTTCCGTCCCGCTCTGAAAAGTGTACTCAAGCCCAAGCTTGTCGAGCGATTCACGCAGGAGGGAACCCACGTGCCAGGCGTAAGACGGGTGGCAATCGAACGGGTCCGGAATCCTTGAGACGGGGTGAGAAATGTAATCCTTTAGCCATGAAGGGAACCCTGAGGGGACCTTTCTAAGGCCATCGAAGTCGTCGGAATATGCGATAAGCTCAGACTTGTATCCAAGGGTCTCCATCGCGAGCTTGATCCCATAGCTCCTGATGGCGTCCCCTACGCTTCCTATGTGAGGTAGACCTGAGGCCCCGAGCCCGCTCTCCACCCTGACGAGAGAGAGCTTTCTGCCGAGATTTTTCTCCCGCTCGAGCGTCTCCTGGGCTACCTTGTCGAGCCACGTGCCTCTCCCTATGATGTTGGCATGCTCCAAGGTTCGGGGGGAGGCCCCCGTCTTGATGTAATTAGGCTTCGCTTATCTGTAGTAGGGGACTGCGACCTTCTCCATCGGTTTCCCCTCCCTGGACGACCTGACCTTCTTTATGGCATCTGCGAAGTGCTCCATCTGGACGATGGCCTCGTCTACGTGCTTCTTCGCGTCGTCGGGCTTCGGGTATTTCGTTATGAAGCCCTGAAGGACTATGGAGACTGCGGTGTTGGTCAGCGACGCCATGTCAGCGCCGCTGAATCCCTCTGTCATATCGACGACCCTGTCCAGATCCACGTCCTTCGCAATGGGGACGCCCTTGGTGTGTATTTTCAGTATCTCCTTCCTTGCGGCCTTGTCAGGCATCGGGATCAGGATGAGTTTGTCGAACCTCCCGGCCCTGAGCAGAGCCGGATCCACAATGTCGATTCTGTTTGTCGCTGCCAGCACGACCACCCCCTGCAAGCTCTGGACTCCGTCCAGCTCTGTCAGGAGCTGACTCACGACTCTCTCGGTCACCATGCTGTCGCCGCCCATGCCTCTCGTCGGCGCCAGGGCGTCAACCTCGTCGAAGAATATCACGCACGGAGAAGCCTGCCTCGCACGCCTGAACACCTCTCTGATGCCGCGCTCTGACTCCCCCACCCACTTGCTGAGGAGCTCCGGACCCCTCACGCTGATGAAGTTTGCCTCGCTCTCCGTTGCCACCGCTTTGGCTAGCAGGGTCTTCCCAGTGCCCGACGGCCCGTAGAGCATTATTCCCTTGGGCATCATGTAGCCTATCTTGTCGTAGAGGTCCGGGTACTTCAGAGGCCATTCCACGGCCTCCTGCAGCTCCTTCTTCACTCCCTCCAGCCCACCTATCTCCGCCCACTTCACGTCCGGAGTTTCAAGGTAGACTTCGCGCATTGCTGAGGGCATGACGTCTCTCAGCGCGTCTTCAAAGTCTGACATCGTCACGATAAGCTTGTCCAGAGTCTCGGGGCTAAGCCTGTCCTCTTCCAGCTTGATATCGGGGAGGTTCCGCCGGAGGGTCTTCATGGCCGCCTCTTTGCAAAGGTACTCTAGGTCTGCGCCCACGAACCCGTGGGTAACAGCGGCGAGCTTCTCTAGGTCAACTATCTTGTCAGCGGCCCCGTGCTTGTCGTCGTTCTGTTCCAATGGCATGTGTCTCGTGTGAATCTGGAGAATCTCCAGCCTTCCTTTCTTGTCTGGAACCTTGATCTCTATTTCCCTGTCGAACCGGCCCGGCCTCCTGAGCGCCGGATCGATGGCGTTTGGCCTGTTCGTCGCCGCTATGACTATGACCTTACCTCTGGCCTCAAGCCCGTCCATCAGAGAGAGAAGCTGGCTGACTACTCTGCGCTCGACCTCGCCAGTGACCTCCTCCCTCTTGGGCGCGATGGAATCGATCTCGTCGATGAATATTATAGTGGGCGCCTTCTCCTTTGCTTCCTTGAATATCTCCCTGAGTCTTGCCTCGCTCTCCCCGTAGAACTTGCTCATTATTTCCGGACCGCTTATGGGGATAAAGTGCGCGTTGCTTTCCGTGGCCACCGCTTTCGCTAGAAGGGTCTTTCCTGTCCCGGGAGGGCCGTAGAGGAGAATGCCCTTGGGCGCTTCGACGCCCAACTTCTCGAATATCTCGGGGTGCCTGAGTGGGAGCTCTATCATCTCCCTCACCTTCTGAATCTCATCCTTCAGGCCGCCGATGTCTTCGTAGGTAACCTGGGGGACGCCGCGGAGAGCCTCTCCCTTCTCTGAGATGACGAAAACGGTTCTTTGCGTGATGAGGGCAGCGTCGGCGACGGGGCTCACGCCAACTACCTGGAAGGTCAACCTCCCTCCGAAGTAGGGGATCATGATGTTGTCACCTTTGGTGACTGGGACGCTCTCCAGGGCGTCCGCCAGGTAGCGCTCGTCGATGGGGGGGACGGCTTCGAGGGGCGCGACGACCACCTTCTCCGCCGGTGGAGCCTTCACCTTCTTGACGACTACGACATCCCCGATTGCTACGCCTGCATTGTTTCGTATTAGACCGTCAATTCGGACGATGCCCCGCCCCTCGTCCGACGGGTAGAGCGGGAGACACTTTGCAACAGTCCTCCTCTTTCCCTTGATCTCAATCACGTCTCCGGTAGAAGCGTCCAGCGCATCCATGGCATCGTAATCGATTCTTGCGACTCCTCTGCCTACGTCACGCGTGTAGGCCTCGAGCACCTTGAGTTGTACCTGCTGCTGACTCATCCCAGCACCACTTTCAGACAACGTTTACCCTCTTGAAGCCCTTATTAGCCTTGTCCTTCAATGAGAATGAAATTTCGAGCATTCCATTTTTGTATTCGGCCTTCCCGCTTTCGGGCCGGACCGGTGCTTTAAGGTGGAGTTCCGCTCTGTATTTTCGCTCGTCGTTCTCTGCCTTGATCACGGCCGAGTCCTCTGTTGACTCTACATTGATGTCCTGCTTTTCCACGCCAGGCATCTCGAGGAGAATCCTCAGTGTGCCACTCTTCTCGTCGACAACTTGTTCGTTTATGGGCGACCGGAACGCGCCTCCCCCTATTGGGTTGTTCCCGAACACCTGTACCGAAGGCTTGCCCTCCGGTCCCATGTTGAACGAGAAGCCTGCTATGAAGGGCGAGGAGTTCTTTTCCCCACCGAAGATGTTGTTCTTCACCGCATCCTCGATTTCCTTCTCGAATCCCTCAAAGTAGTGTTCGAGCTCGTCGAGCATGTCTCTGAGGTCTCTCCGCTTGTCTTCGCTCATCTGATTAAGGACCCGTTAATTAGCGGTGTGTGAAGCCTTTTATAAATGATTCCCCTCGGGCATCCGATGTTTTCCGATAAGCTCGGCGGGATTCTCTCATCAAGAGTGAGACTGAAGATAGCGGATTCCCTTTCAGTGCGCCCTCGCACTCTCGGAGAGCTCGCCTACATCACCGGCATCTCTGTCCAGGGGGTCCTCAGACACCTGAGGAGGCTTGAGAAGCTGGGCCTCGTGGAGGAGAGGAAACTGAGCAACAGCATCCCCAAAGCACGGAGGGTCTACGCAAGCAAAGGAGCAATCGTGGAAGACTACTCTTCTGGCGACCTGACCGTCGCCAAAGTGGTCGAAAGTTGGCCTGATGGCCGAGATACGAAAAGGCCGGCTACGGATCTGGAGAATCTATCCGCCGAGGTGCTGCTTCAACGCAGGAGGGTGAAGGAGGAGACAAAGAAACTCAGCAGACTTATCGACGAAGTTGCGGCGAGTCAGGAGGAGCTCGAGGCAGCCCTGGCGAGCATGCCCCTGAGCGAAGTCGAGCGTCTCATCCTTGAGGTCATCCTCACAGAGGAGACAGTCGAAGACGGTGTCAGGGTGCTCTCGAAGTTCTACGGGATTGAAGACAGAAGGTCTCGCGCAGCTGTTGAGAGACTTCATCTGTTTCGTTGACATTCTGTTTCTCTTGTATCATCTTGGTGCGTGGAAAGAGCGAGACAGTTTGAACCAGCGTCTTTTTTGCATCTGTAGCAATCGCCACACGCAAAACACTTTCAGCAAACCCTCTCCGGCCGCCATCCCGATTTTCCTCTTCGGTTATACGGAGTCACCCCAAAGCCGTCTCTGAGGTCTAAGAGGAGAGTCTTTGTCATGCAGTACACCGTGAGAGCTTTCATCAAAGGAGGAGATGCCAGGCTAGATGAGATTTGCAGAACCTTTTGTTCCATGGAGAGAACGGCCTACAACCTCCTCAGGGCCGGGGAAGACGCAGCCTCTGTGAAGGCTGCAATACGGACACGGTATGGGGTAAAGAACGCTAGGTGGATTCAGTCAGCCATCAACCAGGCGAAAGCCTTGATGGCATCCCAGGAAGAGAGAATCGCCAATGGGATTGAGATGTACCAGGAGAAAATCAAGAACACGAGGGAGAAGATGGAGCGTCTCTCGAACCCCCTGAAGGTCCAGGGATGCGAGAAGAAGGTGCAAAGGCTCCAACTCAGGCTCGATGAGTTGAAGTCGCAACTTTTGAACGAGTCATACCCGAAGGTTGTCTTCGGCTCAAGGAAACTGCACCACCAGCTCTCGATAGCTTGTGGTGGGAAGAGGGAGGCTCTCCGTTCCGAATGGAGGGAAAGGAGGTCGAACCATATCTACTCCGTCGGGCAAGCGAACAAGCAGGGAAACGCGAATGCGAGACTCCTTTGCATTGACAATGGTTGCGAAGCAAAATTCCATCTAGGAATACGGAACTGGCCCGGAGACGACTTCGAGCTCGACCTTCATGTGCCTGACACGTATTCAGACTCCGTCAAGAGACTCGTGGGAAAGGCCGAGTCGATCATGCTAGGGAAGGAAGGGACGCCCCGTGTGGGGCTTGAAGGAATCCCTTACGCTGTGAGGGTCATTCGTTCCGAGGGCGGGTACCAGGTGCTCGTCTCATTCGAGCTCGGAGAAGCCCTAGTGGAGTGGAGTGGAAGGATGGCGGGCATCGACATCAACCCCGAAGGGATAGGTTGCACAGTGGTATCTGCGGAAGGGAATCTCATCGCAACCAAGTTCTTCGGAGACATCCGCTTCGTAACAGCTTCGACCAACAAGAGGAAATGGCTCCTCGAGAATGCGGTGAACAGGATGCTGAAGTGGTGCTTGGACACGCACGGGTGCAGCGCAGTTGCAGTGGAAGGCCTGAGGCTCAAGGGAGCCTACGATTCGGACGCCAGGACGAACTTCAAGCGCTCCAACTTCATGAAGAGAAAGATGCTACAGAGAGTCAGGCTGTCGGCGTTGAAGATGGGAATGCCCTCTGTCGAGGTGAACCCCGCCTATTCCAGCATGGCCGCCATGACAAAATACGGGAAGAGGTTCGGTGGTTTCAACAGGCACCTTCTCGCAGCCTTCGTCATTGCAAGGAGAGCCCTGGGGTATGGAGAAGCCCCTGTCTTTGACTGCCTCCCAACGACCGGCAAGGAGAGGGCGATGTGGAATCGGTGCATAGGGTATTATGGTTATTCTCCCGAAGTCCAGACTTGGCCGCGGCATGAACCCTCGGAACGGAAGAGTGCCGTGGATGTTAATGGAAAAAAGGGAATAACAAAGCTGCTCAGAGCACCCTCCGCTATCACCTCATCTCGGATGGGGTTAAGCCGCGACCCTCCTTTGAAGAAAGGAGACATCACAAAGGAAATCATCATTCGGCGAGCGGAGAGGGTCCGTCCAAACGGCCAAGCCAGCCGGGGAGGCGGAGCTAGAGGGCATAGAGTTAGCCCTCCCGATGCAGAAGCACGTCGGTCAGCTGCTATCTTTGATGATAAGGAAGATAACAGAAATAGCTAACTCTATAGACAAAGCCCTGGCGGAGGCGAAGCATAATGTCGGCAAGTAGGAAACTGGTTATGGTCACGAACGATGACAGTGTCCAGAGCAACGGCATTATCGAACTGGCGAGGGCCGCGGCAAAGCACGCGGATGCCATCATCGTCGCCCCTGAGCAGCCTCAGAGCGCGACCGCCCTGAGCATGACGTTCCACAAGCCCTTGAGGGTGAACAAGGTCCGCCGGGAGAGGTTCGAGTGTTACGCTGTCTCTGGATCGCCGGGAGACTGCGTGATGATCGGGGTGAACAAGATACTCCCACGGCGCCCTGACCTGGTGGTCTCGGGAATAAACATCGGCGACAACAACACGTTTCAGGACATCCTGGCATCAGGGACGGTCGCGGCGGCGCTCGAGGCGGCTCTCACCGGAATTCCTGCCATCGCTTTCTCGATGGAGGTCCCCGGAGAGTCGATGTTCGCCCTGGAGTACGATCAACCGAACTTCAGGTCCGCCGGCATAATCGCGAGCGAAATCATAGGGGACGTGCTGGAGAACGGAATGCCGGAAGGGGCCGAGATCCTGAACGTGAACTTTCCGCCGAGGGTACAGCCCACAACGCCTTTGGTCCTGACTCACGTGGGGAGGAGGAAGTACACCGACAAGGTGCTCGTGAGAAAAGACCCGAGGGGGAGGGCATACTACTGGCTCTTCGGGGAGAGGCTATCACGCTTCCCGGCAGACACAGACATAGAAGCGGTGGCGACGGAAAGGAAGGTGTCCATTTCGCCGCTCGTCCTGCGGATGTCTGGGCCCATAACCGAGCCCCTCAAGGCCTTCCGAGACAGGGTCCAGGGCAGCCTAAGGAGCCCTCGGCATTCGAATCCCAACGAGGACCAGTAGCACCGTGAAAGCACAAGAGGGGGACGTAGGAAGGACAGGCTGGGAGTCGATACTCAAGGACCTCAGAGTAGTGAAGTTGACTGCCCCCCTTCAACTCCTTGTGCCAGCTTTGTTGCTGCCCTCGCTTTCCAAGAGCACTCGGGGGTTGAGCCTCTACCCAGGGAGGTTGGGATTGGGTATCGGTTTTGCACTGCTTGTTTCGAGCCTCCTGGTCGGCGCCCTCCTAGCTGGACCAACCGGGCTCTGGGGTGGAATTGTTTCGTTCTGGTTCCTCGGGACCGCGGGAATCATCGTCATCGGGAGTGCGCTTCGGCCCACCGCTTTCGTCAAGCCCATATGCGTGAATTGCAGGCTCCTCCCGATCATCAAGGAGCACGAGGCGATTCACCTGTCAGGGGTGGCAAGCGAAGGCGTGGTGTGGGAGTCGATGCGCTCCCGCCACAGCGTCGAATCCCTAGCTCTGAGACGAGACCCTGCGGTATGCTCCTTCTGTCCAATCCCGAAGAGGTTGCAACAGCGGTAGGCTCTCGACATGGTCCATAGAATAGCAGTGGTCGATGACTC
>CAYPSJ010000043.1:0-14348 GCA_964413565.1 uncultured Nitrosopumilales archaeon | reverse complement strand
CCCATTAGGACGCTCCCCCCTGAGCCGCTGTAGCCAAGGTAGTAAGAGGACAGGATACCGACGACGAGGACAAGGGCGGACGGCGCCGTGCTGCGAAGGCCTGTCGCGTATCCCGCAAGGAAGTTGGTCGCCGCCCCAGTGCTGCTCGACTCAGCTATCTGCCTCACAGGCTTGTAGTTGTAGGAGGTGAAGTAGTTCGCGACGTTCTCAATCACCACGACGACTATAATGCCTATGATGGCACTCGCCAGCAGGTAGTAGCTGATCGAAGCGTTTCCGAATAGAACCTGTCCGAACGCGAAGTCGAGGACCACCGCGATCACTGCTGCTATGATCAGGGCAATGTTCAGCGCCCCCAGCGGATTCGACTTGATCGAAGAGCGGATGTAGAGCCCCCCGATGATTGCGCCGACTATTCCCGCGGAACCAAGCATCAACGGATAGAGAAGCAGTTGGTTGGAGCCGATGAGAGACACTATAGAAGCAGGAATATTTGCTCCTGGGGCGCCGTTGTTCCAGATCAGGGCCCCGAGTATCATGGCCGCTATAGCGGTCACCACGTACGACTCGTAGACGTCGGCCCCCATCCCGGCACAGTCCCCAACGTTGTCGCCCACGTTGTCCGCGATCACCGCCGGGTTGCGCGGATCGTCTTCCGGTATGCCTGCCTCGACCTTGCCCACGAGGTCCGCACCGACGTCCGCAGCTTTGGTGTAAATCCCGCCGGAGACCCTCATGAACATGGCGATGAGCGACGCTCCGAAGCCGAGGCCTGCGAGTGTGGCGGGATTCTTCACTATGCTCCCCCCGAAGAGCAGGTAGAAGACGGTCAGACCAAGGAGGTCAAACCCTACAACGGTCATTCCCATGACCCCCCCTCCTCTGAAGGAGAGCGTCAGAGCCCTCCCGAGCCCGCTCTTGGCTGCTTCTGCCGTACGCGAGCTGGTTCGGACGGTCACCGCCATGCCGATATAGCCGGCAAGCGCTGAAAGGGTCGCCCCAATGGCGAACCCCGCGGCGGTGGCTCCTCCAGTCCCGTTGGGATAGTCAATCCCTCCGAAAATCAGGAGGACAATGATAACAGCTATTGGCGCTATAACCCTGTACTCGCGGCTGAGAAACGCACCCGCGCCCTCCCTGACAGCGTCGGAAATCGCCACCATCTTGTCGGAGCCACGGTTCTGGCGTCTAAGGTAGGACCATAGGACAGCCGCATAAAGGAGCGCAACCAGTGCAAGGCCAAGGGCCACATAGGCATAATCTAGGGCCAAGCGATGAAGCGCCACGAAATTGGACTTATTAGGATTCTCCCGAACGAAAATCTAACCCGAGCGTCTGTTCCGCTTTGTGATGACGTAGGAGACGATGAACGGGAGCACTGTGGTCACTTCGGCGTAGAGGCTGGCCTGCTTCGCCTTCTCTTTGACCTTGCCCCAGGATATTGCCTCCCTGACGTGCGCGCCGCTGAGCGAGCCGTCGAACTCCGATGCGGTGGTTATGTAGCAGGCCCAATCGAGCCCACCTCGAAATAAGTTCCACCAGATGACGTGATGCTTCGAAATCCCCCCACCTAGGACCAGGGCACCTGTCTCCTTCGCCTCTGAGGTGATGTCTGAGAGCCTCCTCTCGTCCCCGATGAGGTCTATCCTGAAATCACGGTGGCTCTCGGCGAACAGCCAGATCTGACTCCCGACCGCCCCGTCGGTTATCCCGGGGACGAAGACCGGGACGTGCTTCTTCTGGGCCCAGTAGAGCAGGGACTTTGACGACCCCAGGTCCTTCCCTATCTCTGCGCTGAGCTCTTCGGTGGTCATCGACCTGGTGCCTCCGTTGTAGACCCTCGTTAGAAGGGCCTGCATCCGTTTCTCGATTAGTGGGCCATAGTTGTCAAGGGGGACAAGCACGTTTCCAAGCCGATGGTAGCCCGCATGCCTGAGTTTTGCGTCGTCCATTTCGAAGCTCCCCTCGTAGTAATCTGCGAGGGCCCGGGAGATGTCGTGGTCAAGGGTACCGCAGGTGGTGACGATCACATCCACCATCCCGGCCCTGACCATGTCGATTATCACGCCCCTTGTTCCAGTCGCCATTATAGCCGCCGGGAAGGAGAGGAATTTTGTGCACCCCTCGCGGTCACACATGGCAGCTAGAGTTTCGGCCACATCGAAGAGATTCTTGGCCATGAATCCACCTCCACTTCCCATTCCTCTGACCAACGAGGTGATGTCCTTCGATGGAAGGGCATGGAAGTCCCGGACCTTGCGTAGTCCTGGGATACGTCTCATGAGAATTGTCGGCTGTTCTCGGGCGCTCTAATAATCATTCCCTGAAAAAGGGGAGAGGGGGGAGAGAGTGGCCTCTCTCCCCTAAATTCCTAAGAAGCGATGTGGACACCGAGCATCATGATTCGTTTTTCCCCTCGGCCAGGCTGCTCAGGCTCAAGCCTACGTTCCGTTGGAATCGTGGGAGGAGCGTGGTCATCTCACCGGACGCTAGGGTTTTCTGTCCGACCTCACCAGAATCGCTAGGCCGTTCTCCTAAACCGCTTTGCTCGCTTGGGGAGAAAGAGCCTTCCCTTTCCACCCAGACTTGCGGCGCGGCGGCGCCTTCATCCCCTTCACCATCCTTCTCCACGTTAACTCGCGGTTGATGGGGCATCATCTGGAATTGTGGTGTCAAGCTTGCGCTCTCTGCTCACGACGACAGCTACTCCAGCCAACGCACCTAGGATGATTAGGATTGCACCGCCGTAGTTCTTGGTGTAATCGGCTGCCATGCTGGCTGGAGGGAATAGGCAAGAAGGAGAAGGATTCTGCGGTGTATAAGTCGCCTCTGTAATGGTGCACGAATTCGAGCTATAGTTCACGTTGTCGAAGGAAGGAGGACTCCATACGGGATAGTTTTGGAACGTAACTGTCCGATCGGTGTAGCCGGACGAGGCGTCACCCGGCCCGGTGGAGCCGAAACCGTTCTGGATGAAGTATGTGCCTTGGTAGATGGCACCATAGGCGACTTCGTAGATGCCTCCCGCCACCAAGAGAATCGCACCAACCGACAAGATGACCTTCCATTCCGTTCTCATCGGTATTCGAACGAACTTGTTGGCCCGTTGTGATAAGGCTTGTAGGCCCATGCTCCATGGCGCCAGCAGGCTGGTGTCGTCTACGTCTCTGGCCACTTCGAATGGGCAACGCGGAGCATCTCGACATTTTGCCCTAATTGACGCGTCTAACCCCACCGAAATCATTGTCAACCACCTTTATGATTAAGTACCAACGCTAACTCATCGACTTGAGAGAGTTCCTGAGAAGGTGCCCAGCCTGCGGGCGTCGCTTTGTTGTGAGGTTGCAGAGTAAGAAACTCACTAACACTGAGCAGGACACAGAGCACATAGCCCACGACGTTGTGGTTCTCGCCCGTGGTGGGAAGGACTCACGAGCCATACCGGTCGGCGTCACTTATGAGGACGTTCCCATCGAGAGGGAGAAGTTCGACGTGACTTTCGAGTGCCACCATTGCCACCACAAGTGGACTGAGACGGTCTCCAAAGTCGAGAAACTGAAGTGACCTTCGTCCAACCCCACCAGAATCGCTCCGAACGTGCCCACCCGCGCCTAACGTCCGCTTTGCACAACCGAGCACAACTGGGCACAACAAGTCTGCACAGCGCGCACGCAATTCCCGCATGGCCATCCCAAAAATGCAAGATGTAGCCCCAACCGAAAAAGAATGCAGTCAAATCGCGATTATGGTGAATGATGGCTCACTTCTGCTCGGGAACTGAAACGAGATGCTACGAAACAACACAAAGTGTCTCATAATGACCCTGAAATGATCTCGTTCCGCCGATAATTTGCTCAACACCCACTGATAGGTGGCCGATACGAACACCCGAAGCAAACAAAACACAGACCTCTTGTGTTGTCTTTGGATGGAGTTTCAGTCGTGGCAGAGTGTTCGGAGTCGAGCGCTATTGTCCATTCCCGGCATCCAATCGGCAAGCAGGAGAGGGGTCGGTGAAAGTTTCGTGGAGCGCCCGCAAACCTCTCTCCCATTGGAGAAAGCATGACCATACCTGGGAATTCTTTAGGAAGCGTCGAACTCTTGGACAAGTATGCCCCCTCGTTGCCCTTACTGCGGCCACGGTGTAAGCGAACGCTGGCATCGAGCATACGGCCTTCAGCTGCTGGACAAGGGTTGGGTGGAGGTCGGGATTCCCATTGTCGGACGGGTCAATCTAAGGAGGCAGGTTGTCGCAATGGTGTACATCTGTGACAAGGCCAGGTTGCCCTTCCTCCTTCCCTTAAAACAAGGGAAGGGGTAGACACAACGCCCATGAGGGCCGACTACTTCTCCTTCGGTTGATAGGAACAGCATTCCTGTCATGTTACAGAAGTTACAGATGTTACGGATATGGGAACGCCTCGTCCATGTAGCCCGTCGCCGTGCTCCAAGGTTGAACATGTCCATGCTCTAGTGTGGAGCATGTTTCGAAATTCAGTTGTGCTCCAGGGTGGAGCATGTCCATGCTCCAGGGTGGAACACGAAGTTAGGGCGATAGGAACACCCCCGTCTCGTAATAGAAAGGGGCGACCCCTGTCATGTAATAGGAAGACCACCCAAACAGTTGCAGAGGTTACAGATGTTACGCTCTTGGAGATAACCCCCCTCCCCCTCGATTCTGTCACTCTGCTGTCGAAAGCAGGAGCCTCAGCTTCGCGCCGGAGTCGTAGTCGAGAGTCCAGTCCATTTCTGGAACATCACTTGGCTTGGAGAACACGATTTCAAGCACGGCGGTAGCGACATCCGAAGGAGACGCGTTCGTGGTGTCCACTTCCCGGGTCTTCGCCCTGCCATAGGCGTCATAGGCGTCCGATGACACGATGCCGATGAGCTCAGCCTCGACGTTCTCAACAATCTTCGAGGGCCCGTAGCCTCGGAGTCGAAGTCTCTGCTTCAGCACCCCGGGTTCGCACCTCAGCACGATGACCCTAGAGACGGCGGTCGAAGGGACGGCGTAGGGGAGCAAGTGACCATATACGACCACATTCTCCGAAAGCTTGCGCTTGAGCCGAGCCCGAAGCTTCTGCGTGTCAACGGCTCCCGACTTCGGGCTCACCAGACCATGCGACCTTGCGAGCTCGTTCAGATTGAGGCATTGCGTCCCCAGTCTTTCGGCCACAATCGGGGCTACCGTTTTTTTCCCGGTTCCCGGGGTGCCTGTGATTCCGAGCATTCCCGAACCCTTAGCCCGCCTCTATGTATCAGCCGCGCGGCGCCTGTGGTTGGGCCTTCAGCTTTGCCTTCCAGTGTGCCCTGAACTTGGCGAGTTTTGGCGCGATGACGGCTTGACAGTAAGGCTGTGATGGGTTCCGCCTGTAGTACTCCCGATGGTAGTCCTCCGCCGGGTAGAAGGCACCAAGGGGCACCACCTCTGTCACGATCGTGTCCCTGAAGGTCCCGTCTGCCGTCAGTTCCCTTATGATTGCTTCTGCCTGCATCTTCTGTTCCTGATCCGCGTAGAAGATTACCGAGCGGTACTGGGTGCCCACGTCGGCCCCCTGCCTGTTGAGGGTCGTGGGATCGTGAGTGGAGAATAAGACCTCCAGAAGCTCCCTATAGCTAATCAGGGAGGGGTCGAAGGTGATCTGCGCGACCTCGGCGTGCCCGGTCTTATCTGTACAGACGTCTTCGTATGTAGGGTTCGGGAGTTTCCCTCCAGCGTAACCGGGTACCACGCTTACGACGCCGTTCAGCTCGGAGAAGACAGCTTCCGAACACCAAAAGCAGCCGCTACCGAAGGTCGCCACATCCTTGTTTGGCAAGGTAACCGAAGGATTCTCCCCTGAATTAAAACTTGAAGGTCAGGCCGCCCGCGATTCTCAGGTTCCCGCCATTGAGATCGACCACCGCTGCTCTCATTCCTTCCCATACGGGGACCTGCCAAGGTAGCTGAGCAGTCAAGGAAGATCCCCCCGAGCCGGCCATTTTGGCCGGAACGACTTCCCCCGGGAATTGGACGTGCAGGTCCCTCGAGCTGACCTGCTGCTTGTAGTAGGGCGATTTCACGAGTTCAAAAGATGGGGAGTTGGAAAGCTGCAGCGTGCCGTCATCGAGCCAGTGGCTCTTCTCGAGGTCCTTCGGTTCGACGCCTCGCAGAGAGAGGCCCACCCTAATCCCGCGCCCTGTGGATTCGGAATCTACGTCATTCACCTGTATCCCCTTGACGTCTGCCCTAAGTTCGGCCGGTCCAGGTATCGGTCTCAGCTGGTCGTGAATCGAGACCTGTCCCGACAGAACGAAACCTAGGGCCACCGTCCCGACGCCTTTGACTGTGAAGACCCGGTCCACGTATATCAGGGTCTTGGCCTTCGAGAAGTCGGTCCGCGGAATGACATGCGAGAGGTCGATGGCCGAAGAGCCGGCTTTGTATTCATCCGCTCTGTACGACGCAACAGTAGTGCCCCGCAGTTGAGCATTAGCAGTCTCGGGCGCAGATGCCTCGCCGATGAATTCCAGGGTCCCGGGGAGGCCGAAAGCTCCAAGAAGGACGGCCAGTTCGCCGTCGGGAGCCGCCAGCTTCCCTGACTTCGGAAAGAAGTACAGCGCATGGTCCACCAGCGAGGCGATTCTGGAGTATCCCTGCACCCTGTCTGGATAGTCGGATGTGTCTAGGAACGTGTACCTTCGTCCCCGTTCGGTCCGGACGTAAACCGACATTCCCTCTGCTTCGCTTTTCTTGGCGACAGAGGACTCAAAGGCGCCCTTGACCTGTTGGTCTGTACCGAATACCCCTACGGTGATGCCGTCCATGGCCCTAGGCTACTTCCTTCGCTTGAGGTGCTCGTCGAACCAGCGGATGTAGTGGGTGAGCCTCAGCACCCTGTGCTTGGGCCTGCCCACACGGGAAAGGTCGTGGTTTTCATCGGGGAAGAGGATCAGCTCAGCCTCTTTGCCCAGCCTCTTGAGGGCGGAGAAGAACTGGAGCCCCTCTACCATCCAGCAGCGGTAGTCTTCCATCGAGTGCACCAACATCAGAGGGGTCTCCACGCTCGGCGCATATCTGAGGGGAGAATCCTCGAGGAGCTGCTGCTCGGCACTCCACGGGTCGCCCCCTGCCTGATCCTCGGTGAAGTAGGGCCCTATGTCTGAAGTCCCCCAAAAGCTGATCCAGCTGGATATGCTCCTGTCTGTAACTGCCGCCTTGAAGCGCTTCGTGTGCCCCACCGCCCAGTTTGTCATGAAGCCCCCGTAGGAGCCGCCCGCGATTGCAAGGCGGTCCCCGTCTATCTTCGGGAACTCTTTCAGTACGTGGTCAAGCCCCTCCATGAGATCGTCGAAGTCTCTGGTTCCGTACTTTCCCCTAATATCTGCGAAACTCTCCGAGTACCCGTCGCTCCCGCGCGGGTTGAAGTATACTACAGCGTAGCCCGCTCCTGCGAAGGCTTGGAATTCGTGCATGTAGGAGTGTCCGAAGGCCGTTTTTGGACCTCCGTGGACGTAAAGCACGCCCGGTACCTTCGACTTGCTGGGCGGGAGGATCACCCATCCTTCGACGGGCACGCCGTCGCTGGCAGCGAACGAGACGTGGGTCGGTTTGATGATGCTGAGCTCTTCGTGCACCCTGGTGTTGAATGAAGTTAGCGCCTTCTCCCTGGCTGACGCGAGGTACAGCTCTTCGAGGTTGTGATCATCCATGGCCACGAATGCCACACTCCCCTCGTGCACGTCGTACCCTTCGACGCTCCTGTCGCCACCAACAACGAGTTCGGGCGAATGCCCTGGCTTCGTCCTGTAGAGACGCGCCGACCCGCCGTCGGCTTGGAGGAAGTAGATTCCTTCCCCGGTCCAAAAGAGGTTCCCGGGCCCGTGAGCCTTGGCCCGGGCATCGCTGTTGAGCGCGTTCGCCTTGTTCCTGTCAACACTCTCGACCTTCACTGGCCTCCGCGTCCTCGTGTCTATGGTCCATATCCTAGTATGTGAGGCCAAGCCGGCGGGCAGGTCGTCCCCCGCCACGGCAATCGAGCGGTCGTCAGGGCTCCAGACGGCGGAACTCATCTCCATGTTCGAGTGGGTGAGCTTCTTCCTGCCCTTGCCGCTTGAATCTATCACGAATAAGTCGGCGATGTAAGGCCTGATGTCGCTGGTGAACGCGATGTAGGCGACCTTCTTACCATCATTGGAGATGGCGAAGTCAACTATGTCGAAGGCGCCAGATGTCAGTTGGTTGACCTTCCCTGATTCGACGTCCACCCGGAAAAGGTGCTTTCTCCTGTTGTAGGTGAATCCGAGCCCATTGAACCAGAAGGTCAGCCTGTCTATCACCTTCACATCCTCCTTCGATTTCTTGGTTACGAATGATAGGAAGTAAATTGACTTGGAATCAGGGGACCATTGCGGGCCCTCGATGCCATCTTCAGACCTCTTCAGGAGTCTCGCTTCTCCACCCTGGGACGATATGACATAGAGGCCGTTGCCCTTGTCCTCCTTCTTCAGCCCCCTTCTCGAGAGGAATAGGATGGAGCGGCCATCGGGAGACCACTTCGGGTCGGAATCCTTCTTGCCGGTGGTGAACGGGGAGCACCCTCCTCTCCTCGCGTCTGCAATGTAGACATCAGAGTCGTAGGAATCGTCTTCGAGGTTCGCCCTCCTCACGGAGAAGGCCACCTTCTTCCCGTCAGGGGAGAAGCTAGGTTCAGAGAGCATCGAATATAGAGTAAAGTCGGATGGAAGGACCGCCCTAGGCAATGCCCCCGGGGTTAAGTCGGCCAATCTTATGTCTTGTCCCCTTTGCAATGGAAAAAACAAGAATCTCAGTCGGCTAGTTGTTTTTGACAGGCAACGTCATCATGATCGTCACCCTTCTCCTCTCATTCAAGGCCGTCCTTCCGGAAGGGAGCGAAGTCGCGATCCTTTCTGTGGCCAGCGTGAAGCAGCCGACATTCGGGTCCTTCTTCTTGAGTGGGGCCTCTGCACAGCCTTCCTTGGCGGTTCTCGGACGCCTATTCTCCGTATTCCTTGATTGCCGAGCGGAGTTCCTGAGCTACCCTTCGCACAGCCCCCGACCCGAAACCCCATTCGACTCCTGCAGCTTCGAAAAGCTCAGGGAGGGGGCGTGCGCACCCGAGCGACAGCGCACTCTTGTATGCTTCGATTGCGTCATTTGGATCTTTTCTGTACCGGGACCAGACGCCGAGGGCTCCGGTGAGCGCTATGCCGTATTCGATATAATAGAACGGGACCTCGAACAGGTGGAGCTGACGCTGCCACCTGTATGCCCTGGTGCTCTCGAGCCCTTCGTACGATTCGAGCCCGCAGAAGCGGTTGAATGTCGCCACCCAAGCCTTCGCCCTTTCTTCCCTTGTATGGGCAGGGTGAGTGTACACCCAGTGCTGAAATGCGTCTATTGTGGCGACCCACGTGAAGAGTTTGACGTTGTCTACGACCTCCCTCCAGTTTGAGCGCTTGGCGTCCTCCCTGTCGTAAAAAACTCCCTCGTAGTGCTCGCCCGTAATCATTTCCATTGACATAGATGCCACCTCCGAGAACTCGTTCGGCATGTTTGCGCCCCCATTGAAGAAGGGAAGCTTTGCTTTGCGAATGAGGAACGTGTGGAAGCTGTGACCGCACTCGTGCAGGAGCGTCCTCACATCGTCGTCCTTTCCGACCGCGTTCATGAAAATCAAGGGGAGCCTCACCTCAGCTAGCTCCTCCTGATAGCCGCCAGGGGCCTTTCCTTTCCTGCTGTCAAGGTCTAGGAGCTGAAGGTTCACCATGCGCTCGAAAAATGATACAAGCTCTTTGTCCACCTTCGCCAGTACTTTCCTCGCGCCCGACACGAGGGCGGGGACCTGGTCGAAAGGCCGAAGCGCCTCCCGTCCCGCCGGATCAACCTGCAGATCCCAAGGCATGAGGACGTCAATCCCCACACGCTCGGTCCTCGCACTGTCAATGTCCCGGCTCAGAGGCACGATGGCCTCTTCCACAGCCCTGTGAAACTCCTCGCAGTCGTTGGGAGTGTAGTCGAACCTGTCCTTCTTCACGAAGATGTAGTCCATGTAGTTGTTGAAGCCAGCGTTACGTGCAATCTTGTCGCGAAGGGTGACCATCTCCGAATATATCGAGTCGAGGACTTTGCTGTCCGTCAGTGCCCTCTGGCTTGACAGCCGCCACGCCTCTTCCCTTACAGCCCTGTCCGGCACTTCGTAGAACTTGGACATCTGTTGCAGTGTCCTCTCTTGGCCGAGAAAAGTGACGGTCATCGCGCCTGTCGTCCTATAGTACTTCTGGGACAGGGCCGAATCCTCCTTCTCAAGGTCAACGTTCTCCTCCCTGAAAATCGAAACGGCGCCCTCCCGACGCCTGTCCTCGAGCTCGTAGACGGGCCTTGGGAGCCTGCTCCGGAATGTAGACCCGACATACTTCTTCAGTAGCTTGAAGCTTGCTAGTTTGATCTTTGGCTCGAGGAACTCGGTGTATTCCTCAAAGGCTTTGGTATAATCAGGGTTGTCTGTCTGTCGGGTGCTGTTGAAATACCTTATCGCCCGCTGTTCGTAGAGGTATGCGTCCAGCTCGGACTCGTCGAGGAGCCACCTCTCAAGGTCTGCCGTTGACATCAGGGGGCGATTACCCAGCTCTTCAAAGACCCGATTGACATCATCCCACTCAAACTTGATGTCCTGTGGGAGATAATTCCGCTTGAATTCGCGAGGGAGGGCAGGGTAGTCGAAGTCCAACGAATGATTGAATCCCGGGAAAGTCAATCATACTTATGCTTCACTCAGGCAACTAAGAAGAAGCACACTGGCGTGGCCCCGATACCCTTATGCCCGCTCATTCAGGAGGCGCGAACGCTGGCCCTTCTGTTGGCAGGGAACCCGATCATGGCCGACATCCCCGTCACTCTTGTTCTCCTTCTGTGGATGGGGTTCGTACTGCTGTTCGCCTCAAGGTGGCTGTACAACTTCGTCCTGAAGCGGGGATGGGATCCGAAGAGGGGGACCTATCTTGGGCGGAAGTTCGTGCATATATTCGGGGCAGGCGTCGTGGCTGTGGTTTTACCGTTCGAGTTCCACGAGCCGTACTTCCCTTTCGCTTTCGCGATGTTGCTCGCTCTGTCGACGTTCACCCTGCACAAGACGGGTCGGGTCCTCCACTGGTTCCAGGATCCCGCGAACTACTCGGAGACATACTTCGCACTCTCTTGGGGGGCGGCCGTCCTTCTGACCTGGTTCTTGGACGAGACTTTTCTGCTTGCTGTGGTCCCCACTCTGTTCATGGCGTGGGGGGATGGCGTGACTGGAGTGGTGAGGAACCTGATGTACAAGAAACGAACAAAGGCATGGGAGGGTTCGGTCGCAATGCTGCTGGTCTGCATCCCTGTGGGGGCTTTGATGGGCGTGGCCGGAGTCATCGCTGGAGCACTGTCCACGGCGGTAGAGAGGCTTGAGGGAATCGATGACAACATCAGCATCCCCGTTGTCAGTCTATGCATTCTCATTCCTGCATGGGCACTCAAGCTAAACATACCCATATTCTGAGTCGTTCGCACCCGGGCACGAGTATACCGCCACAAACGAGAGGGACAACAACGGGGGATTAAGAGCGCAGATTGTGTGTTGCACCCGTGATTTATACCCAGATTCGATGGTAGGCAGCCGGCAGTCGATGTCGAAAGGGACTTTGTTATGCGAATCGCTCACGAAGGTGTACTCCAACTCGAAGGGGAAGAAGGCGCTTGACTCGGTTAGCCTTGAGGTGCCTTCGCATGGGATATTCTCTCTGATAGGAATGAACGGGGCAGGTAAGACCACCCTAGTGAGGATTCTTGCTACACAGTTGACGCCGACGACTGGCAGGGCCACCATCGATGGGCTCGACGTCATGCCCGATGCTAAGAAGATCAGGGAGCACATCGCGTGCATTCCTCAGGAAGCAAGGACAATCCCCTGGATGACACCCAAGCAGACGGTGCTTTCGTACTTGCTCTGGAGAGGGGTAAGCTACGACGAAGCTGGACGGGAGGCCTCTGAGGCTCTTGCCAAAGTCGGGCTCGAAGCGCAGGAGAACCTCCTCAACAGGCATTTGTCGGGCGGGACGAAGAGGAAGGTGCTCGTTGCCACTGTTCTCTCGTCAGATGCGGACGTCATATTCCTTGACGAGCCGACTACTGGGTTAGACCCAATTTCCAGGCAGGAGCTGTGGTCTTCTCTTACAAGGCTCGCAGAGCATCGTTTCCTCATACTGACCACCCATTACCTTGAGGAGGCTGAGAGATTGGCGAACGTCATTGGAATACTCCATCTGGGGAAGCTGGTAGGCCTTGGGACCCTCGATCTGCTGAGGTCCACCCTCAAGTACCAGTATAGCCTGATGGTCACTTCGGACACTGAGCTGCCCATGGTTAGGGAAGGCCTGGTCACCAGGGCAAGGACAGGCCAGACACAGATACTCACCGACGAGTCGGAGGCATACGAAATCTCCCGGTTGCTACTTGAGAAGGGGGCGAAATTCTCCATGAGCAAAGTTTCACTGGAAGACATTTTCTTCCATCTCGTGCATAGAACAAATTCGGAGGATCCCTGATGAGGACCTGGGGGAGGGAAGTAATTGCCTCAGTGCTGGTTAACTCAATCTACGAAATGAAGAACTATCCCGTTGTCCTCCTTAACACGGTTCTCTCCCCTCTATCGTTCCTAATCGTGATCACGTTCGTAAGCAGAGGACAGCTCATAGGGGAAGCTATCGAAGGCGGCTTCATAATGAGCATGTTTCAGAGTGGAATGTCTCTTCAGGGGGACCTCTCGCACCTCAAGAATGACTTCAAACTCCAGGACATGGTCGTCAGCTCCCCCACGACCCCGAGCGCCTATGTCACAGGGATGGCCATTGGAGAATTAATCTATTCAATACCGGCACTCGCGGTCCTGACGATTCTCGCGGCGATTTACATCCAACCGGGAGTGATCGAGTCGCTTCAGCTCCTCGGGGTCTTCCTCCTGATGTTTCTTGGTTCTGTCGCCATAGGGTTCACCCTCTCCACCTTCTCCAGTGACATAGTGCAGAGCTTCGCGTTTTCAAGGCTCATTTCGACCGTATTCGCAACGCTCCCTCCTGTCTACTATCCGATAACATACATCCCCCTGCCCTTCAGATACGCCGCCTTCCTTTCACCTACAACATACGCGGGAGAAATCGCCCAGACCTCGACCGGGCTGATACAACTGTCTACTACCGATATCTTCTCTGCTTGGACAATCCTCATCGCCGTAAGCCTAGCTCTGTTGTTGATCGCTGTGAAAAAGGCGAGATGGAGAGACGTCTAAGGGTAGCAGAATCCTAGTCTGAGGTCGTCCTGGGAGAATCAGCAGCATTCTCGCGGGCGAGAGCGGAACATGGTCTACCACATCTAAAGAGGTCAGGCGCCTGTCTCAAGAGGCCTGTTCGCAAACATGTACACAGCAGCCGCAAAAATGAGGAATAGGGGTATTAGGAGTAGGTCGCTGAGTTCCGTGAGCGTTTCTCCAAACCAGAATGTAGAAAACGTGAGTAAAAGACTTGAGACTGCAACCTTCATGTTCGCCTGCTTGACCTTCCTAACTTGGCTTCTGAGTACGTAAGTCGCAATTACCACTGCGACGACGCCGGTTACAAACCCTGCGCTCGCAGAATCGACGTTCGATGGTATCAAGCCTACGAGGACTATGGAGGCCTCGAATGCCTCTACAGCACCTACCGAGAAGCCGGTGTACATCAGCCCCCTTTCATGGGTCTCGCTCTGGAAGCCCGTGGTCTTGCTTTTGACCACAGACCTGCGTGCGCTCTTTGCCAATCTTAATCCGAAGTACAGAAGGAGAACCCCTCCGATAAGGCGAACGAACAGGATGGGGAGCAACGATACTAGTCCGGCGATCAAGAATGTAGGAGCGAACACAACGACCGACCCAGCCGCCACGTAGAGGAAGGCAGAGGACTTGCCGGACTCCGCGAAGAGCGCCAAGCCTACCGCCGCAGCCTCCGCCAATTCTAGCACAGTGATTCCCAGGGCTGCCAGGAGAATTCCCGGGTCGAAGAGCAAGCAATCAACACCCGCTCTCCAGACCTTATCAAGACTTCTAGATTCAATGCCACTGGGCAAAGCGCTCAGGCAGCCGAAGGAGCCCTGGAGACAAATTGCCCCGGGCGAGATTTGAACTCGCGTCGCTAGCTGTCTCCCAATCACGTCGAGAGGCTAACATGCTTGACCGGGCTACACCACCGGGGCTCGGCGTGCCTTCAAAGGGTGTGAATATAGTGGTTGTGCCCTGCAAACGATAGGAAAACGGTGTTGCAACCTCTGAAGGAACGCGGTA
>CAYPSJ010000042.1:0-19888 GCA_964413565.1 uncultured Nitrosopumilales archaeon | reverse complement strand
CGCCAGACCATCACCTTCTACTCGTCCCTGCTCGACGCCCTCTCTGACCCCGCCGCCACGGCAGTGATAGCGCATGAGCTGGCACACGCATGGCTCAACGAACACGTCCGCCCCGAGGAGTCAAGGGAAAGGGAGTGGGAGGCAGACGCCCTGGCGAGGGAATGGGGCTTCGGACCAGAACTTGAAGCCCTGGACAAAGAGGCTGTAACTGTCCACTCCTACTAGTGGTATATCGTGTTGTTCCCCGTCTGCTTCACAGGGGTGGCACGTGCAGCCCTGGCCTTCAGGTCGCCTAGGTCCACATCAAAGGCAGCCATTTCGCTTAGAATCTCGAGGAGCTTTACGACCGAACGAACGTGGGGGCTGGGCTCCCCGTGGTCCACCGACAGCTTGTACCCCCTTATCCCCACGTCCTTCGCCATGGCGACAACCATGGAGGCGAAGAAAGGAGCGGGCTCTTCTCCCAGGATTTGAACTCCGTGCTTCTTAAGATTCGCCACCCCCGTGGGATCGGTGGCAAACCCGGTCGTCCTTGGTTCCGCTTCGGCGGGGACAGGCGTTTCTGCCCACCTGGCCCCCACGGAGTAGAGCTCCTCCACTCCCATGTCTTTAGCCGCCTTCAGGACGAATTGGGCGAACTCGTACTGCTCATCAGCGGGGCTGCTGTCCCCCGCTAGCAGGAGCAGGTCTCTCTTCCCTCTGTTGAGATAGAAGCTGCATTCAGGAAGTGTCGACAGTCCGTCGTGCCTCACGAGGACCTCGGGAGGGAAGGCCGACGCCCTAACAGTGCCTATCTTCTCGAAGTCCATCTTTCCCAGGAGGTACTCCGCCAACTCTCTTGCCTGAGAATAGAGCGCCTTGTACTGCGGCATGGATGTCGAGACGGCGACGATCATTGCTGGGCTTTTGAGCGAGGGGATTCTGCCTGTCTCGAAATCGATCCACATCAGAGAACGTTGGTGAAAGTTCCCCTCACGTATTTAACCATCGTCGCAGGAGATTCAGTTTCATCAGGTTCATTTTAAATACACGGATACTCGAAATCATGTTTACCGATTCATGAAAGCATACTGGAAGACGCTTTCTCACAATGGGGTGAACTTCCCCGATCTTTACCAGCCCGAGGGCCTTTACATCTCGGTGAAGGGGACAAAGGTAGGGCTCTCCCCTCTAGCAGAGGAGATGGCGTACAACTTCGCCAAGAAGAAAGACACTCCCTACGTTCAGGACCCAGTGTTCACGGCCAATTTCATGAGGGACTTCGTCGGGGAGCTCCCTCCCTGGTGCGAGGGAAGCGGGTACAATGACGTAGATTTCTCCGAGTTCTACAGGAAGGTCGACGTAGAGAAGGCCGCGAAGGAGAGTATGACGAAGGATCAGAAGAAGGCACTCACAGCGGCAAGGAAGGAGAGGCGCGAGGCGCTGAAGGCGAAGTTCGGAAAGGCAATCCTCGACGGCAAGGAGGTCGACTTCGCCAACTACATGGTGGAGCCGCCCGGACTCTTCATGGGGCGCGGGAAACACCCGCTGAGGGGGAAGTGGAAGCCGCGGGTCCAAGCCTCCGACGTCATACTGAACCTTGGGGAGACTGCGCCTGTCCCACCGGGGAACTGGAAGGAGGTGGTCCACGACCACAACTCCATGTGGATGGCAAAGTGGATTGACAGGCTCACTGACAAGGAGAAGTACGTATGGCTCCACGAGAGCACACCCATCCAGCAGTCGAGAAGTCGGGCGAAGTACGACAACGCCGCGAGAGTGGGCTCGAACATGAAAAAGATCGAGGCCCGGATCGAGAAGGAGCTGTCGTCGAAGGATCCAAAAAAGCGGCAGGTCGCCACGGTCTGCTATCTTATCCACAGGCTTGGGATGAGGGTCGGGGACGAGAAGGACGAAGACGAGGCGGACACCGTTGGTGCAAGCACGCTCCGAGTGGAGCACATCAAAGTGAAGGACGGAGCTGTCGAGTTTGATTTCCTCGGGAAGGACAGCGTACCATGGAGGAAGACGGACAGGCCCCTTCCTCAGGCGTTGAGGAACCTGGAGGAGTTCAAGAGGGACAAGTCGCCGGAAACCGAGGTGTTCCATGAGGTCACTTCGGGCATGGTCAACCAATTCCTTTCCTCCATCGTTCCCGGTCTGACGGCGAAGGTCTTCAGGACATGGCACGCCACAGACACGGCGAAGCGCACCCTTGAATCGAAGAACGCCGAAGGCATGGACGACGTAGACAAGCTCTATCATGCGAAGGAGGCGAACCTCCAGGCCGCGATATTCTGCAACCATCAGAGGACTCTTCCCAAGACTTGGCAGCAGTCCTACGAGAAGAAGAAGCAGAAGCTGGACGAGGTGAGGGAGAGGGGGAAGAAGGACGACAGGAGGCTGAAGAAGCTCGAAAGTGAGCTCGACTTCTATGTCAGGGCGAAGAATTACAACCTGAACACTTCGCTAAAGAACTACATCGACCCGCGAGTCTACAAGGCGTGGTGCGACTATGTGGGCCTCGACTGGGCCAAGGTCTACAGCAAGTCGCTACAGAGGAAGTTCTCCTGGGCGCTCCAGCCCTCCCAGAAACGAGATGCTGGGGAAAGGGCGGAGCTAAAGCCGGTGGCTGCGGCCAAACGCTCCGCCGAGAGCTCGCCATAGCTCGTCTTCAGGCGCTTCGTGCAGCGTCATCATACTGCCGTCCTTTTTGACCAGGGTCCTCCCTGATTTCTTGAAGGTCCCGACCGTCGTTGCCCTGATGGGAGAGAGTGCCTCCACGACCTCCCGCTCCTTGCCCTTCTCCACTGAGAGCAGAAGCGCCCCCGAGCTTATCAATTTCAGCGGATCGATGCCATATTTCCGACATAAGTTCGCCGTTTCCGGGGCGACGGGGATTCGCCCCTCCTCTAATTCGAATCCCAGACCGGACGCAAACGACATCTCGAAGATTGCCCCGAGGACGCCCCCTTCCGTGCAGTCGTGCATCGCGTGAACACAGCCTGTCCCATAGGCGGCGACGGCTTCGTCGACCACACTCAGTCTGTCGAGGAAGCGCTTTGAGCCCCCCAGGACCGCCGTCCCCTCCAGACCCGCCGTCTTGGTCATCATGATGGTGTCGCCAGACTTCGCGTCTCCTGAAGTAACGTAGTCATCCACGTAGCAGAACGCTGTGATGACGACGATGGGGTGGCTCAGCCTCGGGGTCACCTCCGTGTGCCCCCCAACGATGGCTATCTCCAATCGTTTTGCCGACTCGTGGACTTGCCGTGCAATCTCTTCCACCTGCCGCTGAGTTGAGCCCTCTGGCAAGAGGATGACAGACTCTGCGAACTGGGGCCTGTGGCCGCAGGTGGCGACGTCATTGGCGCTCACCCTCAAAGCGTACGTTCCTATTTCCCTGGAGACACCTGTTACAGGGTCTGCGGAGACAACGATGTAGCCTTTCCCTGCCCTGACCGCGGCGAAATCCAGGCCTGCCTTGGCAGGGGTCGTTATCCTGTCCGACTGGGCCCCTGTCAGCTTTAGGATGGTGGTGCTCAGAACGTCGATCGGAATCTTGCCTATCGGGAGCCGCTTGGAAGTACTCTTTGGCATGCCCTAGACGGCATCCTTCCCCACCCGTCCCCCTGTTAGTCTTCCCCTAGCACTGAAGATTCCTGCGACCCGGGCCGCAACGGGAGGGGCGACAATGAGTCCCGCAATTGCCTGAAGAACATTGACTGGAATCTCAGCGATGGGTGCGGCAAGCGGCAGCTGTAAGACTTGGGTCTCATAGAGGAAGTACCCAGCGACCATCTCAGCACCGCCCGCGAAAATGGCTATGGCCACCCAGGTGAATTTCGGCCCAATTCTTGAGCTTACAACGAAGGTCACTGCAAAGGCAAGACAGGCGACAATCGTCCAGAACGAGATCGATAGGGGATAGTCCGGCGTTGATGCGGTTGGTGTAAGTCCAAGTTGGCCGAGAGATAACGAAACGTCGGGGAAGGACGTCAAACCGACCACAATGACAATCGCACCCACTGCAGCGGCAAGAAGCAAACCTAACCTCTTCTGGACCGCCTCGGGGAATCCGTGGAAGCCCCTCTGGGCAAGATAGCCCACGATGAATCCCTCGGCCCCTTTTATGACCAGGGTGCCCGGGGCGAACTGAGGAGCAAGCAGCGCATCAGAAAACATCGATCCTACGCCTCCTGCGAAAGCCCCTATGTACGGCCCCATGACAAGTGCCGTAATGTAGACCATGATCTCCCCCACGTCGAAGTAGCCCCCGGTGGAGGTGGTCGCCGAGAAGGAGAAGGTTACTGCGAATACGAAGGCAGTAAAGATAGCAGCGCCAGCAACTTCTCTTGTTTTCAAGCGACTTCATCGGACCCTATGAAGGACATATAAGCTCCAACCTATATATCGGTGAGGCGTGCCTCGCGTCATGCCCCGGGTGAGGTGCGTCAGGTGTTCTCACAAGCTGGAGACGACCGACCTCGACCCTGCATGCAACAAGTGCGGTTCGCCGGTCATCATCGCAGGCCGTGAGGGTGTTTCGGTCTCCGAATCGGACCTAGAAGGCCTCTCGCCGGGCGTTTGGAGGTACCGGGCGTTTCTCCCGGAGATTGCAAATGAAGACATCGTCACCCTGGGTGAGGGCGCGACGCCACTGCTTCAGGCCGAGAGACTCGGCGACGAGCTCGGCCTTGACCACCTTCTCCTCAAGGACGAAAGCCGCAACCCCACCGGCTCGTTCTTGGACAGAGGCTCGACCGTGCTCGTCAGCCTCGCGAGCAGGAGCGGCGTGCGGGAGTGTGCATGCGTCACGACGGGAAATCTGGGCGCGTCCCTCGCGGCGTACTGTGCGAAGGCCAACATCAGGGCCCGCATCCGCGTGAACCCTAACACGGACCAGGGCAAGCTGTTCCAGATGCTGGCATACGGCGCAGAGGTCGAGGCGTCATCGACCAGTTCCTTTGAGCCCGACGCTACCCGCCGTCTCCTCGCTGTGACCGCCGCGAACCCATACCTGCTTGAGGGGGAGAAGACCACAGGATTCGAGATGGTCCAGGAACTCGGGTGGAAGAGCCCTGACGTTGTGGTGGTCCCTGTAGGTACCGGAGGGCACCTGAGCATGATCTGGCGTTCGCTCGTCGAGATGCGCCTAGCTGGTCTTCTGGACCAGTCGTCCTGCAGGCTCTTGGGAGTTCGTCTCGAGGAGCCACCTGCGAGGTCGAATGCTCCCCGAGGAAACCGGGAGGCATTCCTCCGGAGCTCGCAGCTCGTCGAGCTCGAGGAGTCAGAGCACTTCTTCCTGTCGGAAGCCGAGAGGTCGATGGCCGAATCGGGGGGTGCCGAGATCACAACGACGGGGAGCCAGGCTCTTGCGGCGACGAGCCTCTTGGCAAGGACAGAAGGAATCTTCGCAGAACCATCGTCTGCTTCGGTCGTTGCGTGTCTCGGGGAGTCCATACGGAGCGGCCAGATTAGGAAGGGCGAAAGAGTGGTCTGCGTCATCACAGGCGCGGGGCTCAAAGACACAAAGGCTGTGTCCCGCCTTGCCAGGCAGACGAGAAGGGTAGCCCTGAGGGAGGGCTTGGCAATGCGCTCCCCCACAATCGGAGAAACGAAGCTGGTCATCCTACGTCTCCTCAGGCGAAGTCCGGGGTACGGTTACGAGCTCTGGCTCCTCCTTCGCTCGAGCAGGAGGATTTCGACCGCGAGCGTGTACCAACATCTATCTGAGCTCGAGGAGCTTTTGCTCGTAAGGAGGAGGGGGTTCGTCGTAACGAAGGGGAGAGAGCGCGTGGTCTATGAGCTGACGAAGAAGGGCGCTGACTTCCTGAAGATGATGGACAGACTTGGGCTGCCGAGCCGGAACACGCGACGATCCATGGACCCGGCCCCTTCCTAGCCCAACGCCCTGGCGAGATTCTTGAGACTGTCGCAGATAAAGGAGGGTTCGACGCCAGGGCCAAGCTTCTCGTTGTATCTGTTCACCCAAGCTGATGGGATTCCCATTGATTGTGTCGGAATAATGTCGTGGTAGACGCTCTGGGCGCAGTGAAGCACGTTCCGCCTCTGGGTTCCAGTCTTCTCCATGAACCTCATCCAGTGCGCCGGATTTGGTTTGTAGCTCCCCACCTCCTCGGCCGTCACGTACCCGTCAACTTCTAGACCGTGGCTGCTGATCGTCTCCTCGAGGAGATCGATGTCCACATTCGAGAGGATGTACCTCTTGAATCCCTTCGAACCGGCATCCCGCAGGAACTTCGCCGTGTCCGGGAACGCAGGCCACTTCGGCACCGAGGCGGCAAACTCCCGCGCGGCCACATCCGAAACTTCAGCCCCAAGGACCCCTGACATGGAGACGACCGTCTTGCGAAGTACTTCCCTGTACTTCTTGTAGGTGGACTCCTGCAATTTCTCAGCCTCGACGTATGCTGCGAGGAGCCGTGGTCCGCCGAGTTTGACGCCGCCCACTGCCTTTGTGAGCTCGCGCTCTATTCCACCCCTCCAGTCAATCAGAGTGCCGTAACAGTCGAACGTCAGATGAGTGAATCTCGCGCTTTTCTGCACGATTATGGCGACAGTCCTTGAGGTTAATGAATGTGAACCGTCTCAGAAACTCGAGACCGCGATGCCGATCAGGTAGAGGAGGCCGGCTGCCGCCCCACCGACAAGGGCCGACTCGACGCCCGCCCTGAAGTTGAAGTTCTTCGGTACGAACGCCCTCGAGCCCAGCGCGAAGAGCGCAGCCAAGGAGACTGACACCGAAGTGAGTAGTGCATCGGCGCGCGGAAGGGGGAACGCGTAGGGTGATACTGCGAGAAGGGCTAGCAGGAGGAAGGTTATTCCTGCGAAGAGGGGCCGGACGAAGGGGTCAGATCCGACGTCCTCGACGTTCACGCCCAGCTCTCGTCGGAGCATTTCCTTGAGGAAAAGATTTCTGTTCTCCATCAGCCTCTGGAGGATTACTTCCACTTCTTGGGCGTCGTAGCCATCTTTCTTCAGGAGTTCACGCATCTCTCCCTGCTCCTCCTCGGGCTCCGTTTCTATTTCCATCATCTCCCTGTTGATGTCTATCTGTAGTGACCTAAGTTCTGAGCGCCTGGAGAGAAAGCTGCTGAAGAACATGGCAATAGCCCCCGCCACGGCGAACGCGAATCCTGCAAGAGCGATCGTCCCAGAACCTACCCCTGCCCCGTTCAGTGCGGAAGTCGTCGCGAGGCCCTCAATCGCTCCATCGCTCCCTCCGAGGATTATCCTGTCCAGAACGTTCCTGGCGGGAATGTGCGGGTGCTTTTCTTTGTCTGCTGTGCCCAATGATGTCTCTAATCCATATTACGAGTCCATATTTGGGACTTCAGGTCAAAAGTGGCGGCAGGAGACCTCGACAGGGGATTCCCGGCTCGAATCGGCCACTCTTTAGAATTCGCGTAGCCAAAACCCGACTCGACTGTGCTTAGGCTCATTCCTTAAAAATCCCCGGATGATACCTACTGCCGGTATGACCCTAGACGAAAAGATCCGCTACGGAATGATGGCCATCGGCGGCGCGAGCATTATTTTCGCGACACTGGGGCTGAATCTAGGACCGCTCGAGTGCATCGGCGGTTGGGGATCCCACTAGATTTCTCTGGTGGGCCCCGATTTTATTTCGACCATTAGCTTGTCGAATCTCTGCAGCAAATCATCCTTGTTGAACGTCCACACTTTCGCCGTCTGATCATATAGCTGATACAGGATTGTGAAACTGGCGGCCTCCGTCTGATCGCCTGGGTAGATGCTAAGCCTGTCCTTCACAGAATTGGTAGCCTTACCGATGTACTGTAGACCTTCGACGACGTTATCAACCGGCAGCGCGATTTCAGCATGGTAGTTCCCGCCCCCTGCCTCACTCCACAAGAAGGGGAGGACGTTCATTTGGTGTCTGAGATTCATTGACTCGTACGCGTTTACGTTCCTTACGAAGAGGTCCAGAACGAAGTATCTGTGCTTTCTATGGAGAATCTTCTCTAGGTTGTAATCGTACCTGGTTCCTATCCAGTTCACGGTATACCCATGCAGGAGTTTCTGACCGAGGACATGTGCGGCATGATGCCAGGCTAGCTTCTTGTAATTGATGTTCAACTTCTCGGACATCTCCTTGAGTGATTTGTTCGCATCCATCTGGAGTTCCTTTATGATCAAGAGGTCTACGTAGTCGAATTTCCCCCTCTTCGAAGGCGTGTACGCCGCTCCTTCGTAGTCCTGGGAGCTTGGATTCTGCCACTGGAAGTCCCATCTGCCCGTGTCGAAATCGTAGTACTCGGGTTTCATGGGGACGTTTCGATACCATGCGAAGTCCAGTATCTCCAGCTTCGAGAACATGCCCTTCTCCTCCAACGCCAAGAAGAACGCTCGGACTTCTCCGGCCTGTTCGGTCGGAACGCTCAGATTGATGATATACTCTCCCCCAATGAGAGATTTAGAGAACCCTACCACGTAGCAGACTTCGCTCATGGCAGTTACTATAGCGGGAGCAAAGTTCCGATAAGTCTCTGAAAAGTCAGCGATGATCATAATCCTTTCGAAGCCAATCCTCTCGTGGTCCACTGCTGCCTGTACTGCGTAACCCTTGCTGAGTATCTTCTCCTTGTACCTGTATCGAACCGATTCCTTGAACTGACCCAGCCTCCGGGCAATTTCGGGAATTTCAGGGCCCAGCTCTGTCAGCAGCTTTACCAATGCGACAGTCCTTGCATTTACGCTGCTCTCTGGCTCGTGTTCTACTACAGTCAACCCGTCAGCACCCCCGGCCGTGATATCATCACCTCGACGTTCGCATTTAAGCCATGCTGATTCTGAATCCATGATACAGGGGAGCAGGATTCGATTGTGTGCAAACCGCTGTGACTTTGCATTGGCTGTTCTGAATATGCATTTTCGGATTTCGTAATAAGCATTTTTGCCATTTTCTATGCATACTCCTATACGGATTGCTCCTTGAAGGCATAAGGGGTCCCCGTTGACGTCCGGCTATGAAATGGATGTTAAACGCCCGTGTGAACACTCTGCCCGCAGGACATTCGGGGGGACGCCCAACGCTGCAATCACGCTTTTAACGGACATTTGAGGGCCGAGGTATCAGGTTGCCTTTGAAGGACAGGAGAGGTGATTACTCCTGGCCGGAGACAAGGCTCAGTCAAATCCACCTGGTTGCTGACAAGAAGTCATACTCGATTTCGGAGACGATTCGCATAAGCGCGGGTTTCAGAATCACTGGCGGCTTAAGGGAGGCATTCCATCCAGACGTCTGGACCTTGGCCTGGGAGGACTTCGACAAAATCCTGCGCCTTACGCTGAAGACCGTTCTGATTAGCCATGGAGTTGTAAGGTCACGGAAGCTCGGGAGGAGCGAGAAGCAAGTGCGCAGGGCCAGCTTCTACTGGAGCCGCGACCCGGACCTTCCCTACCGCATCTGGGCCATGATCGTCCCCGAAGACGGCGGCCCACCACAAATACCGAGGAGCGTCGAGGAGGCGAAGTCGAAGATGCTTGACGTCGAAAAGGAGTTCCAGATCCCTGCCTCTGCACTCGGTGCGGGGAGCCACAAGCTTGTCGCCGACGTGTACGCGAAGTGGGGGAGGAGGAGCTTCATAGAGAAGGGCGAAGTTTCCTCGAAGTCGAAGCCTCTGGTGGTTCAGATTGAGTAAGGACGACTGGCTCGCTGAGGTCAAGTGGGGCGGAGGAAATACTTTCCTCGGCTCAGACACCTCGGGGCACACGGTGGTCTACGATTCTTCGGAGGGGATCCAGAAGGGGATCAGCCCCATGCGTGCTCTCCTCACGTCCCTCGGGGCCTGCACGGGGATGGACATCGTTGCGATACTGAACAAGCGCAAGCAAAAACTGAGGTCGCTCAAAATCCTCGTTTCAGGTACGCGACCAGAGCATGGCCTCCCAAAGCCATGGACATCTATACACGTCAAGTACGTTGTGTCAGGAGACGCGTTGGAGACGAGATTCGTTGAAGAGGCCATCAAGGACAGCACGGAGAAGTTCTGCAGCGTTGGGGCGACCCTAAAGCCTACTGCGAAGATAACCTACTCCTACGAAATCGTCTCCTAGACTCTCAGCACGATTTTCCCGAAGTGACTGCTCCTTTCCATCTTCGACTGTGCCTCGCTCGCCTTCTGCAACGGATAGACCGAATCGACCACCGTCTTCAGTCTTCCCTGGTTGAACAATTTCACCACTTCAAGAAGCTCCCCCATCCCTGCCATGTAGCTCCCGTAGATCGTCAGTTCCTTGCTGAAGACGTACCTAAGATCTGTGGTGGCATCGGCACCTGTTGTGGCCCCGCACGTCACCAGCCTCCCCCCCTTCGCCAGCGCCTTCACGCTCCCTTCCCAGGTCGCCTTCCCAACATGCTCGATTACTACGTCAACTCCTCGATTCTTCGTCAGTTTTTTCACCTCCGCCAGTACGTTCTGCCTGTAGTGGTCGATCGTGACGTCCGCCCCGAGGCGGTTCGCCCCCTCTGCCTTCTCCTTGTCTCCGGCCGTCGCTATCACTTCTGCTCCAAGGACCTTTGCGACTTGTACAGCAGCGATGCCCACCCCCGAGTTTGCGGCCAGCACAAGCACCGTGTCACCAGGGCCCACCCTCGCCTTGGTGACGAGCATGTGGTAGGCGGTCTCGAACACGAGAGGGAAGGAAGCCGCCTCTTCGAAACTCATCCCCTCGGGCTTCTTGATCAGGTGTGTCCTCTTCACCCTGACGAGCTCCGCGTACCCTCCGTCCGTCCCATATCCGATTATCTTGTAGTCTGGGCACTGGTCGTCTCGTCCCAGGAGGCACGCCTCACAGCGCCCGCAACCAATTCCAGGGTTGACGATTACTTCGTCTCCCCTACTGAACATTTCCTCCTCTGCTGGGACCCACTCTATCACTCCCGCGATGTCGCTCCCAGAAATGTGCGGCATGTGGATGGCGACGTTCGGAAGCCCGTTCCTCGCCCAGATGTCGAGGTGGTTCAGGGCACACGCCTTCACCCGCACAAGCGCCTCGTCCGAGTTGGGCTTCGGGTCAGTCACCTCCTCGTACCGAAGCACTTCCGGACCGCCATGTTTGTGGAATCTTACTGCCTTCATCGGCCTGTGGATTTCTGCGTCCTCTTTTTAGTTTGTAAGAATACTTTCAGATAACCCTCCACCCATCGTCGCATCAAAAGTATAACTAAAGTTATAAGCGGAATTTGCGGAATCGTCCAGCTTCTCTCATGTTTCAGCAGACTGACCGTGGTAATGCTGGGCGCTATGCATATGGAAACAACGACAGACTAGCCTATGCTACAGAGGGCAGGTCAGGCTATAACAATTGGAATCAAACGTCGGGTTACTTCGATGGCGACGGCGCGGTCATACCTTTGATCCAATATTACAATCTCCTCTTCCACCTGACTTGGTCCGATACTTATCTGCCACAACTAGAGCAACTGAAAACCTTCCTCGAGTCTGAAGGATTTCATCCTGCACAAATAACCGACGGTGCAACTGCTCATTTTCTACCATTATATCGCCAAGATGAGGTCTTGATGGCCGCAAAGAAGATGCTCCCTTTCGCATACAAGAAGTGGTATGACCTCCAGACTCTTGTGGCGTATCTAGAAAATAGGATTACTGGCAGTGAAGCAATGGATCGAATGAACGATTCAATCAAGGCAGGGAGCAGATCTGCACCGATTCGATACGTACACATGCCCTTCCTTCGAAATGAAGGCGCGTATGCTGGAAGGGTCTTGGGAGCACGGCGAGCCGCCGAAAGCAGAAAGGCGCTAAACCACGAACAAATTCAAGAAATAATCAAGTGCCGACAGGCTGGGATGTCCGTCAAGGAACTCATGATTCGCTTTGGCGTTGGGAAAGATGTCGTTTACAGGGTGATAAGCGGAGACTACAGATGACTCGATCTGTTTTTCGTGACGAGACAATTCTCCTCCAGGAGTATCTGCCGCACCAGATACCCCACAGGGAAGCCCAGCTGAAGAAGCTCGAGCTGTACTTCCAGAGCGTGGCCCAGAGCGCCTCAAGGGCGAGCCAGGTCGTGATGATCACCGGGCCTATCGGGAGCGGCAAAACCATGATAACGAAGAAGCTCCTTTTTGAGTCGCTGCCGAGGAAGGCGGCGCTCTACGGCAACCTCGTCAAAGCGCTGCATGTCAACTGCAGAATAGACAGGACATTGCAGGCCATAATGGTCAAGGCCCTGAAGTCCCTGGGGCAGAGCTACCCCACGCGAGGCTACAGCTTCGAAGAGCTCCTGACCGCCCTGGTCGAGGAGCTGAGGAGCAATAGGACGCACCTGGTCATAGCCTTCGACGAGGTCGACTCGCTGATACTTTCGGACCCGTCGGCGCTCTATACCATAACGCGGCTGAGGGAGATAGCGCCAGGAAGCCAAGTCCTCTCCTCCATCCTGATCTCGAAGACTACGGACTATCTCAAGAAGGTGGACCTGAGCACCCTGAGTTCCCTCCAGTGGAACGAAATCGCCCTCGACTACTACCCTCCCGAGCAACTGGCTGACATCATCGTCTCCAGGAGCGAGGCGTTCAACGACGGGTGCTTGGACGACGACGCCATACAGTTCGCCGCCGACGTAGCCGGGCAGTTCGGGGATGCGCGCTACGCCCTGGACCTCGTCTACAGGGCGGGGAAGCTGGCGGACGACGCCGAGTCCCCAAGGGTGCTCCCCGAGCACATCAGGGCTGCCAAGGCTTCGCTCCCTCCTCAGCTGAGGAAGGAGGAGTTGGCGTATCTGACGATGCACCAGAAGCTGTTGCTCATGGCCATCTCCAAGCTCCTGAAGAAGGGGGACTTGACCTACGTCACCATAGGCGAAGTGGAGGAGAGCTACAGGGCCCTCTGCGAGGGCATGAACGTCACCGCCTACAAGCACACCCAGGTGTGGAGCGACGTCAACGAGCTCTCCAGAAAGGGGATCATAGAGACCCAGCTCTCGGGCAAAGGGGTGAGGGGAAGGACCACCATGATCGGGCTGTCCCTCGTCTCCGCAAAGGAGCTGATGGGGGAGCTCGAGAGAGGAATGGTGGCTGACGTTAGAGCTTGAGAGGCTGATGTCCTCCTACGGGAGGACCAAGGTGCTCACCATCATGCTCGAAACGGGGGAGCTCAACATATCCGAGATCACGCGGAGGTCGGGCCTGTCTCACAGCGCAGCCGCCCGACACCTAGAGTACCTGACCAAGTTAGGGATACTCACAGAGAAAAGGTTCAACAGGATAAGGATCTTCAGAGTCGACCAGGCAAGCCCCTTGGCAGGGGCGCTGATGAGATTCTACTCCGACTGGAAGGAGGCAGAAAATTACTACGGGCGGGACTACAACTGATGCCTGGCGAACCTTCCGCTTTCCTTCACCAGGAAGACGGCGTAGTTCTCCTCCAGGCCGAGGCTCTTCACTAGCTCCTCTCTGAACCCCCTGTCTGCACAGAGCAGAAGAAAGTAGGGCATGTCCTCTACCAGGAAGCTTCTCTGGCTGATTCCAACCCTTTTCCCTGTCAAAGCAGCGATGTCCTTCAACTTCCTAGAGTCGTTCCAGATTCTCAGCTGCAGGGGCCAGGGAACAGCATCCAGGGTGAAGCGCGGGCCGCCGTCGCCGAGAGCCTTCCAGAGCTCGTTGGCGAGTAGCAGGTCAAGGTATCTCAGGAGCCTCCAGTCCTTGCCCTTCATTATCCTCCCCATCACCATGTCGGCCCTCGAGAGCGCGTCTAGTGCCTCGGCCTTCCTTTCCTCGTGGACCCTTGACCTCACCACTGCCGTGAAGAGGTCTCTGATCTTGTCCCGAGGCTGCCCCGGGTAGGCTCTCAGAGCGCGGAGGGCGGCATTCTCGTCAGCCGCGTCGAAGAACGCGTTCACCGACTCGGACGCGGTCATTTCTTCGTCCTTCCTGGCTGGTATTCCGGACTGGAGGAGGTTGATGGCCGCCCGGATGTCCCCGTTCGCCATCTCGGCCAACTTCGCTAACTGATTCCTGTTCACAGACAGCCTTTCCCTCTGGGAGATCTTCTCCAACCTTCTCGCCACCTCAGAGGGTTCCGGTCTCTGGAACAGGATCTTGCTAGTAACGCTTCCCAGTTTCTTAACCTCGTCAGACTCTGGATCGTTGGCAGCCATCACTATCGGGTTCTCGCTCTTCTTTACGGCGTCCTTGATGAAATCCACTGCGCCATAGTCGGCCCTCCCAGCGAGGCCGTCCACTTCATCGAGGAAGATCAGGCTCATCCCTCCGAACAGGCCTGTGCTTGCTATCGCCTCCCCCACCTTCCTCGAGAGCTTCTCCTTTGTTCGCGAGTCGCTTGCATTAAGCTCGACAAGCTGAAGCCCCATCTCTCGGGCGACTAAATGGACCGATGTCGTCTTGCCCGTCCCCGGGGGCCCTAGGAGAAGGGCAGCCTTTGACCCGGGCCTCCACTTCTTGAGCCAGAGTTGGAATTTCGCCCTCCCCTCACTGTTCCCCACCATCTCCTCGAGGCTCGCTGGCCTATACTTCTCGCTCCACAACTAGACGGCTCCCCCTATGAACACCAGTAGCCCCACTGTCATCCCCGCCAGGGCGACGCGCTTCACTCTGTAGGAGTTCTGGGGGTCATTGCGAACGAGGATTGCCACTGCAAGGTAGACGAAAATGACGTCGGGTATGATCACGCCGTAGGTATACACTTGGTTCGCAAGGCCCGTGATAAGGGGAACCCAGCTTGTGAGCACGGCGAGCAGGAAGAAGAGAGCCCCAACGCCCGAGGCGAGCCGGAGCCCCCACATCCTTGCTATGGATCTGACCTCCCTCTTCGCGTCCCCTTCCACGTCTGCCATTGATTTCACCACCTCCCTCCCGACCCCTGAGAAGAAAGCAGTCAGGGCCATCATTAGCAGGAGTGAGCCCCCGATCGACCCACCAGACACCGCCCCGCCGTAGATGAAGGGGATAGCCAGCGACGACGCCACTATGAGGTTCCCGGGGAATCCTGTCCTCTTCGCACGCGCGTTGTAAAGCCAAGAAAGGAACGCGTAGGCGAGCGCGGTGACAATAGCGAGAGGTGTGAAAGAGAGGAACGAGCAGGCCAGGCCCGCGACCAGCATCGCAAGCGAGAGCGCCGAAGCCTGCCCAACCGAAATCCTTCCGCTCGGAATGGGCCTGTCAGGCCTGTTGACTCTGTCCACCTCCTTGTCGTAGATGTCATTCACCGACATCGCGTAGGCGCAGAGGAAGAAACCTGTGAAGAAACCTAGTCCCAGTTGCAGCAAGGGTATTGATGGCGGCTTGGAGACGAACGCTCCCACTACCACCGCGAACCCGATCATAGCACAGTTTACGGGCCTGACGAGGTCGAGGAGCCCCCTTAGGTTCATCGCCCGTCAGAACCTTGCCCTGCTGACCTTGTAGTAGATTACCTCTCCTCTCCTCTCGATAACCGCAATAATCGCCTCCTTTCCCATCTTGGCCATCTCCCTCACTGACTTCTGCAAGTCTGCCATCCCCTTCTCTATCCCTTCGTCCAGGGCGAAGACGACATACTTTGCTGGCTTCTTCGGGTAGTCCCCCCGCTCGTAGACCCTGAGGTCTGTGCCGAAACCGAATCCTTCCCTCACTATGTACCCCCTGCTCCTTAGGTCCCTGTAAATCACAAACTTGGTCCAAGAGTCCCCTGCTTTCTTCTGGGCGAGCTCCGCCAACTTCTCGAAGCCAACCTCTTTCCCTTGCCCATTCTCGAGGCGCATCTTCTTGCAGTAGACGAGGTACAGAGCCTCGTAATCTCTCAGAATGAGGTCCTGACCTTCTCTGGCCCCATACCCTGACCCCTCTAGCTCCCCAAAGCGATCTCGATCAGCGACTCTTGCTGTCCCGTTCTCGAGCACAGCCCTGAACGGCTGTATCTGCTCCTCCGCGGCCGGGGATTCCTGCATCGCTCTCGTTTCCGCACACTTCACCAAGTCTATTTGAAGTTGAAGGTGGTCGTCCGCCTGCGCAAATCATTTAGAGAGCTCCGATGCTCTCCCCATCCCTTGGACAACTTCTTCACCATCCGGACCGTCACCTGGGAAGGCGGCGCCGTCAGAATGATAGACCAGACCGCCCTCCCCATCAAGCTGACCTACGTGCTATACACTCGCCCTGAGCAGGTCGCCGACGCCATCAGGTCTATGGTGGTCCGGGGCGCTCCAGCAATCGGGGTCGCTGCGGCCATGGGCCTGGCGCTGGCGGCTGTCCGCTCGAGGGCCACCAGGCTCCCCGACTTCATGAAGGAGATGGAGACGAGTGCCGCCCTTCTCCGAAGAACGAGGCCAACTGCCGTGAATCTGTTCTGGGGGATTGACAGAGTGATGAAAGTAGCGGCCGCGGCGTCGACAGTCCGGGGGGCAAAGGATGCCGTTTCCGCCGAGGTAAAGGCCATGGAAGAAGAGGACGTCGAGGTAAACAAGAGGCTGGGGAGGAACGGGGCTGACTTGATCAAAAATGGCGATACAGTCCTGACTCAGTGCAACGCAGGGGCCCTCGCGACGGTGGGGTACGGGACTGCGCTAGGGGTGGTGAGGGCAGCGGTCGAACAGGGAAAGCTAGTGAAGGTGCTCGTGCCCGAGACCAGGCCCGCTCTCCAGGGCGCGAGGCTGACCGCCTTCGAGCTCGTCCACGACAGAATTGCGTGCACTCTGATCTCCGACACGGCGGTGGGCCACATGATGAGCCTGGGACGGGTCGACTGCGTCATTGTGGGAGCGGACAGAATTACCAGTGACGGTTACGTGTTCAACAAGATTGGGACATACCAGGAGGCGGTCCTAGCAAAGCGACACGGCTTACCATTCTACCCGGCAGCGCCATGCTCCACCTTCGACCTCGAACGGACCCACGACAGGGTAATTATCGAAGAGAGGGGGGCGGAGGAGGTGGTGGAGATCAGGGGGAGGCGAGTCGCGCCCAGGGGGATTCCGGTTGCGAACCCCGCCTTCGACATGACGCCCCCCGAGCTGGTGACCGCCGTTATCACAGACCGGGGGGTGGTCAGGCCCCCTCTCGGTGAGAGCATTGCACGTCTCATCGCTTAATTAGCCAGCCCTGCCGCCGCCGTATCGGGCCCGTAGCCTAGCACGGATTAAGGCGTCAGCCTTCGGAGCTGAAGAGGAGTGCCTCAGAAACCGTGGGTTCGAATCCCTCCGGGCCCGTTAAGAAAAAGCTCAGAATCAACTCTGAATGACTAACAGAGCCTGACCCGGATTATCTACGAAAATCGCCTCCCAAATTCCCCTAGTTAGGCTTTCTCCCAGTTTGCATAACTTCCTGAGATTCAACTAGCCTGTCTTCTACCCGGCGATCTAGTCCTCTCCTGATGGCGAACGTCGCGGGGGCCTGGACTTGGTGCACAAAACCGAGATAAACCAAGCGAGTTCCTGCTCAGAAATTCTTGCAGCGTCAAACAAGGCATCGGGTCAATCCGGCGATAATTGTTCACGGCGGAGTCGACACAATCATGGAAGGCGCCCAAGCGAGGGGCGTACTAAAAGCGGCCAAGAAAGGAATGGAGTTACTCCTGAGGGGAAGGTCGGCACTGGACGCCTCAGAGGAGGCAGTGATAGAGATGGAAGACGCAGGTGTGTTCGACGCGGGTTCCGGTTCGGTTCTCTGCTCCGACGGGAAGATACGAATGCACGCATCCATCATGGATGGGCTGACTCTCGCGGCGGGGGCGGTCATCCTGATTCAGGATGTAAAGAACCCAGTTTCCGTCGCGAGGATGGTTATGGAAGAGACTGACTACGTAGTTCTCGGCGGCGAAGGGGCCACCAAATTCGCACATGCCATGGGCGTTCCTCGTTACACCAGGGTACTCCCGGAGAGAAGAAGACAATTTGAGCAGTTCAGGAGCCGATTCGAGACAGGCAGCCCGACGGACTACTTCGTTGGCTGGAAGTATTACAAGAAGGCAAGAGCCCTAAGGAAGGTGCACCCCGAGATATTCGGTTCCGATACCGTTGGGGCAGTCGCAGTAGACAAGAAAGGGAATGTTGCCGCTGCCACATCTACCGGTGGCCTGCTTTTTCAAATGCCCGGAAGGGTAGGCGACACTGGAGTCATAGGCAGCGGGATGTACGCCCAAAATGAGTCAGGCGCTGTTGCCGTGACGGGCTCGGGAGAGATGAGCATAAGATACGGCATGGCCAGACGCGCGTGCTTCTACATGCAGGAGGGGGTCAAACCCCAGGCCGCGGTCGAAAAAACCTTGGAGTACGTCACACGTCGCAACCATGTCCCCCTAGGATTGATCGCCGTCAACCCACTCGGAGAGGCGGGAGTCGTGTATAACACGAAGGGCATGGCGTACTCACATTTCAATGCGAAGGGTGTAGTATTTCCAGCAAAGTGAGAATTAACCAGTCGAGTTCCAAAATCAAAGACTTCCGGGTTCACAAATTGCAAGGGGAGGCTTTCAACTATCTATCAGAACGCCGACGAGATTGGAACTTGAGCCTGCATGGGTCCGATTCCCTTCGGGGCCTGAACCCTTGGAAATGGATTCGCACCTACCTGGTAGCGGATCCTGGCCGGTCTGTTCCTAGTACATGACGGGTTGTGGGAAAAACTCAGGTGATTCCATCAGCATTCCATTTGGAACCAGATTTGCACAGTAAACTGGTTGGGCCCCTCCGGGCCCGCGTAAGATAAGCTCGGAATGAACTCGATTAGGCGAAGGGAGCTCTACTCCAGCCATTCGGGCCCTTTATGATCCGTGCCCCTCGTAAACTTGCTAACGATTCAAGTAAGCAAGAGCCCCCCATTTACTCGGGTGGAGTCTAACCTCCCACAACGAATTTATCGAGAGCGAAACCATTAGGGGAGGGAGCAGTTGAGCCAGGCACTGACGAAGGTATCCGACTCGATCTTCGCCTTTGATGGAAAGTACCCCGGAGGAGGAAACGTGACTTCGGCTGTCTTCCACTCGGGGAGAGAGGCCATCGTCTTCGACTCTCTTCTCTACCCCGATGACACGCGAACCCTGCTCCATCGTTTGAGTAGTCTGAATTTCACAATAAAGGGTCTTGTGAACACTCACTGGCATGTCGACCACACCGCCGGGAATCAACTCTTCCATGAGACCAACCGCATCATCTCGCACAGCCTATGTAGCGAACTGATGCACACCTCAAGTCAGCCCGACTGGGCGAACGAAACGCTGGAGTTGGAAGAGAAAGACAGGATAACGCCAACATACCCCAATGAAGTCATCGTCGACAGGTCAAAGCTGTATCTTGGGGAGTCCGAACTTGAGTTCCTCCACACCCCCGGCCACACGCCCGATTCCGTCATCGGCTGGAAGGAGGACGAAAGTGTAATTATCGCTGGCGACACTGTAATGGAGCTCCCGTTCGTCGGGTACGGTGACAGTGGGTCGCTGATCGACTCCCTGAAGTTAGTGCAATCCATCGCGGGGAAAAGTGAGAAGATAATCCAAGGCCACGGGGGAATTTGCGGAGCCGAAAAGTTGAGCGAGGACATCAGATACATCGAATGTGTGAGAAAAAGGACGGCGGAGTACATCGGCTCCGGGAAGACCGTTGAGCAGGCATCCGAAGGGGTCAAGCTCGAAGAATGTTTTTCGAAGGAGAGAGCGAAGTCCCTAGCCGACGGTTATGGTTCCCTCTTTTGGTGCCACCCATCGAATGTGGAACGGGTTTACTCAGAATTGAAAGGGAATCGCGCATAACCGCCTTACCACATGGCCTATTTCCTGGCGATCCCTACCCGAATCGAACTCAATGTCGAATCGAACTTTGTGTCAGCATGGGATCTTGGGCGAGCGCCGAGACCGTTCTCATGAGTGGGCGTATATCCAACCCGACCCGCTGAAGAACGGGGTCA
>CAYPSJ010000041.1:0-5937 GCA_964413565.1 uncultured Nitrosopumilales archaeon | reverse complement strand
TGGTCGCCGTAGCGGCGGTCGTCGTCTTCGCTCTCGCCGCCTACTCCTTTTATTTCGTCTTTCCTGCTCGGATACTGTGATACCCGCCCGGGTTGTGGCTGACGAGAGGGAGAGGGCGAGCGGCGTCCCCGAAGAGCTTTCGAGGCTGAACGTGCGAGTCTACTTCAGCAGGCTGCCGGTGGCAGACTACGTACTCAACCCTGAGCTGGCAGTCGAGAGGAAGTCGGTGAAGGATCTGGTCTCGTCTGTATATGACTCCCGGCTCTTCTACCAGGCGGCGAAGCTCTCGGCCGCCTACGCCAAACCGTTCCTTCTGGTTGAGGGGGACTCGAAGGAGGTGGAGTCTCTTGCCAAGAATCTGAAGTCGTTCTACGGCGCCATAGCGAATGTGACCCTTGCCTACGGCCTCAGGGTGCTCTACACCGCCAACCCGAAGGAGACCGCGACTGCGATAGCGGAGCTGCTGAGCCACGCTAGGGCAAAGCCTCTGACCAGGATGCCGGCTGAGGTCCCTCCCAAGGCAAAGAGCATCCCCCAGCAGCAGCTCTACCTGGTGTCCGCCATGCCCGGAATAGGAAGAAAGCTCGCAGAGAAGCTGCTATCGAAATACGGGACGCCGAGGAGGGTCATGGGCCTGACGGCAGGAGAGCTCGCCATGACACAGGGCATAGGATGGAAGAAGGCTGAGAGGATCAAGAACATGATGGACGCAACGTTCACAAAACACCAGCAGGGCGCTACCCAGGCGAGGCTCGAAGCTGAATGAAGGTCGCAGTAATAGGAGGAAGCGGAGCAATGGGGAGGGCGCTCGCCAGGCACCTCTCCCGGGAACACGATGTGATAATCGGCTCGAGGGACCCGTCGAGGGCCGCAGCCGCGTCTGCGGGCATACAGGGAGCATCGGGGGCCGACTACAGGGGCGCCTCAAGGGCGGCTGACACCGTGATCTTCGCGATTCCCTACGAAGCGATGGGCCTCGTGGCAGACTTGGCCGGGGAGTTGTCCTCCAAGCTCGCAATCTCTGTAATCAACCCCATGAAGATGGAAGGGGGACTGCTGAGATACGCGCTGAAGGATGGTTCGGCCGCCGAGGAACTCGCACGCATTCTTCCCCGCAGTAGGGTGGCGACGGCATTCAACAACGTCCCCTCGGGCTTCCTAAAGGACGACGTCGTCCCCCCGGTCGACATCCTGGTAGCGGCCGATTCGAAGGAGACGTACGAGGAGGCTGCCAGGCTTGTCACGAGCATCAGGGAGATGCGCCCCCTCTATGTCGGCCCGCTCAGCGAAGCGCGGATTGTGGAGGAGATAACGCCGCTCGTGCTGAACCTTGCGAACCTCAACGGCACGAAGGCGCTGACGACGCGGTTCGTCACGCGCAGGGGATGAGGGGACTGTGAAGTTCGGGTACATACTTCCAAACTACGGGGACAGGATAAGCGCCCAGCAGCTCGTGGAGCTGTCCAGGACATGCGAAGAGGTCGGATTCGACTCCGTCTGGGCCACGGATCACGTCATTATGCCGACCGAACTCAGGGAACCCTACGGCCAGCTGCTGGAGCCCCTCATCACACTGGCGTCAATCGCCTCCGCCACAGAAACGCTTAGGGTCGGCACCTCGTGTGTCGTCCTCCCCCAGAGGAACCCAATACTTCTTGCAAAGCAGGCGGCCGCCCTCGATGTGTTCTCGAAGGGGAGAGTGATACTTGGGTTAGGGGCCGGGTGGGCCGAGCCAGAGTTTCGGTTCCTGAACGCCGACTTCGCCAGGAGGGGGAAGGTGATGGACGAGAGCATCAGACTGATGAAGTCCCTCTGGCGGGACGAGGTGGTCAACTTCGATGGCGAGTTCTTTCACGTAAAGGATGCGCTCTTCTTCCCAAAGCCGGTCAGAAGGGGCATACCCGTCTGGATGGGGGGAAACGGCCCGTCGGCCGTGAGGCGGACTATCAGGCTCGGAGACGGGTGGCACCCGGTGGGCCCGGAGGTCGAGGGGTTCAGCAGAGGGGCGGAGGAGATCAGGCGTTCGAAGAAGGAGGTGACGCTCTCCATGAGGATGACCACGGACGTGAGGAAGAGAAGGGCGCCCTACGCGGGCCCGAATAACGAGAAGAGAATTGCAGTGTCAGGGAGCCCGACGGAGATCAGGAGGGAAATCGACGCCTACGCGAGGGCGGGGCTCGAGTACTACTGTGCCTCCATCAACCACCCGTCGGCAGACGATATCATCGCTGACCTGAAACTCTTCTCGGCCGAAGTGATGAAGTCATACTCCTAGGCGCCAGGCAGGGTCGTCAACCCCTCGCGCCAGCCTGTATAGAGGAGGGGCCTGTATCTGCCAAAGTCCCAGAAATCGTCGAAGGCCTCGCTCGCCCACGCCGCCCTGACTTCTCCGACCAGCAGCAGGTGGTCGCCGAACCTCCGCTTTGCTGCCAGCGAGCACTCGAGCGTCGCCGCTGAGCCCCTGATTATGGGAACCTTCAGCTTCTCACCCCTTGAGTACTTCAGTCCGGCGTCTGCGAGCTTGTCCTCCACTTTCGCGCCGCTCACGCTCGCGAGCCTAGCGATGGCGCCTGCGTTGTCCCTGTCGAGGATGCAGAGCGAGAAACACCCCGCCTTCAGCACCATCTTGCAAGTGTAGTGCGAAGGCACGCTCGAGACCGCGACCATGGGAGGGGAGTCGGAGACTGAGGTGTAGGAAACGACAGGCATCGCGGAGACCCTCTTTCCAGCCATGGCAGAGAGGATGGCGGGGACCTGCGGATAGAAGAGCCTATGGATGAGCGAAGGGTCGACTTTCAACGAGAGTGCCGCAGAGCCCCTGGCTAGTTAAGGAGGTCGCTATGAGGCAAGGAAGTCGGCGGTGAGCACGTCCCCCCACTCGTCGGCGAGAACGGCGGTGTAGACGCCGGGGGGCAACTGGGATCCGGGCGTGGTCCCAGTGAAGCGCAGAACCGTCTGGATAGTCCAGAATGACGGCTTACCAGCCAAGACCACCAGAGCCTTTGACGTCTGAGGTTCGAATGCAAACGAGGTGGGCGAATAGGCCCCTCCCGCGCATTGGGGCTGACTCCCATTCAGCGGGAGGAGCGTCCCCAGAGTATAATTGTCCTGAGTGTAGTGCCCTTCCATCACCCCGATGGCTACGGGCCACCCTGGATTGCAGACCCCTGTGAATAGATCGCTCGGAGGGAAAGCCCAGGAGTCTGCAGCCGTAACGTTCTCAATAGAAGGCGACGTGCTGTTGACCCAACCGCTGAGCAGTGCACTCCAGGTCGGGGAACCCGAAGAGTAGTTGACGGTCATGTGCATCGTGAACCCGAACCCGGAGTCGAAGGAAACGGACGGGGGGTATGAGTTGTGGGGCGGATTGACGTACGGAGGGATGAAGATGGCCGCAAATATTGTTATCACAATGGCGGCGAGGACGAACGCCATGTTCCGCACGCTCTTCCTGTATGCTATGTCGTCGGAATCCATCTGGCTCTGGACGAAGAGGCGTCCTCTTAATCCTAGTTCTTGGAACTGAGGAGGCGCTTGCGGAGCTCTTTACTTATGTTCAGCATCTCCAGAATTCGGGTAACGCTAGAGCCCCCATCCCTGAGCCGCCTTCCGGAAAGGAAGCGCTTGGCTTCAGATTCGTGCTCGACGGCACACTGCGGTACGACGCGACCAACGATGGTATAGAAAGACTGCGCTCCTCCGTACACCTTCCACATGGAATCGTAGTTCTTCTTCAACCACCCCCAAACGGTGTCCCTCGCGTGTGGGTTCTGGGCAGCGTAGATCGCGATGTAGTGCAAATCCGACCTGCTTACTCGACCCGTGAGTCCGAGATCTAGAGTATTCTGAATCAGCTTCGGATCCCTAAAGGCGCTGAGGCCTCTGTAGATTATGTCCCTTTCCACTTCGCTCTGGGAATTGGTCACCATGTCCTGAAGGGTCCTTTCGGCGCGTTCGCCATCCGTGACCGCGAACCCAACCGCGGAGGCCGCCTTCAGGTTTGGATCCAAGTCGGCGTAGTGGTCGAAGAGTTTGGCCATCTTTTCAGCGTAGGAGCGGTCCAACTGCGCAAACCTGGACGTGAGATACTCCCTGGTTGTGCCCACCAAGGGAAGTTCCCCGGGCCGAGGAATATCTCCGAAGTACTCCAAGAGAGGCGGGTAGAAGCTGCGGGTGATTCCCTGGACGATGGGAGAGTCTGGTGCAATCGTTTCGACGACGCTCAGCTGCTCCGTCACGACCTGGGCGGTCAGGGCGTCCGGGTTCACCCCGCAAAGGGAAACGAAACGGGCATACAGCTCAGGCTTGACCAAGCCCGCCTGCAGCAGAAGATAGAGGTCGTTCATTACCCCTGCCTTGTCATGAGAAGAGAGCTTGGGGAAGTTCGAAGCGAGAAGATCGTACCCTTCCTCGTCGTACAGGGTGACGTAGAAGCCCGTCCGCCCCAGGTTTAGAATCAGTTCAGACGCGGCGGTGACATCGAGCCGTACCGACTCGCGCTTCAGAATGAACGAGGTCTCCTTCCCGTCGGTCCGCATCCTGATCGGGGTGGGCCATGCCCCTGAAGCTCTTTCTCCACCGAGGCGGAATGGGCGCTGGGTCAACTCGACCTTGTTCCCGACAACCCTCGCTTTGACGAGGGGGTAGCCAGGACGTGTGAGCCATGCCCTGGCAATGCTCTTGACTGGAAGACCTGACCTTCTGCCCAGAGCCTCCCAGAGGTCCTTCCCCGTGGCGTTTGAAAAGCTGAATTTCTTCAGGTAGTCTGACACCCCGTTCTTGAACGCTTCCTCGCCGACGTAGCCTTCCAACATCCGCAGCACGCATGCGCCCTTGCCGTAGCTTATCGAGTCGAAGGCGTGTGTCGCTTCGGCGACGTCCTTAACGTGGGCCTGTACCGGGTGAGTGGTCGAGAGCGCGTCAAGCTTCATTGCGCCATCCCTCATGAAGACCTCGTCCCTGAGGAAGACCCCCCACATTTCCCAGTCGGGATGGAGCTTCTGGGTCATCTTGTACGACATGAAGGTGGCGAAGCTTTCGTTAAGCCATAGATCATCCCACCACTTCATTGTGACGAGATCACCGAACCACTGGTGGGCGACCTCGTGAACCATCGACATCGCTCCCCTGTTCTTTAGACGGAAGTTGGTGTCTTCTCTAATCAATGCGTAGCTTTCTCGCGAAGATATGGCTCCCCAATTCTCCATCGCTCCGGTATGGTATTCGGGGAGTGCGACAATGTGCAGCTTCTTCAGAGGGTAGGGGATGTCGTAATAGTTCTGATATTCGAGAAGAGCGTCCGCCGATATCTTGAGGGCGACCTGAGAGTTCTCTGCTTGGCCAGGACGGGTAGCGGTTATCACATCGATCTCCCCTGCGGTAAGGTTCGTCTCCTCGAAACGGCCAATGGCAAAGAAGAAGAGGTAGGTCGACATCCTGGGGGTCTCCTGGAAGGTAAAGCTCGTCCTTCCCGCCCCGGCTACCTGCTTTCGAACAATGGGGGTGTTCGCTATGACACCCAACCCGTCCTCGGTGGTGATCTGCAGCCTGAAAACAGCCTTGAACGCCGGCTCGTCAACGCAGGGGAAGACCGTCCTCGCCTCGGCGGGTTCCAGGTCTGTGACGAGGATGTAGTCCTTGCCGTACTTCGACTTGTAGAGGCCGATGATGACACCATCGGACACCTGCTTGGAGTACTCGATTTCTACGACGGACTGCCTCGCCGGGACCCCGGGGATCTTCAGCTTCGCATGCTTCTCGTCGAAGGCAAATCGGGCGGGGCGCCCGTTCACCAATGCAGACTTGACGGAGAGCTGAGAGGCGTCGAGGGAGAACGGTTTGTCGGCTCCCTTGACGGTGATGGCAAGCTTCCCATCTGCATGGGCCCTTGCGAAGTCAACGTCCAGTCGGAGGTCATAGGAAATTATCTCCAGAAGA
>CAYPSJ010000040.1:0-27430 GCA_964413565.1 uncultured Nitrosopumilales archaeon | reverse complement strand
AACAGCCCGGAATCCCTGGTCGAAGCCGTTGCGGAGCACGTCGTGCTGTTGATGCTAGCCCTCAGCAGGAAATTGGTAGTGGCAGACGTCGGAACTAGGGCAGGGAAGTGGGAGAAGAACGCACTAATGGGGAAGGAGCTGAAAGGCAGGGTCCTTGGAATCGTCGGCCTTGGGAGAATCGGGAGGCGCATCGCGGAGGTATCCAAGACTCTCGGTATGTCGGTCCTGTTCTACGATGTGATTTCAATCCCGCCCGAAGTCGTGGCTCCTCTAGGGGCCAAAGTCGTCGGTCTCGACGAGCTCTTCCAGAGCTCAGACTACATCACCCTGCACGTCCCCATGACATCGGAGACCGCTCACATGATAAACACCCAGAGGCTAAATCAGATGAAGAAGACAGCCTTCCTCATCAACACGTCGAGAGGAGGTGTTATCGATGAGGAGGCCCTTGCTGCCGCCCTCCAGAAAGGCACCATAGCCGGCGCTGCGCTCGACGTTTTCGAAAAGGAGCCACCTTCCGGCCCGATACTAACGGCCCCGAACACTATCCTCACGCCCCACATAGGGGGGCAGACAGAAGAGGCCCAGACAAACGCAATCGTCGTCGTAGGGGAGAAAGTCCGGGATTTCTTCTCATCGGGCTAGGAACTCGAAGAACGTTTATTTGCCGACTGAAAACGAGGCGCCCCGATGCCCATGTACAGCCAGATTTCAAAGACGTGGCAGGACATCTTCCATCAGAAGGGAGGGGACATGAGGACCCGGGCAGTGGAGCTGAGAAAGCAGCCGGCGATGCTAAGAGTTGACAGGCCCTGGAGGCTCGACAGGGCGAGAGCCTTGGGCTATAAGGCAAAGGAAGGGGTTGTGGTCATCCGGATGCGCGTTTCGAGAGGCGGGATGCGAAAGCAGCGCCCTACCTCCGGAAGAAGACCGAAGCACATGGGCGTCCTAAGAATAAAGTCGGCGGTGTCCTCCCAGAAGGTGGCAGAGAGAAGGGCTGCGGAAAGGCACCCCAACATGAGGCTCTTGGGTTCCTATCCCGTTTGGGAGGACGGCATTCACGCCTGGTACGAGTGTATCCTGGTCGACCCTATGCACCCTGCGATCAGGAAGGACTATAACTACAGGCGGACTCTCGGGATCGTCGGCTAGGTTATCTCTTCATCTCGCTGCTGTGGCCGGGGAATATCTTCGAGTTGGGATCCACATATGCCTTCGCCACGTTCACCGCCAGGGCCGCCTGTGCGTACCCCGTGGCGATGAGGTTCAGCTTCACTCCGTCTAGAGGTCCCGCGATGTCACCGGCGACATACACGCCCGGTATGTTGGTTTCCATCTTCCCGTTGACCCTGATTTCCCTGCCGTCTATCTGCAGTCCCCATTCCTTAATGGGCCCCAAGTCGGCTCTGAACCCTATGTTCACGAGGATGGCGTCCACATCAAGTGTCTCCTCCGCCTGTGTCCTGTTGTCAAAGATTACTGCCTTTGCGAGCCTTGTTCCATCCCCACTGACGCTTCTCACTTCGTAGAAGAGCTTTACATCAACAGTCGAGTTCCTCAGCGCTATGACGCTGCCCTCATGAGCCCTGAAAACGTCCCTCCTGTGGACCAGGGTGATTCTCTTGGCGATGTCCTTGATGTTGAGCGCCCAGTCGACTGCCGAGTCTCCTCCCCCGACGATCAGTAGGTTCTTGTCCCTGAACACGCTCCTGTCTTTTACAAAGTAGTAGACTCCCTTCCCCTCATACTCGGATGCTCCCTTCGCTTCAAGCTTGTTGGGAGAGAAAGCCCCCACGCCGGCCGCCACCAGAACCGCCTTCGAAAGATGCTTGGTCCCCTTGTCCGTGGTGAGCTCGAATATCCCATCCGTCCTGTGAAGCGTCGTCACGCGTTCACCAAAGACAACCGTCGGGTTGTATTGGAAAGCCTGATCCACCAGGTTCTTCACCAGGTCCTTGGCAAGTATCTTGGTGTACCCCGGGACGTCGAAAATGTACTTCTCGGGGTAAAGTACAGCGACCTGACCCCCGGGCTCTTCGAGGGCGTCGACTATCTTGGTCTTCATCTGCCTGAGACCGGCATAGAAAGTCGCGAAAAGCCCCGTCGGACCCGCCCCTATTATGGTCAGGTCATAGACGTCGCCGGACATGGGTTTTCTGGCTGGCCATCTGCAAATGGCGTATAAGTATTAGCGAGTTTAGATGAGACCCGACGTCGCGGGGTCCCTGGGCTTCAGAATCTCTCTGATCAGTACTGTCGCGTACTGTCCCTTCCCAAGGGTGAACTTGACTGTTGCTGTTTGCCCGTCAATTTTCCAGGACACATCCCGCACTGCAAGATGTGGACGCCTGAAACCGCCTTCCGCCGAGACCTCCTGCATTTCCTTCACATAGAACGAACCCGGATCTACCTCTTCCGATTCAAGCACGGCCACGATGCGCCTATCGAACCTCGAGCCATAATCTCTGAAGGCGTATCCTACCACTTGGACCATGGGCACCGCCCTCCCTGTGGGGATGTCCCTGACCCCTCGCGGCGCTGAGGTGAGAAGTCCGTCAGGAGACTCTTCCGCCCAATTATCGCCTGGCTCCATCCTCGAGATGTCTTCTCCTTCTGCGATCGACCTGCTGAGGGTCCGATTGAAGACGTACGATTGAAACGCCTGGACGTAAAGCCTCCTCAGCTTAATTGGCACCCTGCGAAGCGCCCTCACCCACTCGCGCGGATGCTGAATCAACTCCATTGCGACAAGCTTCTCGACGTCCCTCCCGGCTGGCATGAACCTGATTCCTTCGTCATACCTCTCCGTCAACATAGCTTCCCTTGCGGCCCGCCCGGCCTCGGATACCCTAGGGAAGGGGGCTCCAAGCAACAGCCTGACGGCCTCTTCGAACTCCTGTTTCACGATGGCCTTCCCGATTAGATGCGTGCCAGCTCCTGAGGTTCCGAATCGCTGCAGCCCATAGTAGTTCGGCACTTTCCTTCGTTCCGAAAGGCGCACTGCCTCTTCCACCCTTGCACCTATGTCCTTGCAGCAGTCCCTGAGTACCACGGCGAAACTGTTCCCCGCGACTCTCGCCCTGGACATGGGCTCAGCGACGTATCCCACGAGCTCTGCTGTGTAGTTCTCTTTGGCGACGCGGACGGGGTGAAGCGATCTGCGACTAGTCGGGGTCACGTACTGGACGGCCACCGCCCGCTTATCCTTCAGCCCTCCATAGCTTACGTTACACCTGAGTTCACCGGCAAGGTCCTTCGCCATGTGGAGCGTGTCGATGGAACGCTTCTGGACCCTGTAGAGAGGAAAGCTATCGGGGCGTCCCTCTTCTGCGAAACGGACGTCCGTGAGCCGCTCTTCGACTCTGAAGTCGTCGGCGGACGATTTCGCTCGTCCAGAGCAGGGGGCCCCACCGCTGGCGTAGAATTCGATGCCTACCGCCCGCTCGGCTTCCGCAGCGGGTATCAAAGTAGCTTTAGCTTCCCCGTTATCTCGTCGATAGCCGCGTCTGGACCCGGCCCTATCCCCAGGCACGTGACAGTTCCAGGCTCAACCTGGGTCAAACCCTTGTCCTCTATGAGAGACGAGGGCAACCCTGCACTCCTTGCCTTGTGGTAGAGTTCGTTCAGCTCAACCTCCGAGTCGACCTTGAGCACAATCTTTGCCTGTCCCTCCTCCTTCCACCCGTCGTACCAGGCCGGCTTCCTCTCCCTGGCCGCCTCCGCCGATGCCAGGGACGCGTGTGCAACTTGAGCAGCGACCTTCCCCTTCCCCATCTTCAGATCCGACCTCACGACCATGGCCTGTTTCATGTAAGCGTTCGCCAACCGTTAATACGGGTCGATTAAGGGTTTGCAGCCAGTTCCAGACGTTGACCGAGACCTACGATATCGTAGTAGCAGGGGGGAGCATCGCGGGACTTGCATTCGCCGCCGAGGCCTCGATGCGCGGTCGCAAGGTACTGGTGGCCGAAGAGCACCCTGAAGTGGGCGAGCCCGAGAAGTGCGATGGTCTCGTAAGCCTCCGGGGGTTGCGCAGATACGGGTACCCCCCAGACGAGGCGGTCATCCAGGACAGGATTGCGTCCGCAATCGTCCACTCCCCGGCAGGGAAGGAGCTCGCCGTCAGCGCTTCCTCTCTTGAGGTCGTGGTCCTTGACAGGAGCGAATTCGACAAGCAGGTCGCGAAGACAGCCGTGGAAAAAGGTGCCGAAGTCCGAACGGGCGTTCGGGTATCGTCCGCCTTCGAGAAGGACGGCGCCGTGGAAACGAAAGTCGGAGACTCTACTGTCTGCTCGAAGTACTATGTCGACGCGACAGGGCCGTCATCAAGTCCGAGACAGGGGATCCTTCCCGCTGCGAAGTACGAACTTGAGGGGGACTGGGTAAGGGAGCATGTGGTGGAGGTGTTCATGGACGCGGACAGGTATCCAGGGTTCTTCGCATGGGTGATCCCCTACGGTAAGCACCTCGCCAAGGTAGGGGCGGCGGGCCATGGTATCAATCCCTTTCGGGCTCTGGAAAGCTTCCTCTCCTCCAGGCCAAGCACGATAATCCGTAAGGTCTCTGCGCCAATCTACGTGGGCGGCCCCACAGCAAGGTTCGTGGAGGGGAGGCGGATTTTCGTGGGGGAGTCCGCAGGACAGGTCAAGCCGACCACCGCAGGCGGGATAATGACTTCGGTCGCAGGAGCGGCAATTGCTGCGAAATGGGCCGCGGTCAGCCTTGAGAAGAATCAGCCCAAGCTTATGGGCAGCTACCAGACAGAATGGGAGAACGCCTTCCTTGGGGAAATGAGGACGATGCTCAGGCTCAGGGGGGTGCTGGAGAAGTTGTCGAACACCGATCTGGAAGCGATGCTGGGCACCCTGGCGACACCAAGACTGATGAAGAAGCTCTCTTCCACAGATTTCGACTTCCACGGTTCAGCAATCTTGGGTGCGCTCGGGGTTCCCGGGGTCCTCCGGATAGCGAAAGTCGTCGCCTCCGCCGAGGTCAGGTCGCTCTTGGTCGAGGGCTAGCCTCGGGCCCCCTCAGCAACCTATATCAGCCGGCGCAAAAGGGCCTTCTAAGAAATGTCTCAGGGAACGGTCACACTCCCCCTCTGCAACTCCTGCAACAGGCCCATCAAGCCCGCTGAAAGGGCCGTCCACTTCAACTGCCCCAACTGCCACGAATCTGTCATCTGGCGCTCCGAGAAATGCAGGAAGTTCTCGAGGCGATACAGGTGCGTGAACTGTGGATTCGAAGGTCCATAGGCGGTTAGCTCCCTTGGGTTCCTACGTGATCAGGCTGAAGCTCCTCCCGGAGGACACAACCACCGATCCCCAGAAACTGGTAGACACAGTCGCCGGCTTGCTCCCCCCACCCGCACAGATCAGGAGCCATAAGGTCGAGCCAATAGCCTTCGGTCTCTCCGCGACCATCGTGGACGTGGTTGCCCCAGAAGAGGAAGGGGTAATCGACAAAATCGAGGAGATTGTGTCAAAGGCACCCCTGGTGAGCCAGTACGAGCTCATTGCTGTCAGCCGCATGTCCAGCAAGGTCCCACCCCGGTGAGAAGTCAGCAGGATAGGCAATCGGCATTCCTTTTATACCTCTGTGAGGTGGCGGACCTTAGCCGTTTCTCATACGATGTGGACCTAATGCGATACCCCCTCACATACGCAGCATTCGAGTGGATTAAGGAGAAGAGGAGTGCCACGGACGATGACCTACTGGAAGCCCTGAACAAGAACGGGAGCAGGTGCTCTCCTGCCGAGCTGGACAAGATCCTCATGCAGCTTGAGATACTGGGCCTGGTCACCATAAGGTGGGTGGCCAAGGACAAGCGAAGGATAGAGTTCCAGGAGAAGCCCACCGAAGAGCCGCGGATGCCGCGCATCAGCGAATAGACCGAAGCGATAAATCGAACGAGCACGGGGTGGCGCGACGATGGGTGTAGACTTCGGCGACTCCATCCCGAGAGAGAAGATCAGGCTCGAGGACATTGCGGGCTGGAAGCTTGCGGTAGACGGCTACAACACCCTCTACCAATTCCTCGCCATCATCAGAGGGATGGACGGCGGCCACCTGAAAGATGCCCAGGGGAGGGTTACCTCTCATATCTCCGGCCTCTTCTACAGGAATATCAATCTCCTCGAGCTTGGGATGAAGCTGGTGTATGTTTTCGACGGGAGGCCCCCTGAGCTGAAAACGGAGGAGATCAGAAGAAGATCGGAGCAGCGACGGGAGGCGAAGGACCAGTACCTCCGTGCCCTCCAGAGCGGGGACATGGTCCAGGCGAGGAAGTTCGCCGAAGCATCGACCGTCCTCAGGAGAGACATGGTAGCGGACGCCAAGGAGCTCCTTGACGCAATGGGGATTCCCTGGGTGGACGCGCCGTCCGAGGGAGAGGCCCAAGCGTCGACGATGGCAATCGAGGGAATAGTCAACGCCGTGGCATCCCAGGATCACGACTCCCTGGTCTTCGGGGCGCCCGTCCTGATACGGAACGTCACCATATCCGGGAAGCGCAGACTCCCTGGCAAAGGGATAGTGATCAACGTCGTCCCCGAACGAATACAGCTGACCTCAGTACTCGCCGGGACGGGACTGACCCGTGAGCAGCTAGTCGACTTTGCCATACTCCTTGGGACTGACTTCAACCCCGACGGTTTTGAAGGCGTCGGCCCTGCGACTGCCCTCAGATACCTCAAGAAGTACAGCAGCCTGGAAGAAATCAAAGAGCTGAAGGAGCCGCTCCAGGCCGTGAACTACCAGGAGATTAGGAACCTGTATCTGAACCCGCCAGTGAAGAAGGGGGTTCAGCCCGAATGGAAGCCCATGAACAGGGAGAAAATTGTCTCTCTACTCGTCGGCGAGCATTCTTTCTCCCGGGAGAGGGTTGAGACCGCCATCGCCAGGGTACAGTCGAGCAGGCCCGCCCAGTCGGAAACGCTTGAGAAGTGGTTCGGCTGACTCAGCCCCAGCTCCCTTCCCTCCGGGATATCGAGTCGGCGGAGGGGCGCATAAGGGAATTCTTCCCTCCGACTCCCCTTGAGTACTCGAAGGGGGTCTCAAGACTTCTTGGGCGCGAAGTGTACCTCAAACTAGAGACTGTGCTCCCGATCCGCGTGTTTAAGTTGAGGGGCGCTCTGAACAGGCTCCAGACGCTCCCAGAATCTGCCCTGAAAAGGGGTGTGATCACAGCCTCGTCGGGGAACCATGGATACGCCATAGCCTACGTGTCCAAGCTTCTCGGCACCGGCGCCATCATCTGCGTCCCTGAGAACGTCAACCCCCAGAAACTGAAGGCGATAGAAGAACAGGGGGCCGAAGTAATCAGACACGGAAGGGGGTACGACGAGGCCTACGAGCATGCACTGGCGACAGCCCAGAGGCGGGGGCTTACCTTCATTCATGCGTTCAACGACCCGGAGATTATTGCTGGCCAGGGGACCTGCGGTCTCGAAATCGCCAGGCAACTGCCAGACCTCGACTCAGCCGCAGTCGCGATTGGAGGCGGCGGACTGATATCGGGAGTCGCCATCGCCCTAAAGGAAACCTCCCCTCATGTTCGGGTCTATGGGGCGGAGACGGTAGCCATCCCCTCGATGTACAAGTCTCTCGAGAGGGGTTCGCTCTTCAGGGTTGACCCCAAACCCACCATCGCCGATGGCATGCAGGCCGCGATTCCCGGGGAGTTGACGTTCGAATCCGTGAAGAGGAACGTGGACAAGGTCGGGCTTGTCAACGACGCGGAGCTCGAAGACGCGATTTACGAGCTGCTGACCCTTGCCAGGGTCCTGGCGGAGCCTGCTGGCGCGTCCCCCCTCGCCGTAATGAAAGGTTCGCTGAAAGGGGAGCCCGGGCGAAAACTTGTGCTTGTCATCAGCGGGGGCAACATATCGGTCGACCTGCTGCGCACAATCCTCATGAAAAGAGAAAGAGGAAGCTCCTAAGGTTTCGCGTCATGAGAAAGGGGTTGGCCGCTCTCTCCTCTTCCAGGGTCCTCCAAGGTACCTCTCCATAGTCGTGGCCTGGGTATATCACGGTCAAAGGCGGAAGTCTCAGTATCACTTCATGCAAGCTTGAGTACATAGCCTCGGCCCTTTCGTTCTCGAACCTCCCTATGGTCCCCACGAAGAGCGTGTCCCCGGTGAATACTTCCTTGCCGTCGTAGAGACAGATGCTGTCCTCTGTGTGCCCCGGGGTGAAAAGTACCTTGATCCCCTTCCCGCCCAACTTCAGCTCTTCGCCGTCCTTGACCCGCAGGTCGCACTCAATGGGGGAATTCACGTGCGCCACAACCTTCGCTCCCAGCTTCGAGGCCAGTTCGGAGATCGTGGAGACATGGTCAAAGTGCTCATGTGTCGCCACCACGAACTTCACCTTCGCTCCCGTGTTCCTAACTGCCGCTTCGATGGGCCCAATCTCCCATCCCGAGTCGACCACCATGGCTTCTCTGCTCCCTTCCTCGACCACCAAGTAAACGAAGTTCGCCATTGTCCCAACGGGTATCTGTCTTATTATCATCAGGGTCGTTGCTTGCGCTCACTGCACCAGAGTTCACGTTTATCAAGTTCAGATGGTCCACGAACGTGCGTTGGTGAATCTCAAGGGGAAGAAGCCTTCTGAGTCTGCGATGATGACCGCCAGGCTGATGATGCCAACCGACGCCAACATACTGGGGAATGTTTTTGGTGGCGCCATCATGAGATACATGGACGAAGCAGCAGCGATCGTGGCCTGGCGCCACGCTGGAAGGAACGTTGTCACTGCGTCCATCGACAGGATGAACTTCTTCGCCCCCGTCTATGTCGGGGACCTGCTGATCCTCAAGGCCTCCGTGAACTACGTCGGAACCACCTCCATGGAGATAGGGGTGAGGATAGAGGCCCAGGACCCGTCGACCCGCAAGGGAAACCACGCCGGCTCCTGCTACCTCACCTACGTCGCCCTGGACGAGAAGGGGAAGCCGACCCCAATACCTCCTCTAATAGTCACAACTCCCACAGAGAAGAGGCGCTTCAAGGAAGCCGCCGCGCGCAGAAAACTCAGAGAAGCCGAGAACGCCGTCCTCAAAGAAGACTGATCACCTGGCCACTGCTTGATTCCCGGCTCAACAAAACTAGAGCATGCCCCTCTTAGGCCGAATGTGAAAGAGTTCGGTCAATGCGGGACTTCGCGGAGGGCTTCAGCGTGGACAGGATGCGAAGCGGAAACGCCGCAGTCTACATGCTCAAAGAGCAGTTCGAGAAGTTCTCCTCGTCACCCCAGAAGGTGGACGCCTGCGAATCCATCGCAACCTGCTTCTACCAGCTCGAGCAGTACAACGATGCGGCCAGCTGGTACGAGACCGCGGGAAAGCTCATCCTCTCGGAGCCGAGCGCTTTTCCTGCCCTCAAGGCGCTAAGCGCCCTCGGGGACTACGAGAAGGCGCTCGACTGTTATCGTAAGGAGGAAGACGAGGAGAAGTTCACAGAAGTGTCGACCCTGATCAGGGAATTGAAACGGGCGTGCGCGTCAGCCTGACCCCTTTTCCCTGTCTTCCTCTGCCTTCGCCTTCTGTCTGTTTATCGTCTTAAGGTAGCACTCCTCACAGACGGGTTCGTCCCTGGGCCCGACCCTGAAGGTGTGCAGTACAACATCCAACTCCGTGTCGCAAAAGAAACACTTGGGCTTCAAGCGCTACCTCGCCTTGCGGCGTAGACCCTCCTCTTCACAACCTTTCCGCGACCCTTGTAGTACCAGACCTCCGCGTCTCCGTTGGAGCTCTTCCCCCACCTTGCCAACTCTTCAAGCTCCTCCTTGGTCGCCCGCGCCCTGCCGCTCTTCACTTGGACCAGAAGGATACTCCCATCCTTCGCGGCGAACACGTCGACCGCACCGTGAGAGGCGGCGCTTCGCGAGACCATCCAGCCGTCCTTCTTTAGAGCTGACATCGCATCATACTCACGCGATCTTCCTCTTTGGTAGTTTCTATTCAATCGGAACTAACTCAGAAAGGTGCATCTGGACCGTTCTTCCACCCGAGTAACGCGTCAACTGATACTTTGAGAAGTCGGGTCTTATGAATAGTATGTAGTATGGCATCTTCAAAGCTTCGGCCAAGGGAAATGCAAAGTTCTGCATTGGGGGCTTCGACACTCCCGTAGTCACGTCTATCAGAACCCTTTGTCCGTCACAGGTGGCGACGACGTCAAACGGGATAAAGCGATTATGGGCGGAAGCGTGATAGAAGTCTGAGAAGCCCAATCGCGGCAAGAGGCTCTCAACTGCGAAAATTTCGGCAGTCCTCGCAACCTCAGGAGTCGAACTTCCCCAGTTCTTCAACTTTCTCGTTCTCTGATATTCGTTCACTTGTTCTCGATGCTCTGAAACGTAACGCCGGTGCCTCGCAGTCATTGATGCTCGCTTGCACGCTCGCGAACAGTACGACAGTTTTCTCTTTCCACTTGCCGTGAACCACTTGCCACATGTCCTGCATTCAGAGCGCTTGGTGATGCGAAGCTCTCTGGCCTTCGAATACACCTCTTGCGGGGTCCTCTCTAGAGCCGAGCCGATATCGGCGGCTGGAACCTTACCGTACCACTTGAGAATGTGAGAAGTTTCTTCCCCGGTCCAGACGCGCAATTCATGGGGCAGAATCCATGCGCCTTCGAGCAGGGAGGTCAGCCAAGCTCTTCCCCTGCTTCCATCCTACAAGCGAATAAGGTACGCTGTCGGCGTATTACTCGACGGAAGAGGGATTCCCGAAAGTGAACCGAAGACTTCGATTTCGCGGTTTGGGGAACTAAGTCCGGCTGGCAACGTCACGTAGCTCGAATAACCTTATCACGGGCATGGGGTAGCCAGCGCCCCTGAATTGGACCAGGTCAAGAAGTCGCTGAAATTGATGGACACTCGTTTCTCCAGTCAGCTCGAGAGCCGTGACAGGGTCCTGAAGGAGAGTCGAGACGTCATCTCGGCGTGTTCGAGGGCGATAATCAACGTCCACACAGGGAAGATGAATGAGGCCGAGAAGGAGCACGCGACCGCCAAATCTCTCCTCGCTTCGCTCAAGAAAACTTCGCGCGGCTCTGCATCTCGGTATCTGGTCTCTCCTGAGGCCGAATACGTTGAGGCTTCGGCCGTCATCGCGCTCGCAAAAGACAGGGAAGTCCCCTCCATGGAGAGCCTTGGTGCCTCTCCGGAAGCCTACTTGCTCGGACTTCTCGACACCGTAGGGGAGTTGAAGAGGCTGGTGCTCGACTCAATCCTTCGGAGGAGGCTCACTAGGGCCAAGACGTACTTCGCAGTGATGGAGGAACTTTATTCGCTCTGCTCTCCACTGGCAGTCTATGACCACGTGGTGAACGGCGCAAGGCGCAAGATAGACGTCGCCCGGATGTTAGTGGAAGACACGCGTGGTCTGCTCGCCGAAGAGATGGGGAGGGAGTCTGTCAGCACCTCCATGGCCCGCCTCGAGAAGAAGCTAAGGAGCAGAAAGGGCGCCTAGAGTTCCCTCAGTATTTTGGTCGTCTTGATGCGCGGGTATGGAGAGTCGAGCCTCACGACCTCGAGCTTCATACCGCGTTTCTCAGCCTCTCTCTTTACCTCCTCTTCCATGTGGTACTGGTCATAGCCCAGCGCCACGATGTCAGGATTCACCCTCTGCAAAGTGACATAGATGTCACCTTCTACGCCAAGTATAGCGGCATCCACGTCCCTCAACGACGACAGCAGCCTCACCCTGTCCTCCTCGTTGATGAGTGGTTCCCTTTTCTTCCTCTTCCGGATCGTGCTGTCCCTGGCCACAGACACGACCAGTACGTCCCCAAGGCCCTTCGCCTTCGAGATGGTATACACGTGCCCGTAGTGTATGAGCTCGAACCCTCCCCCTATGAACACCACCCTGATCGACCTCCTCCCTTTCGGAGTGAGCCTGGCGGATTTCCCGTCGAGCTCGACCAATCCTTCCTTCTTTAGGTCGTCAATCTCTTGCGTCGCTTCTTCGACCCTCAGACCAAGCCTCCTCGCCAGGCCTCTGGCGTCTGCCGTCTCTCCTTTGACCCCCATCGAGAAAATCGCTGCCAGAGTGTGCTTGTTGTCCATGGTCTACCAGTCGATCTTGATGACGCCCGCGAAGGAAAGCGAGTCCAAAAGCCCTTCGGCATAGCCGATGCTCAGCATGGCCATTTCGTCCTCCCCATTGGCGAGGAAACTCTCTGCGTCCTTCACGTAGAGCTCGGCGTTCTCGATGACGTGCTCATACTGTGGCCCGAGCTTCGACCTGACCGAATCAAGCGCCCGCCGGGTCTTTGCAACATACTTCGGGACGAGTGTCTGGGCGGTCCTCAGAACCTTGTCGGAGTTGCTCCTGACCATTGCCAGGTCGACGGAGAATATTGCAGAGATCGCCTCGGCCTCGGTGAAGTGAAGCTTCCCAGGGATGATGATACAGTGAGGGGGCATCCCTCCATCTCTCCTTGATAGTTCGGAGAAACTCCCGGCGGCGATGGCGGAATCCTCCCTCCCCAGCCTCGACAGCACGATTGCGAAAGTGTCTTCGCTCACCACCCCGCGCTTGAAGTTGGCTTCGGCGAGGAGGAGCCCGGCAATGGCGTCGCCGGGGGTCACCCCCTGTCCGCTCTGGACATCATACTCGAGAAGGAGGAGGGTGTGAGCACCCTCCAGCAGGTTCTGATGCAGGATGTGATACGCCTGCGTCAGCTTCCCGACCGCTTCACGGGTCACGGTAACCGTCCGTGAGAACTTGTAGGAGTGGAGCCCTGACGCACTAGCCGCGGCCGAGGCAATTGTGGCGGAGTGGACAACCCTTGTCTCGATTCCACGTCTTATCGCCCTAACCCTGAGCTCGTTGTGAGTCGTCGCTATCATGGGGTCTCCCAGCACAGCGAGCACCACCTTCCCGCCCTCAGCATCTGAGAGGATCTTGCTTCCATCCTCGACGAACTGCCTGTCGACTATTGTGAAGTTCTTACCCGTCGCGACCTGCACCTGCCTGAGGAGTTGGGGCTCGTGAGGGGTCGTGTAGTACTCGAGATAGATGATGTCCGCTGCGATCATCTCCTCGACGCCTTCGAGTGTGATGCCCTTTGCGCCGAGGCCCAGTCCAACGAAGCTGAGGCGCCCCATGTTTGTGCGCTCGGACACCGAGTATTTGAATCAAGAATCAGTTTCGGGTAACTCCCCTCCGCGAGCATTCGAATTGGCATGGTTGTTTTTTACATTGGCTTGAATTTCGAGGGAAATGTGAGGGATTCGAGAATGCTTTTAATTCCGGCGGATTCGCCGCTGGCTTCGTGGGCCTGTGGCTCAGCCAGGTTAGTGCGCGAGCGACCTGAAAGCGGCTGGCTCTTAGCTAGCTTGTGGGAGTCACCAGCATGCCGTGGGAGGCGTAAGAGCGCCCGCGAATTCGAATCCCACCAGGCCCGCATTTCAGCTTTCCATCCCTCCGTCACTTTAGTCGGATGATGACTTTCCCCAAGCTCGACGACCCGGACCTTGCCTATGAGACCGGGGTTCACTTGGGCGATGGTTCTGCATCTGAGTATAAGTACATGATAAGTGGGAGCAGGCAAAATGAGACCCAATACTACGAGGACGTACTAGTTCCCTTGTTTGAAAGCCTGTATTCGCTTTCTCCGACCATTGCCTTCCAAGACAACTCTGTCTACTTGTGAATCTATTCCAAGGAACTGGTGAGCTTCAAGCACTCGGAACTAGGAATGCCAATCGGACGGAAGCGTGATCTTCACATTCCCGCCTGCCTGGATTTGAATCCAATCAGTGCCGCGAATGTAACTTCGGGGCTATACGACACAGATGGAAGCGTCAAAATCAGACACGACAAGTCAGGCGAATATCCTCGAATCTCTCTGGGTCAAAGGCATATGGAGCTAGTTGGCGAGGTCAAGAGCATCCTTCAAAGGTTCGAAATTACGAGCACCATGTACCGCAACGACTACATCGATCCGAGATCTGGGAAGGTTGAGACTCGTTGGTTCTTGGACATCAACGGGTTTCAGAATTTCGACAAATTCATGTCCAGAATCGGAACACGCAGCCCCTACGTCCTGAAGAGAGTCGATGCCATCGAAGGCATTCGCTAAGAGTTTTTCTGGTTCGAATCCCACCAGGGCCGCGTTCAATGAGCCCATTCTAAACCCTGATTGACGAAAGCAGGCCAGATTCACGCTATTTGGATTCAAATCTCCGACAGGCCCAAACAGTTGCTGGTAGGTGAGGGAGAGCAGTTTCGGCCCAAGTCTTCACGGTAAACTGGTTAGGCCCCATCCAGCGCGAGCTGCCCAGTGACCGAAGGCTTCAAAGAACCACAGAGCAGCTAAGGAACATACATGTCGTCACGTCCTCCAATTCAAGTTGTCTTTGACTGCAGGGACCCCGACCGTCTTGCTAGGTTCTATGCAGAGGCTCTTCACTACAAGTTCCAAGACCCGCCCCAGGGGTACAAAACTTGGGAGCAGTGGCTAAGGGAGCAAAGAGTACCCGAAGCGGAATGGAATTCTGCGAGCGCGATCGTTGACCCATCTAGTAAGGGTCCGAGAATTTACTTCCAACGGATGGACACTCCTAAGCTTAGTAAGAACAGGCTGCACATCGACATGAACTTGAGCGAAGGTTCGAGGGTGCATCTCGAGACCAGGAAGAAGCAGGTGGATTCGGAGGTGGATCGCATAGTGGAGTTGGGAGCGAAGAAGGATCATGAGCTTGATGAGAACGGAGAATACTGCGTCATAATGCTCGATCCTGAGGGGAACGAGTTCTGCGTACAGTGAGATATCGACCTACGTCACGTGACCGTGACTACGATTACTGCAATGAACGCCTATTCGAAACGGGATTTGAACAGCAACTGGCTGGGCCCCACCAGGCCCGCATCTAAGCAACTTGAATCAAGGACAGTCAACATCGAATCGGATCTTGCCAGGGAACAATCGAAGTCAAACCTAACATTGGCGCGACGAAACAGCTCAATCCGCCGAGAACTCTCTGGTCTCGCCAAATGTGGCTCTCCTTAAATTGGCGCTCTTCGCCGCATATTCGATTGTCCGTCAAGGAATGCGAGGTTTGCGGTGGTAAGGTGAGGCCTTTGGACGACCAAAGCATCTTTGCCTACTGCGAGAATTGCGGGTTAGTTTACGCACTCAAGGACAGATTGAAAGGAGCCAGGGATACAGATAGGGTTGGAAGGTTCGCGACAGGCACCAGCGGCGAGTCGAAGAAACAGATCACCATGGGGGAGGCATCCACGGTTGGCACTACGACCCCGGCACAACCACTGGGTTCGTATTGGAGATGCCCCGACTGTGACACAGAGATCCGTTCGGACAACGACTCCGATCTTGAATTCGCCAAAAGGGAGCACATCCGCGAATACCACCCGAACAGGTCGACTGGCTAGTAGGCAAAGTCCGGAGCCGGATGCTTGGGCTTGATGTAACGGGACGTGCTGAGGCCCCGTTCGAGTCTCACCAGACCGCCTAATTGTCCAATCCCACTTTCCAAAACTGAGAATCGTCTCATTTGCTTAATAGCGCTGAAAAGTAGCGCGAAATTCGCCGAATATGTCCCTAAAGACTGAAAGGACGTCGAAGTTCCCGTTCCCGAAGCTGGACCCTTCACTGAGAGAGGGGAACTTCGAAGAAGTCCAACTCCCCTACACCATGGAGGAGGCCATGGAAGAGGCCAGCAGATGCGTAACGTGCGGCAACCCCCTCTGCATCGACGTCTGTCCTGTTCAAACAGACATCAGGGGCATGTGCGAAGCTGTCGCCAGAGGAGATTTTGCAGCAGCCTACCACAGGATTAGGGAGACAAACGCTCTGCTCGGCACGACAGCAAGGTGCTGCCCCCAGCTGGACAGCCTCTGCGAGGCGGCATGCGTCATCGGGACCCAAGGCCAGCCCGTTGCGTCTGGCATGATTCAGAGGTTCGTCGCCGACTGGGAGAGGACCGTCTCCCGCCAGCCCGACCCCCTCGTATTGAAGCCGACAGGGAAGAAGGTGGCCGTCATCGGCGGTGGCCCCGCAGGGCTCGCAGCTGCAGAGCTTCTCTTACGCTACGGCCACGAGGTAACGATATACGAGGAACTGGAGGTCCTCGGTGGGACTGCGTGGTATGGAATCCCTGACTACCACCTTCCCAAGGACGTGTTAGAGTACGAAGCCTCTCGGATCGTAGGCATGGGGGTCAAGGTCAACAAAGGCGTGAAGGTCGGGAAGGACGTCACGTTAGATGAGCTCAGGTCCGACAATGACGCCGTCATCATCGCTACAGGAGCGAAGGATGTGTCCAAGTTCGACACGCCGGGCTCCGACCTGAAGGGTGTCTACGACGGCTACAAGTTCCTCGAGGACGTCTTTGTTAACGGCGTAGACGGCTACCTCGGTCACCCCACATACGAGCTCGGAAAGAAGGTGCTCATCATCGGAGGAGGAGACAGTGCGCTCGACTGCGCCAGGACTGCCCTGAGGCTGACCAGAGGGGATGTCACAATCGTTTACCGCAGAACCGAGGTCGAGATGCCCGTTGACGAGATACTCATCGAAGAGGGGAAGGAAGAGGGACTAAGGTTGAATCTCCTTATGGCACCCAAGGAGTACGTTGGGACCAACGGCCACGTGACCAAAGCAGTGATGACTGTCATGAAGCTGGGGGAGATGGACTCCAGCGGGAGGAGGAGCCCAGTACCCACCGGTGAGACCGTCGAAATGGAGTGCGACTCGGTCATCATCGCCATTGGCAGGGGCCCAAACTCTTACCTGCAGAAGCTCGCAGGCCTGAAGCTAGGCTGGAAGGGCGCCATTGCCATCGACGACCACTCCATGAGCTCCGCTCCGGGAGTCTTCGCCGCGGGTGACGTTGTGACAGGGGAAAGCCTCGTAGTGAAGGCCATGGGATCAGGGAGAGACGCGGCCCAGTACGCCCACGAGTACCTCATGATTCCTGACTCCCACCACATGTCGTTGTACGACTACTACTTCACCAGGAGGGCTTCCGGCAAATACTATCGCGAGATGCTGGACGGAAAAGAAGAGCACTACCCTCCGCCATAAGTGGACCATCTCGGGCGTCTCCGGCTTCCCATTCTGTTTATAGCCCGAACCGCCGGGCTCGGCAAGTCATGTACACGAGCACGGTAGTCGACGACGAATCGCACGCCATGAATGTAATGAAGGGGATGGAGGACGCCTTCCAACGCAAAGACGAATCCTACTTCGTCAAGGTCCTCCAGAGCGAGCCCAGCCTTGTTCTTCGGGTCCACGCTGTCTGCATACTTGCCGAAGTGGGGGGTGAGAAGTCGGTGCCAGCGCTATCGGACGTGCTTATCCACGACCCTGACCCGCTCGTCAGACACGAGGCCGCTTTCTCTCTCGGGCAGATTGGACTCGCCGAAGGGAACATCGCTCTCACAGAGGCCGTCATCAACGACAAGGACCCTATTGTGAGGCACGAGTCAGCCGCTGCCCTCGGATCAGTGGGGAGCGCAGAATCGGAGGAAGTCCTGACCAAGGTCCTGGCGGATAAGGACGAGATGGTAAGAAACTCAGCGAAGGCATCTCTCTTCAACATCAAGTTCTTGAAGCAGTACTCCGCCGGCTCCACGACAAGGGAAAGAGCCCCCAGACCGTAGTTCGAACCCTTAAGACGAGGAGGGGGCGCGGTCGCCCCGGTTGAGGCTGGAGGGCAAGAGGGCGCTCGTCACAGGTTCATCCCAGGGTATAGGGGCAGAGATCGCAAAACTCTTCGCGAGGGAGGGGGCGACAGTGGTCGTCAACCACAGAGCGAGCGCGAAGCACTCCGAGCCCGTTCTCGACTCCGTCAGAAGGGCCGGAGGAAAGGCAATAGCAGTTCACGCCGACGTATCCGAACCCGCCAGCGTCGCAGCGATGTGCCGGAAAATCAAGCAGAGGCTCGGGGGTCTCGATGTACTGGTCAACACTGCGGGGCTATCCGACAGCACCCTCTGGAACCTGAAGCTGGACAAGGTCACCCTTGACATGTGGAAGCGGGTCTTTGCCGTAGATGCCTATGGCACTTTCCTCTGCACCCAAGGCGCTGCAAAGCTCATGAAGTCCGGTTCATCGATTGTGAACGTGGCTTCGACTCCCGCACTGGTCGGCGATACCGAAGGGCTCGTCTATGCGTCTGCGAAGGGGGCGGTCGTTTCCATGACACGAATGCTGGCCAAGATGCTGGCTCCAAGGATTCGGGTCAACTGCATGGCTCTCGGCTCCTTTGAAACGACTTGGGTGGACTGGCTCGGGAAGGACCTGAAGGACGCGTACAGGCGAGCAATCCCCATGGGGCGCTTCGGGAGGCCCCGGGAGGCAGCCGAGCTCGCGCTATTTCTGGCGAGCGATGCGGCCAGCTTCATCACCGGCCAAGTAATCGTCGTCGATGGCGGCGAAGCTCTTCGTTAGCTCGCGCCGCTTGATTCGCCAGCAGCAGCGTACAGTCCGCCTTCCTTCTCAATTTTCGCCAGCGCCGCGTCGACCCCGTCAGTCTCTTCTACTACGCCGCGCTCTATGGCCTTCTGCCAGAGGTCGATGTAGATCTCGAGTCCTTCCTTCACCTGCTCAGGCCTGTTTTCTTTTGTCCTCTCCAACTCGTCGATGTAGGTTCGAACGTCCTTCATCCCAGCGGTCAAAGAATCCTTGCCTCCCCCCCAACCGACGATAGGTACGCCCTGTACCCCAACTTCGAGATTGCTCTTCGTACAGCGTCCTTATCCTCCTCTGAAGTGTTGATGAACACAGACGGCCCAGTCTGCATGGAGTAGTACGCCTTGAGACCCTCCTCGCGCAGCAGCTTCACCTTACGGATTATCCGAAGGGAATCCTCTGACATTATTATCAGCCCGCTCTCTCCCGTCATAGTTAGGCTGTGCAGCTCGAGGGTATCCTTCTCTGCAAGCCTCCCAACTGCATCCAGGTCGCCTGCGAGTATCGCTCTCTCCATCTGGTCGCATCTCTTCTGGGCCGTCTGGACCCTCGCCTTGAAGAACGGGGAACTGAGCACCTCTTTGTGGGCATCCTCTGTCCTGACGGGGGAGGGGAGGGGGACAATCACCATCCGAAGGTCGAAGTCTCTCGCATCCGCGAATCTTTTCGAATAGGTGCTCTCGTCGTCTTTCCCCGCGTACAACCTGGAGAAGCCTCCCACGATCGACCTCGACGCTGAAGCAGCAAAGAGTCGGGCCGTCCTCGACAGCCTCCCCAGCTCAGGCTCTCCGCCGACAAGGAGCCTGTGGCAGAGAAGAGTAAGCGCCGCGCCAGCCGATGACGAGTATCCTATTCCCTTTGCCCTCGACTGGGGGAGGTTGCGGCTGTCGATTCTGAAATCTGTCACATCCGCTGACGGGTCGAACCTCGATACGATGGCCCGGAGCCTTTCATTGGCTGATGCGTTTGGCTTCCCCTCCGTGAAGACCCCTCCCTTCTTCCGGTCCGTGATCGTTGCCTCAGTCTTCATTGAGGTGGTGTTCACCGAAATACTATCGTGGTAGGGGAGCCTGAGTTTCCAGTCCTTCAGGCCGTGATACTTGACCAGTGCCTGCATCGTGAATGCGACCGCCCTGTACTCCTTCATTCTATCCCACCACTATCTCCAGCCTGCCTAAGGTGCCCGGGTCCCTTAGCTGCCGGACGATATCCCTCGGGATGTCCCTCGCGGCTGCATCTGCGTGTACTGCGAGGGTCCTGTCACTGACGTAATCGCTCTTCCGGATCACGATATCGTGGGGATGAGAGAGTTCCAGCCTCGGGTCCCCCTCCGCCTGCACCTCGAAGGCGTTCGGGCCGACGAACATGCGGACCGTTACCCTGGACCCCCTCCTCCTCAGCCCTTCCTTGACTTGCGCGTCCAGCTGAGCGCATCCCATCGATGCGCCCACGCCCACTATGCAGTCCCCCCTAGGGGTGAGGTGATCTTCGGTGGTCACTTCAATGGTGGTGGGATGGACGGACCTCACCATCGGATGCCCCCTGAAAGTGACGACTGCCTTCGCCTTTCTGGCCGAGGCCCCTTCAATCTCCGAGGACACTACACCCCTCTCTGAACACCATCGCAGTGGGGGCACCTTTCGACACCGATCTGCACCGCGGTCGAACAGAAAGGGCAGAACCTGTACCCCTCCGGGGGCTGGACCGGCCCCAGGCTCTCTGGGAGGAAGAAGCCAATTATCATCATGATGACGCCCGCGATGCCGAAGGGGAGGCTCCAGAAATACACGAAGGGGAGCTCCAGGAAGTAGAACCCTGCGCCCATGGCTGCCACCAATAGACCCCCGAATAGGAGCTGTGGGCGCATGCCCCCCGCTTCCAGATAAGGCCTTTATAGTTTCGAAAGCCCTAGAGCCACAATTCTCAATGACCACCGAGTACGAGCAGCTCCTTTCAAAGATGGTCAGCGACAGAAAGGCGAAGCTGGCAGAAGTCACAGGCAAGAAGGGGAAGGAAAAGGAGTCTGCCGCGCTGATGTCCGACATACGGTTCCTTGAGGTAGAGCTCCAGCGCTATCAGCAGGGAATGGCCCTTTTCAGAAGCAAGAACCTCCCCAAGGTGGGCCGCTGGGGCAAACAAGAGACCGAAGAGAAGAAGGAAGAAGAAGCATAGGTGCCTTGACGCTAGTCCTCTCGGAAAGAGACGTCGAGAGTCTCATCTCCATGAAGGAGGTTGTCCCCTCTGTAGAGGAGGCCTTCCGGCGCCAGGGGATGGGCGAGGCTTACAACTTCATGCGGACAAGGTCGCGGGGGGCAGCCTCTGTCCTCAACGTGATGCACGCCAACCTACCCTATCTCAAGAGAGCAGGGCTGAAGGCTTACTTGTCTTCTAGGGCAGGGACGAAGTTCGCGCTCCTGCTCTTCGACGCGAACGACTCAAGGCTCTTGGCGGTGATGGGCGCAGATATCCTCGGAAGGTTCCGGACCGGTGCCGCCTCAGGGGTCGCCACCAAGTACCTGTACGGGAAGCGTTCCGGGACCCTTGCGATATTCGGCTCCGGCAAGCAGGCGCTGACTCAGGTTCTCGCTACAAAGGAGGTTATGTCATTGGAGGAAGTCAGGGTGTGGAGTCCCACGCCCGAGCGCAGGCGGGCATTCGCCCAGAAGCTGAAGACCTACGGGTTCAATTCCAACGCCTTCGATTTCCCCGCCACTGCCCTCAAAGGCGCCGAAGTAGCAACTGCCATTACCTCTTCTAGGCAACCATTCCTGACCGACGAGATGGTGGAGAACGTCACGCACCTCAACATAGCAGGGGGGAACGTCTCTGACCACGCAGAGCTCACCGCAGCCGGGGTGGCCTCCTTCAACACCATAGTGGTCGACGATTTAGCTCAAGCGAAGATTGAGTACGGCGACCTGATCCAGGCCGCCAGGAATGGGCTCTTCGCCTGGGAGTCTGCCGTCGAGCTAGGCATGGTCGTTGCCGGCAAGAGAAAACCCGAGGGCAGGACCTTGTTCAAGTCGGGGGGCGCGGCCCTCGAGGATGTGGCGGTCGCAAGTATGATCTACGATAAGGTGTCGAAATCTTCCAGGTCCTATCCCAGCGTCGAACTGGTCTAAGCCGCTACATCGGTGGCATGCCGCCCATTCCACCCATCCCTCCGCCTCCTCCTGGAGGCATGGGTGGGGCCTTCATCTTGCTGGCGGCTATGACGTCATCGATTCTCAGTATCATCGACGCAGCTTCGGTGGCTGCCCGGAGTATCTGCAGCTTGACAGCAAGTGGCTCCCAGACGGACTTCACGTACATGTCGGCCACTTTTCCGTTCAGGGCGTCAACGCCATACCACTTCCCTGCCTTGCCGTGCCTCGCTCTGAGGTCCACTTGGGTGTCGATGGGGTCCATCCCTGCGTTCTCAGCCAACGTCAGCGGGATGCTCTCCATGGCGTCTGCGAACTTGAGCGCGGCCAGTTGCTCCCTCCCGGACAGCTTCTGGGCCCAATTCCTAAGCTGGAAGGAGACCTCCTCCTCTGGTGCGCCCCCGCCCGCAACTACCGCTGGGAGCTCGACCACATCCTTGGTCACCATCAGGGCGTCGTGCAGAGCTCTTTCGGCCTCGTCGACTATCCTCTGGGTCCCTCCCCTGACAAGGATCGTCACAGCCTTCGGATTCTTGCATCCTTCGACGAATACCCACTTGTCCTCCTCGAGCTTCCTTTCCTCCACGAGCTTGGCGTAGCCCAGGTCCTTGCCTGTGAGGTCGTCGAGGTTGGTGACTATCCGTGCTCCCGTTGCCTTTCCGAGCTTAGTCATGTCGCTCTCCTTCACCCTCCTGACCCCGAGGATTCCGGACTTCGCGAGGAAGTGCTGGGCGAGGTCGTCGATGCCCTTCTGGCAGATGAGAACGTTGGCCCCCGCCGCCTGGACCTTCTCCACCATCCCCTTCAGGATGCTTGTCTCTTCGTCCATGAACTTCTGCATCTGGTCCGGATCGTTGATGCGTATCTCTGCCGAGAACTCCGTCTTTTCTATCTCCAGTGCCGAGTTCACGAGTGCTATCTTCGCTTCGTCGATTCTTTTCGGCATGCCCGAGTGGACCACTTCCTTGTCGAGCACTATACCCTGAACCAGCTTCGTGTCGGTAAGAGCTCCTCCGGCCTTCTTCTCAACCTTCACATTGTCTATGTCCACCTTGTGGACGCCTTCACGGTTCTCGGCAACTTCCAGGATAGCGTCCACAACGATTCCTGCGAGGTGAGGCGAGTCCTCGTTGACAAGCTTCGTCAGCATGCTCGTATTGGCGACCTTTAGTATCTCCGCCCTGTTCTCTGGATCGATTTTTTCCGCGATCTCTTCGAGTATCTTCTGAGCCTGCTCGGCCGCCCTCGAGTAGCCGTCTACGACGACCACCGGGTGTACGTCCTTGTTTATCAGGTCCTCTGCTTTCTCGAGAAGCGCTCCCGCGACCACCACCGCGGAAGTGGTTCCATCCCCTACCTCGTTGTCCGTGGCCTTGCTAATCTCCACCATCATCTTGGCTGCCGGGTGCTGCACATCTAGCTCCTTCAGCATGGTGGCGCCGTCGTTCGTGATTGTGACGTCCCCCATCGAGTCGACGAGCATTTTGTCCATCCCTCGTGGGCCGAGCGAAGTCCTTACGACTTCGGCTATGAGTTTCGCAGCCGAAATGTTGTTCCTCTGAGCCTCTCTGCCTCTGGACTCGCCGGAACCTTCCTTCAAGATTATGACTGGTTGACCTGTTGCCGACATTTCAACGGCGGTATACAACCTTCGGTTTATAAGAATTGTCGTTCGATGAAATGAAATCCGGGGCACTCATGTCTCAGAAGACAGTTCCACCCTGTTATCGGTCGCGCGCTCTGGGTCGGCAAGAATCTCCTTTCAAGAGACCCGATTCCTCATGTCATCGTCGAGCTCGTCCGCACGAGCCTGGCCCGGGGTGACGTTCTTCGTCTCCGAAGAGAGGCCTGAATGCGGTTCGTCGCCATAGGCAACTATGAAATAAGTAACCTACTCAGGGGAGGCGTGACCGGATTGGACCAAAACGACTCTGCCGTTAACCGTGACAGAAGGGCAGGCAGAAGAATTCAGGAATGGTGGCCAGAAAGGCTGGATCTCAAAATCCTTCGTCAGAATTCACCTAACTCTAATCCCATGGGCAGGGACTTTGATTACAGAAAGGAGTTTAACACTTTGAATCTTGCACCAGTGAAGAATGACATATCTGAACTTCTGACGAGGACTCAGGAATGGTGGCCTGCTGATTTTGGCAATTACGGTCCCTTATTCATCAGGATGGCTTGGCACGCTGCTGGAACCTACAGAATAGGCGATGGTAGGGGCGGTGCTGGCAGCGCACAACAGCGCTTTGCACCTCTCAACAGCTGGCCTGACAACATACTCTTGGACCGAGCCAGGAGACTGCTCTGGCCAATTAAGCAGAAGTACGGAAGGAAAATCTCGTGGGGAGATTTGATGATCCTAGCTGGTAACGTGGCTCTGGAAAATATGGGACTCAAGACTTTCGGATTTGGCGGGGGCAGGGAGGATGTTTACGAACCCGATGAGTCAGCATACTGGGGAAGTGAAGAAACATGGCTTGGCGATAAGCGATACTCCGGTGACAGGGACCTCGAGAACCCTCTCGCTGCAGTTCAGATGGGCCTCATCTACGTCAATCCTGAAGGCCCCAATGGCAAACCCGATCCTATTGCAGCGGCAAAAGATATTCGCGAAACATTCGCCCGCATGGCAATGAATGATGAGGAGACAGTAGCGCTCATTGCTGGAGGGCATACCTTTGGGAAAACCCATGGAGCCGGACCAGCATCATATGTGGGGCCCGCACCCGAAGCCGCGCCGATTGAGAATCAGGGAATAGGATGGGTGAGCACATACAAGTCTGGTAAGGGTGATGACACGATAGGCGGGGGACCTGAAGTCATATGGACGACGACACCCACAAAATGGAGCAGTGGTTTCCTTGATACGCTATTCAAATACGAATGGGAACTTACAAAGAGTCCTGCTGGCGCGCATCAGTTTGTTGCCAAGGGTGGGGCAGGGGCAAACACTGTGCCGGACCCCCACGATCCGAATAAGCTACGCTCGCCCACTATGCTAGTGACGGACCTTTCGTTACGGATGGATCCGGTATATGAAAAGATATCCAGACGCTTTCTGGAACACCCAGACGAGTTCGCTAACGCATTCTCAAGAGCGTGGTTCAAGCTGACGCATCGTGATATGGGCCCAAGGGCACGGTATCTTGGACCTGAAGTTCCTAGAGAGGAACTCATATGGCAGGATCCAATCCCTCAGGTAAACCACAAACTGGTTGATAAAAAGGGCATATCACATCTCAAGGCCGACATCCTCGGTTCAGGGCTGGGACGTCGTGAACTTGTATACACAGCATGGTCATCGGCTTCAACTTTCAGGGGTAGTGATAAGAGGGGAGGAGCAAATGGGTCACGAATAAGACTCGAACCGCAGAGAAGCTGGGAAGTCAACGAACCTGAGCAGTTGGGCAGGGTCCTTGAAGTCCTGGAAAGCATCAGGAGTGACTTCAACTCTAAAGCCAGAGACGGGAAGAAGATATCACTGGCAGACCTCATAGTTCTCGCTGGAGACGCTGCCGTTGAAGAAGCCGCCAAAGAGGGTGGGATCAGAATAGAAGTCTCGTTTGTCCCAGGGCGAATGGACGCCCTGCAAGACCAAACGGATGTACAATCCTTCTCTGTGCTTGAGCCCAAAACCGACGGCTTTCGTAACTACAAATCTGGCTCCAGTGGCGGCAAGGAGGAGTTCCAGCTCGTGGACAAAGCACAGCTTCTTACCCTCGCAGTACCTGAAATGGTAGTCCTCGTTGGAGGGATGAGGGCGTTGGATGCGAATTACCATCACTCCCAGAACGGAATATTTACAAAACGCCCAGGTGTTCTTACAAATGACTTCTTCGTAAACCTTCTTGACATGGGAACCACTTGGTCATCAAAGGATGACACACACACTCTGTTTGAAGGGAAGGATGCGAAGACTGGTCAGTTCAAATGGACCGCCAGTCGAGTGGACCTGATATTTGGTTCTCATTCTGAGCTGCGAGCTGTCGCAGAAGTCTATGGAAGCAACGATGGAAAAGAGAAATTCGTAAAGGATTTTGTGGCAGCGTGGGCCAAAGTAATGAGCCTGGATAGGTTTGATCTTAGTCAGGACAGGACGAAAGGGCTGTAGTCCTTAGTCGCACTTCAGGCGAAGCGCGTCTGAAGGCATCTGGTCAACAACCAAGCTGAAAAAGGGGTGGGGAATAAATAACTCCTACCGAGGACGCATCGGGTCGTTGAAGGCCTCCGTCAGCAGACTTGGCAGGGAACAGGCGAGAGAACTGCTTGTAAGGCTGGACTCTGCCTTAGGGAGCACAAGGGGGAAGGCCGCTCGAGAGGCCATAGTCAAGATGCTAAACTCGGCGGTTCAGAGCTATACATGGGTGGGAATCTACGCTGTCGAGGGGAAGGACCTAGTCTTGGACGCCTGGTCTGGTCCTGCTGCCACCGAGCACACCAGGATCGCAATCGGGAAGGGCATATGCGGCTTCGCGGCGAAGGCAGGGAAGACGGAGATCGTGTCTGACGTCAGCAAGGACCCCCGGTACCTTCAGTGCTTTCTATCAACGAAATCGGAGATTGTGGTCCCCATTTTCAACCAGGGCTCGGTGGTGGGCGAGATCGACATCGACGGGGACGGGCTAGACGCATTCTCTTCTCTTGACAGAGAGTTCCTCGAAGCGGTCGCCAGAAAGGCTGCGAGCCACTGGTCCTCCTGACGTTAATAACATATGTTATAACTCTTAAATACGATGAGAAGTCGTGGCGAGTCAAGAATGAATCTTGAGATAAGAGACCTCCATGCCTCCGTCGAGGGCAAGGAGATACTGAAGGGGGTCAACCTCACTATCAACCAGGGCGAGACCCACGCCCTCATGGGCCCCAACGGGTCCGGCAAGAGCACTCTCGCCTACACTCTGATGGGCCACCCGAAGTACCAGGTAACCTCGGGCCAGGTCACCATAGACGGAGATAGCATCCTCGGCCTCACTCCAGACAAAAGGGTGAAGAAGGGCCTCTTCCTCGCGTTCCAGTACCCTGTTAGCGTGCAGGGTGTGAGCATGTTCTCCTTCCTCCGCGCGGCCTACAACAACTCCAGGCCCCCGGGCTCGGAGCTTCCGACCATATTCGAGTTCAAAGAGACTGTGACTGAAAAGCTGAAGATGCTCAACATGGACGAGTCTTTCCTGAACCGGTACCTGAACGAGGGGTTCTCCGGTGGCGAGAAGAAGAGGGCAGAGATTCTACAGATGGCGCTCATGCAGCCCAAGTTCGCCGTCCTCGACGAAACCGACTCAGGGCTAGACATTGACGCGCTCAGGATCGTGGCCGAAGGGATCAACAGGGTCTCAGGTCCCAACACGGGGTCCCTGCTGATCACCCACTACCAGAGAATCCTGAAGTACGTGAAACCCCAGTTCGTGCACGTAATGTTCCAGGGGCGCATAATCGAATCTGGTGGGGAGGAGCTTTCGAGGCTGCTCGAAGAGAAGGGTTACACCTGGATTAGGGGCTACAGGGAGGAAGAGCAGGTGGCCCCTTCGACCCCATAACTCTTTTAACGAGGAAAATAACCTATGTTATATCCGAGCGTGAGACGCGATTGAGCTCAAAGACGGACATCGTATCGGAAGATTACAAGGAGAAGTACGGGTTCAGCGACCCCGTCGAAGCATACGCCATCCAGGGCATCAAGGGCCTCAGCGAGCGCGTGGTCCAGGAGATAGTGCGCCTCCACGACGAGCCAGCGTGGATGGAGCAGACCAGGATGAAGGCGCTGAAGCACTTTCTCGACATGAAGCCCCCGGCATGGGCCCCCGATTTGGCAGATATCGACTTCCAGAGCTTCTA
>CAYPSJ010000039.1:0-32338 GCA_964413565.1 uncultured Nitrosopumilales archaeon | reverse complement strand
CGGCTTCCTGAGTCAGGCGGAGCCTTCCTCCAACACGAGTCCCGTGTCACAGGCCACTATCCAATCTGAGCTCAACCAGGCAGAGGCCGCAATCCAAAGAGCCATCGGCAGCATAGGCTAGTACCACTTTCCTATTTTTTTTCTCGGTGATGCCCGATGAATCATCCGACCCGGGCAATAACCGTGAAAAGAACCACTGCCGCATGCTTAAAGCAAGGATACTACTCCAAAGTCTGCCGGGGCGCCTCGGCAAAAGTGACCAACAGTATGAGGAGCGCCGGATGACAGAGAAGCACCCGTCCCGCAGCGTTCTCCGAAGGCTTCGAAGCTCCCCGTACCTTTTCATCCTCCCAGCACTCGTAGGACTTCTCGTCCTAGTACTGTATCCCTTCGCATTCAATATCTTCATTACGTTCACGAACATGAATGTCTACCACGTCAGGGCCTGTGCCAACCTCTTCGCAAATGCGAACGAGTCCAACCAGCTACATTGCTATGCCCTCAACTCGGGCGTGCAAAACAACCTCTTCTATAACTTCGGCTTTGTGTTTACCGATCCGGCCTTCATCCAGGTCCTAGAGAACAGCATCATCTGGACCTTCTCGAACGTTCTCCCGACGGTCGGGCTCGGCCTCGTCCTTGCCTTTGTGTTGAATTCTAAAGTGAAAGGGAAGACAATCTACAGGCTGTTCATGATCGTTCCCTGGGCGATGCCCTCCTTCATCACCCTCCTCGTGTGGAAGGGGATGTATGACTACCAGTTCGGAATCATCAACTCACTTCTCAACGAAATCGGGATACCCTCAGTCAATTGGCTCAGCGGGAGTTGCTTCAACGCGTTTGTGGCCATTGTGATAGCGAACATATGGCTCGGTTATCCGTTCATGATGATAATATTCTCGGGTGCTCTTCAGAGCATCCCTCAGGAGCTCTACGAAGCCGCCTCCATCGACGGCGCCGTCGGGTTCACGAGGATGAGGTCGGTGACCATACCTTTGATTAGGCCGACCATCATCATCGCGCTCCTCCTAGGCTCGATCTGGACCTTCAACAACTTCAACTCCGCATACCTGATAACCGGGGGAGGGCCCGGCATCTGCACCACCATCTTCATCACCCAGGCCTACAACCAGGCGTTCAGCTACTTCAATTTTGCACTGGCTGCCACCTATGCCTTCATCGCATTCGTAATTCTGTTCGTTCCCGGGTTCTTCTGGACAAGGTACACTGGGCTCACTAGAGGGGGAGGATCTTGACAGCACACTCGAATGCGGCAAGATCGATTAAGAAGCTGGCGGCCAGCGGGTTGAAACACGCCTTCCTGATAGTGATGGCCCTCGTCTCGATCTACCCGGTTCTCTGGGTGATCTCGATTGCCTTCACCCCTGGGGAATCGCTCGGGATCCCGAACCTTTTCCTGGGTATTTTTCCAATCCCAAGCAGCTTCACCCTCGACCACTTCACGTCTATACTGAAGCTCCAGGTGGTGGTGGGGTCCAACTTCCCCGTCTGGGTCAGGAACAGCGCGATCATCACGGTGAGCAGTGTCGTCGGAGCCCTCCTGCTCACCCTCCCAGCGGGTTATGCGTTCTCGAGGCGGAAATTCAGGGGCCAAGAAGCTTCGATGTTCTCCTTCCTCCTCCCTACAATGTTCCCCGGCGTGGTAACGATAATCCCTCAGTTCCTTCTTTTCTCAACACTGGGGCTCGTCAACAGCTACTTCGCCGTCATCATACCGTACATGGTCGGGTCCCTCTCACTCTCTATCTTCATCATGAAAAGCGCCTTTGACTCGATACCAAGGGAAATCGACGAAGCGGGGATGATCGACGGTGCCGGCGAACTCAGGATATTTACGAGGATGCTCCTGCCCCTTACCCTTCCCAGCATAGCCACAGTGGCTCTGTGGGCCTTCATGGGGTCATGGCTGGACTGGGCTCTGGCTCACGTGATGCTCGAGAGCAACTCCCTCTGGACCCTTCCGCTCGCCCTCTACGCCTTTCTGCAGCCTAACTACACATATTACGGCTCCTTCTCCGCCCTCGCCCTGATTATGGCCATCCCCGTGTTCGTAGTCTTCATAGTCTTCCAAAGATACTTGGTGACTGGCCTCACGGCCGGGTCGGTGAAAGGGTAGAAGAGGATGGCCAAGGTCAGACTGGAGCACATAACGAAGGCGTTCAAAGGTGCCCCCGTGGTTGAAGATGTCAATTTGGAGGTTAGGGAGGGGGAGTTCCTGGTGCTCCTGGGCCCCAGCGGGTGCGGCAAGACGACCACCCTGAGAATGGTGGCCGGACTTGAGAGGCCTACGAAGGGGGACGTCTACATAGGAGACGCTCTTGTAAACGACGTTGAGCCCAAGGACAGGGACATCGCAATGGTGTTCCAGAGCTACGCCCTGTACCCGCACATGACGGTTCATGACAATCTAGCATTTCCGCTCAGGATGCACAAGTACACCAAAGCGGATATCGAGGAGAAAGTGACGAAGGCAGCGACCATCCTCGAGATTGGCGATCTTCTGAAGCGGAGGCCGAAGGAGCTCAGCGGAGGCCAGAGGCAGCGGGTCGCACTTGGGCGAGCCATAGTGAGGGACCCGAAGGTGTTCCTGATGGACGAACCCCTTTCCAACCTCGATGCCAAGCTCAGGGTCCAGACCAGGGTGGAGCTGAAGAACCTGCAAAAGAGACTTGGCACTACCACCGTCTACGTGACCCACGACCAGGCTGAAGCCATGACACTCGCGGACAGGGTCGCACTGATGAAGCAAGGCGTTATTCAGCAGGTGGACTCCCCCACAGAAGTCTACGCGCATCCGGCGAACAAGTTCGTGGCAGGATTCCTCGGTAGTCCGACCATGAACTTCATCGACGGGGTGGTCAGGAGAATGGACATGGGGGTAGTCTTCGACTGCGGGGAGTTCAGCTTCACACTTGATCCAGCGCTAGCAAGAGTGGTCAAAGGGAGCGCTTCGAAGGATGTCACCTACGGTGTAAGGGCCGAAGACGTCGGCGTAGGCACCGAGCCGAGGGAGGGGAGCGTAGAGGTCACCGTCTTCGGCAGCGAGCTCATGGGTTCGGAGCAGTTCGTTCATGGGATGAAGGAGAAGCTGAAGATAGTTGCCAGGGCGCCAATGGACTTTCAGGCGCCGATCGGGTCGAAGGTCTGGATGGACCTTGCAAGCTCAAAAGCGCATCTGTTCGACGCCGAAACCGAGAAGGCCCTGGTCTAGGGCCGCCTCCTTCTTGCAAGGAATAGACACACGCCCGCGAGAGCCACTACCCCTCCGATCGCGACTGCGTAGGTTAAGGACTGGGAGGGGGGCGTCCCGGTCGGCTGGTACAGACTAGGTGGCGCTTGGTATTGCGTCGCAGCGTTTGCGTACCTGTACCCCTGCATGGCGAACCAGGGGGGTCCCTGGGGGGTCTGCCACTCCCAGTCGCTCCCCTCAGCGATATAGAGGTAGTTCCAGAGCTTCTTGATTTCCGGATTATCGGCTCCGTAGCGGGCCGTCAGGTTGACGAGAATCGCCCTGTCTTTCTCTATGGCCTGCCAGATGGCAGTCTTTGGCTGCGCCCCAATCCACAGCCCGAACCCGCCCGACCAGGAACCGTCGGGAACTGAGGTAAGCTTCGCGGTCACCGGCTTGCTTGACAATATGGAGCCCAGAGTCGACGTCTGCAGCCAGCTCTGGGAGGCAATGGCGCCGAATATTGCGTTCCAGTCGAGGGCGCTGATGACCCCGTCGGAGAGAAGGGGGTTCTCCCCGTCGGAGGCGAGCGTCAGGACCCCGCCCGGAGAAGACCTGTAGACATCAGCCACGGCGGCAATGAAATCGCTCGCTGCCACCTTGGGGTTGGGGATGCTGTTCCATGTCGAGGTGAGCTCATTGCTGATCTCAGTGTCCCTAAAGAAGACGGTGATGTGGCTCCCGTTTGCCCCATCCAGCTCGAAGGGCTGGTACAGGGAGGAATTGGCGCCTGGACCCTGCGCGCCGACAAAGTGATTGGCCTGATCGAGGACGGTGTACTGAATCCCTGCCTCTTGCATGATTGGGACCATCCCCATGGTAAATCCCATCTCGGGGGTCCACATGCCGGTCGCATTGACGCGCATATAGGAGTCGGTGTAGTTCTTCCCCAACTCAATTTGAGCGAGGAGATCGCTGGACAATCCTAGCTTGACTAGGATTGCCGAAAGGGGATGGTAGAAGGGTGAGGTGAGTATCTCTATTTGGCCGCTGGCTGCCAGTGACCTGTAACCGTCGACTGTCTCGTTGATAGCAGTCAGGTCGTGCGAGAGTGGTGCTTCCTCAGATGGAAAAGATCCGTTGTATTTGAAGTCGAGCAGGCTGTCGTTCCATTGGTACAGTAGGGACGGCTGAAGATTGTATGTCACCCTTATTCCAGGGTTGTCCTCGAGCATCAGCACGTGCCACTGATATGCCCCATACCAGGTTCCATTGTATTCAAAGTCCCCGCCGGTGTGGACCTGAACCCAGGGCTGCTCGAACTCCCCCTGAAGGTTGAGGTAGATCGGTTGGTGCATGTGGAAGACCATGGCCAGCGTGAGGGGGGCTCTACCTTCAGTGTTGAGGACGACCAGTGGGACATTGGCTGACCCCACGCGAGTCCCGTTGACCATCGCGACGCTGACAATGACGTAATTAGCGTCGGAGAGCGAATATGCGGCTGAAACGTTGAAGTTCGTCGTCGAGAGAGCCCCGACCTCGACATCGGCTATGTCAGGCAGCACCATTGCCACGTTGTTAGCCGAGTCGTAGACTGTGGAGTTGATCGTAAGGCCTACGAGAGTTTGAGCCTCCAAGTTCGTTACGCTCACAGTAACCTCGAGCTCCCCTGTGAGAGGATAGACATACCTGTCCGTGGTCACAGACATTCGAATGATCGGAGTAGAACCAACACTACTGGGCGCGAGTGGAAGAAGGGTGGCGCCCAGCAGAACCAGAATAATGATCTCGGCTGCCCTAGCAGAACCATTCAAATGCTCTTGACAGGGGAAGAGCGTTCAGGGCCGGCTATAAATTTCAGGTGTCTCTGCCGCCCTTGCGTAGACCTTGGTGACATACTCCTCCACCATACGATAGGAGTTGAAGAGAGGACCAACTGTGGCAATGCTTCTCTTCTGCATGTCGACCCACCTCTCCCTATCCTGGTAGTACGTGGGGAGAACGGAAGAGGACAGCTTCGAGTACAACCCTGCTTCGTCCTCCCCGTCGACCGAGTCGCTTAGGTCTGGCCAGTCAGTCCTCCTTCCCACCCCCCAGCCGTTCACGCCATCTATACCTCCCTCGAGCCACCAGCCGTCATACACGCTGAGGTTCAGCACCCCATTCATCGCCGCCTTGATACCACTGGTCCCGCATGCCTCAAGCGGGCGTCTGGGGTTGTTCAACCACACGTCTGCCCCCGCCACGAGCACCTTTGCCATGTCAATGTCATAGTTCTCCAAGACGGCTACCCTAACCTTTCCAGTGCCCCTGTTGAGAAGGTCTGCTTTTCGGAGGATATCCGCGAGCATTCCCTTGGCGGATCCGTCCTTGGGATGGGTCCTCCCCGCGTAGACTACCTGCATGCCTCCCTTCTCCTCGGCAATCCTCTGGAGTTTCTCGCAGTCGCCGAGGAGCATCCCATTTCGCTTGTAGCCCGTGATACGCTTCGCAACGCAAATGGTCAAGATCGACTCATCGAAGTGCCCGGGGGCGTGGAGATTGACCAAGGACACTAGTGAACGCTTGGCTGCGGCGTGCGCCCTTGAAAGATCCCCGGAGGGGAGCGCCACCGCTCCTCCCAGAAGAGAAGGGGTGTCCTCCCACCCCTGGAGGTGCTCGTCATAGACTTTCTTCAATTCCGGTTGAACCCATCTCCTGTGATAAGCTCCGTTGGTGACGTAGACGATGCGGTCATGCCCGATAACGCGTCCAGCAACGAAGCTGTGCTTCATCGAGACCGCGCTGGTCACTCCGCTGTACTTCGATGCTAGTCTGGAGAGGTTGACGACCCCGTCGGAGGATTCTTCTTTCCAGTTGACCCATGAATAGCCTCTCAAAGCCCCTTCCACAGCCTCCACATGGAATAAGTCGTTCCCAGCGGCCACAGGAGTGTGGGTCGTGAAGGCGCACTTCCTTCGGGCCGCTTCGGTGCTCCCTGCGTCCCTGAGGAGCTCGATGGTGGCAAAGGCGGCATGGCTCTCGTTGAGGTGGTACATGTCTACGTCCCGCCCAAGTGCCTTGAGGACCTTGTAGCCCCCGATGCCGAGGATTATGTCCTGGGCGAGCCGGTCGGTCGGTTCCCCGCCGTACAGCCTGTCCGTGGCTTCCCTTACCCCCTTGTCGTTCTCGGGATAATCAGTGTCCAGGAAGAGGATGCTCGTCTCTGCCTTGCCCCTGATCTTGTACTCCCATGCCCCTACCGTCTGAGGCTTCCCCCAGATTTCCATCGTCGCCTTCGCCTCTGTGGGTAAGAGCAGCTCCTTCCAGTCCCAGGGTTCCGGTGCGTCAAGCTGACCTGCGGAAGCATCGAGCTTCTGCGAAGTGTATCCGTTTCGCCAAAGGAGTGTCACGAATGTCGCTGGATATCCAAGGTCAGCGAAAGAGTATGCCATGTCCCCCGCGAGCACGCCAAGGCCTCCGCTGTACGTATGAATCCCGCTGTCTACTCCTATCTCCATGACGAAAATGGCTGTGTTCAATTAGGCTTCGGAAGGTGATTGGGACCGGCGACCGCTCGGGCCTCGTTTAAAGGATTCCGCGCGTCCACTGGGCCCTCAGAGTTCGCCCGGGAAGTAACTCTAATTATCGGGAGCGCTGCCACGCCCACTGGGTTTCCTGGTTGGAGTTCTCGCCTTTGCGTAACGGGGTATCGTTATGAGAGTTTTCATACTCTGCTGGGAATACCCGCCGAGGATCATCGGAGGTCTCGCGAGGCACGTCGAGGGCCTTTCTAGGGCGCTTGCATCCCTAGGGAACGAGGTCCACGTAATTACCCTGGACTTCCCCGGAGCCCCCTATGAGGAACACGAAGGCTCGCTTTACATCCACAGGGTGCCCGTCAGCGTCCCTGCGCCCAGCTTCCACAGCTGGGTCCTACTTTTCAACCACTTCTTCGAGAAGCGGGCAGGGCAACTCGCCCATGAATACGGCGCGCCAGACGTCCTCCACATCCATGATTGGCTCACTGTCCCTGCCGGGGTAGCGGCCAAACACCTGCTCAGGACCCCCCTGGTAATGACCTTCCACAGCACGGAAGCCTCCCGCTCTTCAAACTCTCCATCAACCGAATCGGCCATGGTAGAAGGGCTAGAGTGGTGGGGGTCCTTCGAGGCAGCCAGGGTCGTAGCTGTCAGCGGTTGGATGAAGTCTGAAGTGCTGACGAGGCTCAGGACTCCTGGGGAGAAGATAGAGCAAATCCCGAATGCTGTCGAGCCGCTGAAGTTCGAGGGACTCGTCGACGTGAAGGCGGCGAGGGCCAGATGGAACGTTGGGGAAGGTCAAAGAATGATAACAGCCGTGGGAAGGCTCACTCCGCAGAAGGGATTCGACGACCTTATCCGGGCGTACCCGACCATAAGGAGAGCTGTACCCGAATCGAGGCTGGTGATCGTCGGGGATGGGCACATGCGAGGAGAGCTGGAATCTCTTGCTGACCGGGAGCATGTGAGAGACGGCACGACCTTTGCCGGCTTCATAGACGACGACGAGCTGGTGGCGGCATTGAAGTCCTCTGACGTTGTGGTGGTCCCCTCGCGATTCGAACCCTTCGGAATAGTTGCACTCGAGGCCATGGCGGCGGGCGTCCCGTTGGTCGTGTCACGGGTGGGGGGCCTGGCAGAGATAGTGGAAGACTCGGTGGACGGCATTGAGGTTGAGCCCAACAACCCTTCAGCAATCGCAGCGGCCACTGTCAGGATTCTCTCTGACAGGGAGCTCGTGTCCCGCCTTGTGACAAAGGGCGAAGAAAAGGTGAAATCGTACAGCTGGGAGAATGTGGCAAAGAGGACTCTTGGCGTGTACCAAGAAGCAGTGAAAGTGACCAAGTATGAGTGAGGGTGCAAAGGTACTTCTTTCGACCCTGATGGTGCTCGGGGCGCAGTCTCCCCAGAAAGCTCTCCCGATCGACGAGCTTGCATCGAAACTCGGTATGGGGCTTCCTGAACTACAGAAAGAATTGGACAGGCTCACGAAGGCAGGCTACGCCGTCACAACGAGACAAGAAGGGAGGGTGAAGGTGTACCTTACGGGGACTGGGGTTATCACCGCCTCGTCTGCCTATTCGTAGGCTTCCGTGTCGGCCTGTCGAAAGACGATATTAGGCCGGAGGTTCCCCCCTGGCGTCGTTGCCCTCCCAGCCTCTTTCGGGGATGATGGTCATGATCCCAGTGGGTGGAGAGGCGAGGAGACTGAGGCCGCTGACCGCAGAATCGTCGAAAGCCGTGGTGAGGATCTTCAATCGTCCACTGGTGGAATTCGCACTGATAGAGCTCGCACGGCAGGGGATTCGCAACTTCGTCTTCGGGGCGAAAGGGTATGTCAACTATAGGAGTCTGTTCGACTACTTCCGAGAGGGCGAGGGATTCTCCGCTCAGAACAAGATATGGCCCAGAGCCCACATCAAGTATCAGCCCCGAATAGAAGACGTCGGAAGCGCTGACTCTGTCAGGATACTCATGGACTACTACAACGTAAGAGACCAGTTCCTCGTGGTCCAGGGGGACAACCTGTTCGAGCTCGACCTGCGAGACATGCTCGCCTTTCAGGAGATGACCAGGGCGTTCATGGTAGTCGGCCTCACCCCTGTTGAGGACGTGGAGTCCTACGGCGTCGCTGAGACGGACGATTCCGGGAGAATAAAGCGGTTCGTGGAGAAGCCGTCAAGGGAGACAGCCCCCTCAAGGATGGCGAACTCGGGCATCTATCTGGTTTCACCAGAGATCAGAAGTGTGTTCGACGAGCCGGAGGTGCGCGCCATGATTGCACAGAACAAGCGCCTAGATTTCGGGCTCGACCTCATCCCATACCTTGCGAAAAAAGGGATGGTGTACGGGTATTACATGAAGGGGAGCTGGCTCGATGTGGGGACACCGCGGGCGTACCTATCAGCCGTCACACGCGTCCTCGGGGACCCTTCGAGGCGAGCGGCCTACCTGGGGGAGCCGTTGCCGCAACTCAGGAACGTGTGGATTCAGGGCGGGAGTGTTGACTCGGTCCGCAGGAAGGAGGCATTGGTACGAAAGGCTCTTTCGAAAAGGATCAGCCTAGACGGGCACGTCCTGATAGGAAGACACTGTCAGATAGAGGACGGGACCATAATACGGGACTCGTGCGTCGACAACTTTTGCATACTCGGCAAGAAAGTGACCATTGAAAGGTCTGCCATAATGGACCGGGTTGTGATAGGGGACGGAGCAATCATACAGGACAGCATAGTGGGCCGCCATGTGCGAGTCGGGTCGTCTTTGGAGAGTCCGACATGGGTGACTGGCCTCAGCGTCGTGGGGGACGATGTCGAGATCGGGATGGGCGCCACCCTTGCGGCAGCCAAGGTCAACCCTCATAGAGCCGTGGCTGAAAATGCCGACGTGCAGGGACAATTCATCGAGTAATCCTTAGGTTCCGTTGACTCGGTGGGACTGACATGCCCCATCTCGCCAACTTGATGGCACTTCGACTGGCCGGTCTTGCTCCGGCTCCATCGCTTCAACTGCCACCCGCTCCTCGCCGAACCACAGCGAGACATGGTTTCTTCGCTTGGCGAATCTTGCTGGAGTTTTACGCTTCGCCAGCAATCCCATACTCCCATGCTCAGAACCAACCTTCCAGTCGGTTCCTCATGCCGTCCGTCACCCCGAAGGGCATTGGCGGACTAGAGCAGGTCTCGCGCCGTTAATGTTTGAATAAGAACGCAAAACATCTACCATCCAATAGGAGAGTAAGGCGAAACTAACTGGGTTGGAGTTGCCTACATCGCTGTTCCCAGACGAGCTAGCAGAATCCTTACAAAGGGATTAGGGAAGGGTGAGAACATGTCTGTCGCAAAGGGGCTGGCCGAAAGGATCCTTTCTCCAGTCAGCCAAGAACGGAGTTTCTACTTTTACGTCGAGGTAGGGAGTCCTCTCGACTCGGTCGCCCGCAGCCTGAAAGAGTTCGGCGAGATTCTGAAGACCATCGACGCAAAGTCCCTCGAATTCCACTCGGAGAGGGGCGACTTTGAAAAGTGGGTCTATATGCTCGGCGACGTGGAGCTGTCCAAGTCCCTCGTCAAGCTCAGGAACTCAGGGCTCAAGGGTGAGAAGCTTCGCTCGGAGCTCGTGAGGGTAGTGCAGACCAGGGTCAGGCAGCTGGGGCGGTCAGTAGCTCGGTAGAGGGCTCAACCCCGTCCAGCGGACGCCGTGAGACCGGCCAGCTTACTGAACGCGTCCTTCGAGAGCGCGTCGGGGAGCGCTCGCCACGTCCAGTTCCCCACCGAGGCTCCAGGATTGTTCATCCTCGCCCTCCCGTTCAGCCCCAGTAGGTCCTGGAAAGGGATGACGCACAGGTCGGACGCCGAACCCATCGCCATTTTCAGGAAGTCGTCGCACACAGAGTCCGCCGTCACGGGTCGACCGAGGTATCGCCGGAGGATTTCTTTGTCCTTGTCCGTGGCCTCATCAAGAAACCATCCTAGTGTGGTGTTTGTGTCATGGGTGCCGGTGCAGACGAGGGAGTTCTTTGGGTGATTAGGTGGAAAGTGAGGGTTGTCCGGCGAGCCGTCGAAGCCGAATTGAAGGACCCTCATGCCAGGGAGGCCAAGGCGTGCGATCGCCTCCCGGACGTCGTCGGTTATGACGCCAAGGTCCTCGGCCACGAAGGGGAGGTCGGGGAAGTGAGCCCTGACAGTTTCGAAAAACGTCTCCGGAAGAGGGACCCAGCTCCCTTTCTCCGCGGTGGGTGAGTCGGCTGGGATCTCCCAGTAGGCAACATACCCCCTGAAGTGGTCCAGCCGAAGGTAGTCGGCAAGACTGAGGTCCCTTGACACTCTCTCCACCCACCATTGATACTCTGTCTCCTCCATCCTTCTCCAGTCGTACACGGGGTTCCCCCATCTCTGCCCTGTCTTGCTGAAGTAATCGGGAGGGACTCCGCCGACAAAGCGCGCTGTGCCTTCGGGGTTGACCTTGAAGAGGTCAGTGTGGCACCAAATGTCTGAGCTGTCGTGAAGGACGTAGAAGGGGACGTCACCCAGCATCCACACCCCCCTCGACGCGGCGTACTCCTTCAGGGAAGACCACTGTTGCTCGAATAGGAACTGGGCGAACTTTGCGATGTTGATGGGTTGCAACAGCGCGGAAGCCTCCTCTGCGATCGCGTTGGCATCCCTCTCCCTAATTTCTTCGGGCCACTCGAACCAGGGGCGTCTGTACTTCCTCGAAATGGCGTCGTAAAGGGCGAAATCATCGAGCCATTCCCCGTTCCGTTCACAGAAGTCTGCATACCCCTCCTCCTTCCTTGTTCTCTCGAAGCTGAACGCGAAGGCGCTCTGCACCAGGGAGTCTTTGAAGGCAAGACACTCGTGATAGCTCACCTTCTCTGGGTCCTCCGTAGGCCCGCGCGGAGGAAGACTAGAGAGGAACCCTTGTTCCTTCAAGACCTCCGGGCTAAGGAGGAGCGGATTGCCAGCAAAGAGAGAATGCGGACTGTAGGGAGACCCATGGTTCCCGACCGGCGTGAGAGGGAGGGTCTGCCAGAGGGACTGATGCGCCTCGGCCATCAGATCTACGAACACACGGGCGGAGGGGCCAAGGTCGCCAACGCCCCACCCTGACGGGAGTGATGTGGGGTGCATGAGGACGCCGCTGGATCTGCTTAGGTTCATGCACTGTTCCCCGTCTGAATTAGCTGGCGGAAAAGCCCGAGGCCTGGCTTGAATGTGGGGTCGTTGGGTATGGCCTGGCCAAGCCTTCGGCTGAAGTCGGGTTCTAGATCCTTCCCCGAAACCTGTTTTGCAATCTCCATGCCCCTTGCCGCGTACCGGAGCATCTGCCTTGTCTCGGGCCTCGAGATGTCCTCCCAAAACCATGCACAGCTTGCGAACATAAGGGCACAGCACTCTGCCAGTCTTGCGAGATCCATACCCTTCTTGATCCCGCCCGCGCTCATTCCCTTCCTTACGCGAGTCTCGATATACTCCCGAGGCCCCTCCTTGGTCCCGATGGCCGAGCCCCCGAGGCCAGCTAGCGTGGACGCTTCGTCGTCGAAAACCTTCCTTCCTTCCGTCGTGTAAACCTCACTGAGCTGGTCCCGGAGCCAATCCAGCGACGCGCGGAGCGGGGTTCGCCACTCCTGGTTGTACCCTGGCCTAATCTCAGACCCACAGCCGCAGTTGCTTCTCCATCTTTCAACGCCGTGGGCGCAGCTCCACGCCGAGGGTTCCGCTAACCGGACCTCATGGGTTGGAGGGGCGAGGGAAAGGAAGAACCCATAGTTCGCTATTGACGCGAGCTCGCTCTTCTCGACCTCCCGAATCGACCGAGCGAGGGAGACATTGCCGCTGCGGTGATGATGGCCGTATGTCTCACCGTCTGAGGCTACGTTCACCAACTGAGGCCCCCCGTCCTCCGTGAACCTCTCTAGGAACGTCTTGGACATCCGAGTCCCATCTGAGAGCAGGTCCCCAAAGGCTATCCTGGTGGAGACAGTGTCGTCGTAGAAGAAGAGTGAGATCCCGAGTCCAGATGGGAGCCTGAAGTGGTAGGCCCGCTTCGTGTCTATCCTCCCGCCTGAGACGTCAGTCCAGCGCCCATCCCCCTCCTCCCTGACTGCCAGCGCCTGGCGCGGCGACAGAATTGTAAACTTGATTCCCTCTTCTGCGAGCGCTTCGAGAGTATCAGTGTCCACCGCTGTCTCGGGAAGCCACATCCCCTCAGGATACCTTCCGAACCTTCGCTGAAAATCCTGTGCCCCCCACCTTGTCTGAGTTCTTCGGTCGGCTGGGCTCGCCAGAGGCATTATCATGTGATTGTAGACCTGAGCCATTGCGGAGCCATGCCCTGAGAAGCTCGCGGCGCTTTCCCTGTCTGCTTCGACGATTCGAGCGTGCAACTCAGAGTAATGCGACTCAATCCACCGGAGCAGAGTGGGGCCGAAGTCGAAGCTCATCTTTGCGTAGTTGTTGACCATTTCGACAATCCTACCATCTTCGCCGACCAGAGGCGAAGCAGAGTTCGGGTCGTAGCACTCCGACGCTATTCTCTCGTTCCAATCGTGATATGGTGCGGCTGAAGGTTCACGCTCTACCTCTTGGGTCCAGGGGTTTTCACGCGGAGGCTGGTAGAAATGCCCGTGGATGCAGACAAAACGCCGCAATCCGGCCGACGCCTCAATCAAGAGAATTAAACTTTCGAATTACTAGGAGTACTGCGCTGGTTGGAGGAAGAGGCACCCTAGTGGAGGAAGCGCTAGAGTGACAGAATGGGGTCTCCCATGCGAAGGGGAATTCTTCGCCTCCACAGCGCCTAGGTTTCCGACCCCGCTCCCGCCATATTCAATCGCATCGCTGTTGAGCAATTCCCTCCACTCCCCTTCGACGGGGACCCCTACCTTGTACCTGCTCCTAGGCACGGGTGTGTTGTTGCAAACTACCAGGATTACCCCCGAGCCGTTTGCGGGACGCCTGACGAAAGAAATCACGCTGTTGTCCGAGTCTCTGTAGTCCACCCACTCGAATCCGGCGGGGGCGAAGTCAAGCTCGTGCAGCGCCGGCTCGGCTCTCATCAGCCGATTGAGGTCCCTTACCCATCTCCGGACCCCTCCGCTCATGGGTTCGCCAAGAAGGCGCCAGTCCAGTGCCTCCTCGTGGTTCCACTCTTCTTTCTCGGCGAGCTCCCCTCCCATGAAGAGCAGCTTCTTCCCGGGGTGGCCATACATGTATCCGATGAGCAGCCGCAGGTTCGCAAACTTCTGCCATTCGTCCCCAGGGAGCTTGTTGAGCAGCGACCCCTTGCCGTGGACGACCTCGTCATGGGAGAGAGGGAGGATGAAGTTCTCTGAGAAGTAATACCACATGCTGAAGGTAAGCTCATCTTGGTGGTACTTTCGGTATACCGGGTCGGCTCCGTAGTAGTGAAGGGTGTCGTGCATCCACCCCATGTCCCACTTCATCCCAAACCCGAGGCCCCCGGTGTATGTCGGCCTGGAGACCATGGGCCAGGCAGTAGATTCTTCGGCCACCATCTGAACGTCGGGGTACGCCGAGTAGACAGACGAGTTGAGGAACTTTAGGAGGGAGATCGCCTCCAGGTTTTCCCTCCCTCCGTGCACGTTCGCCACCCACTCTCCAGGCTTACGCGAGTAGTCGAGGTAGAGCATCGATGAAACGGCATCGCACCTCAGCCCGTCTGCGTGGAAGGCATCGAGCCAGAAGTGGGCGGCACTCACGAGGAATGCACGGACCTCGTTTCTGCCGAAGTCGAAGATGCAACTCTTCCAGTCAGGGTGGAACCCACGCCTGGGGTCGGCGTAGTCGAAGAGGTGGGTCCCATCAAAGAAAGACAGTCCGTGCTGGTCTTCCGGGAAGTGCGAAGGAACCCAGTCAAGGTAGACCCCAATGCCGCTTCTGTGGAGGCGGTCGACAAGGTACATCGCATCGTCGGGGGATCCATACCTGCCGGTGGGGGCAAAGTACCCCGATGTCTGGTACCCCCAGGAACCGTAGAATGGGTGTTCCATCAGGGGGAGGAACTCGATGTGGGTGAAACCCATTTCAGTGGCGTAAGCGGCCAACTGATCTGCAGCCTCCCTGTAACCGAGCCAACTCCCATCCTCTTTCCTTTTCCACGACCCAAGGTGAACTTCGTACATTGACATAGGGGACGACAGGGAATTCCTACGCCCCCGCATGGCCATCCAATCGCTGTCCCCCCAGGCGTACCCCCCCTCCCAGACAACGGACGCGGTACGAGGGGGGACTTCCCAGCGCCTTGCGAAGGGGTCTCCCTTGTCCACCGAGTAATCGTTGAAGACCGAGACGATGTGGTACTTGTAGAGAGCACCTGCGCCCACTTGTGGAATGAAGCCCTCCCAGAGACCGGAGTAATCCCTCCGCTTCGAAAGAGGATGGGCTGATGTGTCCCAGCCGTTGAAGTCCCCGACCACCGACACCGTTTTGGCGTTGGGCGCCCACACGCCAAATGAGGTCCCCTGGACCCCGTCCACAACGATGGAGTGGGACCCGAGCTTCTGGTAGAGCTTCGTGTGCTTCCCTTCCATGAAGAGGTGGACATCATAGTCGGTCATCAGACGGTGCTCCCAGACCCCTGTCGTTCTCCCTTCAGGCTGTGCCAAACTTCGATACCTGCGCTTTTGCGCGGAGGGCGAACACCAGTTAAAGGGTCTTCCCGGCCAGTAACTCCGATGTAGTCCCGGGGGCGCCCCCCCGGCGGTCAAAAAATAGGAACAACTATATCTCCCGTACCGGCCTGACCTCATCATGGCCCGCATCTCGAAGGGCAAGCTCCGCCTCTCGAACCTGTTTTCGAACTGCTACAAGCTGAGAGAAGGCATTCCTGAATTCCGTCTATTCATCGACGGAGAATGGGTACGATCTAGAAGGGGAAGGACACTCCCTGTCGACACCCCCATAGATGATAGCGTGATAGCGAGAGTCCAAGCCGCGGGCAAGGAGGACGTTTACAGAGCCATAGACGCTGCCTACAGGGCAAGGAAACTCATCAGAGATATTCCTGCAATTGACAGGATAGACATCCTGAACCGGGCCAGGCACATGATCGAGGACAAGCGGGAGGACTTTGTCGGAACACTTACTCTCGAGGCAGGGAAGACATCGAGCACAGCCCTCGGAGAGGTGAGAGCGTCCCTTAACAGGATCAAGATGACCATGGAGGAGGCGAGGAGCATCTTCGGGGAGTACCTCCCAGGGGACTGGTCCGAGGACACCATGGCCAAATTTGCACTTGTGATCCACGAACCTCTAGGAGTTGTGGCCTGCGTATCCCCGTTCAACTATCCGCTCTTCTCGGTGGTTGCGAAGGTCATCCCGGCCCTCGTGTCTGGGAACACAGTTGTGGTCAAGCCTGCGAGTGACGACCCCATAGTCGCCATCCTTCTCGGACGAGTGCTCGAAGAAGCAGGAATCCCCCACGGAGCGGTCAACGTGATAACCGGATCTGGAAGGGAGGTCGGGGACGAACTCGTCAGCCACGACTTCGTCCGAATGGTCACCCTCACGGGGAGCACCGAAGTTGGCAAACACGTGGCTCAGCTGGTCGGGATGAAGAAGAGGCACCTTGAGCTCGGAGGGAAAGGGGCAGCCATAGTCGCGGCCGATGCCGATCTCACCCTCGCCGCTTCGAAGGTGCTCGAGGGGTGCCTGAAGTACTCCGGCCAGAGGTGTGACGCCATTAGTAGGGTATTCGTCGACGAATCTGTCGGGGACAGGTTCGTCGAATTGCTCACGGCCGGTATAGCAAACTGGAAGATTGGGGACCCGAGGGACTCGAACATCAACATGGGGCCCCTGATCAACCCTGAAGCAGCCGAGAGGGTCCAAGGCCTAGTAGATGATGCGGTCGGCAAGGGTGCGGTATTACTGAAAGGCGGGACACACAGGGATTCGTACTACGAACCGACTCTACTTGACATGGTGCCAGCAGACGCGAAGATCACTACGGAGGAAACATTTGGGCCGGTCGTGGCTGTGGCAAGGGTCAGGGGGGTGGATGAAGCGATAGCCCGTACGAACGAGTCAAGGTACGGCCTCGATTCCTGCGTCTTTACAAACAACTTCTACACGGCATGGAAAGTGGCCAAGGCGCTTGAGGAGGGAACGGTCTCCGTCAATGACGCACCCGCCCATGGCGTTGGGTTCTTCCCGTTCGGGGGCAACAAGGATTCTGGCATGGGGAGGGAAGGTGTGGGGTACAGCATCGACGAGATGACCCGGATAAAGACCATCCAGTTCAACCTGGCCCCGGCTGGGCTCGGGAAGACGCGCCAAATCCCTAGGATGTAAAGAGCCGCGTCCCAAGCTAAATAACTCACTCTGGGGGCGACAGAGTGTGCTAGAGCAGAAGGAAATCAGGGCCGTTGACAGGCAGGGACTCTGGGAGGCCTATACGAGGTGGCCTGCTGCAGTTCGGACGTCTCTGACCCAGCCTCTGAGTATCCCCGAGGGACAGGACTTCGGCTCGGTAATCCTCGGGGGGATGGGAGGCTCGGGGAGCGCTTGCGACATCCTGGCAGAATGGTCGAGGTCTATCATCAGGGTTCCGATTACCGTCGTGAAGGAATACCACCTCCCCAGTTTTGCCGGACCGAGGACGCTTGTGGTGGCTGTGAGTCTGTCAGGGGAGACCAAGGAGACACTCGGCCTGCTTGGCGAAGCAGTACAGAAAGGGTGCGCGGTGGCGAGCGTCTCGTCGGGAGGGGCTATGCAGAAGAGGAGCGCAGAACTTGGAATTCCATTCAACAGAGTCGAGAAACTGCTCGTCCCCAGGGCATCGACTCCCGGAATGGTCCTGGTGCCCGGGCGCATCCTTGCAGCACTAGGGCTGCTGGATGGCCAGAAGGAGTTCGAGATGGTTGAAGGTGCGGTAAGGAGGACGCTGGCAAGAAGCCATCCTTCGGTCTCCTTCGGCCGAAACCCCTCCAAGAAGCTCGCGAAGACGCTCCTCGGCAGAAGCGCTGTAGTCTACGCATCCCCCGGGGCGCTGCCCGCGGCTGTGCACTTCAAGAACTCGATGAACGAGAATGCCAAAGTCCCGGTCCTGGTGGAGGCATACCCCGAGCTATTCCACAACGGGATCGAAGCATGGAGGGCTCCTAGGAACAGGGCAGTAATTTTCCTGAGGGGACCGAGGGAAGGGAGCGAGGTGAAGGCGAAAGTGGTGGCCCTAAAACACATGCTGAAGGAGGTCGGTGTTCCCGTCGAGGAGTTCCGACCTGAAGGCGGAGAATTGGCCACTCTCCTGAGTTGGTGTCTGGAGCTCGATCTTGCTTCAGTCTACCTCGCAGTACTCGAGAAGAGAGACCCCACACCGACCCCTATCTTGAATCGCATGCGGAGCGGCTGACGCGGGGCGAATCAGAATCTAGCTCACGCTGAGAGAAAGGGGCCGGCTACTCGATACCGGCGCTGACTCGAAGATTCCCCGGATGCGGGTCGAAGAACGCTTTACTTTCTGGTCGAGAGCGCTTTCCACTTCTTCGACAGACCCCAGCTTAGGAGGCCTACGCCAACGAGCTGTGAGAAGCTGCCGTCCAGGGAGAAATACCCTACCAGCAGGTTGGCTTCTTGCTTGTTGCTCATTTCATCCTAGATGTCCGAACCCCGGATTTAAGCCTGGCGCCGTGCGAATCCCAGGAATCTTGCCTAAATGGCACATTTGGGGTTCCGACGGGGCGATTCGCGATCATGGGAGGGAGAGTCGGTCACTGACCCCCTTGAGAGGTGTCAGAATGACCCGGATAGGCCTCATCACCTACCCCTGGTCTGGGTTCGCCTAGGCGGGGCCCCCGCCGTCTAAATACTGCCTGACCGGCCAGAAGAACTTATTTCCTCGGGCGAAATGTAGCTTCTTCATGGGCGAGAGGAAACAGAGGCAAGAGAGGGCCGTTGACGGTTGGCTGGACCTCATGCTCGTCCAGTGCTCGTGTGCCTACTTCGGGTGGTCATACGCGAGGTCCCGAGAGCCCTTCTGAAGAATCTAGGTCAGCGTCTAGAAGTCCCCAGTTCTACTTCGTTAGGAGTCTCCAGGAAAGCACTATGCCTAGGACCGAAAGGAGGGCTGCGAATGCCGTCAGCACGCCGAAGTCAAGCCAAAGCGGCGCCAGTGTACTGTAACCCGCCGCAGATGACGCGGCATTTCCTGCACCAAGGAGCATCTGCCTGACGCCATCTACTGCATAGCTGACCGGGTTGAACTTCACGACCGACTGCAGCCACCCTGGCATGATCTTCACGGGGAGCATCGCATTACTGGCGAACAGGAGTGGGAGGTTTAGCAGATTGATGATGGCCATCTGGGTCTGCCAGTCGCTCGACCTAAGAGCCAGCATGACGAAGAGCGATGAGAGGCCAAAGGACATCAGGAAGAGCATGATGAATGACCCGCCCACGGTCAATACGCTGAAGTTAGTGGTATTCATTCCCAGAGCCACCGCAATCACAAGGACGATAACAGCTTGGATAAGGGAGCGGACAGTGCTCTGGGCTATCTTTCCAATTACTATCGAGCCCCGGCCCACCGGGGTGCTGAGCGCTTTGTTCATGAAGCCGAACCTCCTGTCCCATACGACGGACATGCCGGAGAAGGCGGCGGTGAACAGTATGATGAATGCCAGCATTCCGGCTCCCAGATAGGAGAAGTAGCTCGTAGTACCGAACGCTCCGAGGTTCACCGCAGCTTGCTGGGTCGGAGATAGCTGCGCGGAGAATAGACCAGTTATGTTGAATGCCTTTCCAAAGAGCCCCAGCCACACGACCGGCTGAACTAGAGAAATGATGAGCTGAATCGGGTTCTTGTACCACTTGACGAGGTCCCTGTTGGTCAGGGCCCAGAGACCATGCCAGGGGCTCTTGTCTAGCTTCGGGGCCGCCCTGAACGCTCTTTCGCGCTCCCGTTCCTCCGACAGAACCTCCTGCTCCTGTGCGGTAACGGTCGACCTCATGAGGGAGTCGTCGGTCATCTTCTGGCCCTCATCATGGTTACGCGCTGCTTGAACGCGTCCATCTTGTTCGCTTCCTCCTCCCTGATGGTGTGGCCGGTGAATTCGAGGTACGCCTCGTCGAGTGTCGGCTTAGTCAACGAAATCTTTGTCACGTGTAGTCCCTTTGACCTTACGAGGTCGATAATCTGGATGGAGGACTCTTCCCCAACCTCGGATTTTATTCTGTATTCGTGGTCACTCTTCAACACTTCCTTGACGAGTGGTATCTTTTTGATCTCCTCCGAGATGTCCGGTCCCGACTCGGCTACGCCGACAACTATGACATCTCCACCTATGCTTGCCTTCAGCTCCGTTGGGGTTCCTATTCTCACTATGTGACCGTGGTCGATGATTGCTATCCTATCGCAGAGGGAATCGGCCTCCTCGAGGTAATGTGTGGTGAGGAAGAGGGTCATGCCATACTCTTCTTTCAGCATCCGAATGTACTTCCACACTGCAGTCCTGGTCTGAACATCCAGCCCTAGCGTAGGCTCGTCCAGGAACAGTAGCCTCGGATAATTTATCAGGCCGCTGGCAAGCTCAAGCCTCCTCCTCATTCCGCCCGAGTATGTGCTCACCTTCCTATCAGCAGCGTCTTCAAGCTCGACGAGTTCCAGCAGCTCCATGGCGTGTGGCTTTGAGTCGCTCCTCGGGATTCCGTACAGATCTGCGCAGAGAAGAATATTCTGAAGACCAGTCAGGTCTTCGTCCGCGGTGTACTCCTGAGGGACAACCCCGACGTTCCTTCGGACGTCGTTGGGGTGCTTGTGGATGTCCAGCCCGGTGATCTCAGCCTTCCCGCCGGTCGGCTTCAGCAGGGTTGTCAGCATGTTGATGGTGGTGGTCTTCCCCGCCCCATTGGGACCCAAGAACCCGAAAATCTCCCCCTCTTGAATCTCGAATGAAACCCCATCCACCGCTTTGAGGGGACCAAAGGACTTTGATAGTCCCTCCACTTTGACGATTGCTTGCTGGCTCAGGACACCCCACCTAATTTGGTTAGTCTGTTCGCGAGTTCCCTAATTAATTTGCTGTTCTGAACGAATTCTGGGTCTTTCGATCGGGCCATATCCTCGAGGTAGGAGATATTGCTCGACATGTCGCTCAAAATACCCTCCACTGACCTAGGACCTGACCCTCGCATCCGGGAGGGCCATTCGGCTTCCTCTCTGCCCTGAGGCGTGATTTCGTACTTACCGTCAGATTCGCGTTTCTTGACAAGCCCTTCATTGGATAGCTGTTCCAGCATTGGATATACCGAGCCAGGCGACGGCCTCCACCACCCTCTGCTCGTTGATTCCATAGTGTCCATTATCTCGACCCCGTTCATTGGCTGATTTGTGACGATCATAAGAATCCATGTCCTCAAACCGCGGTGGGTTCTCTTTGACCAATCAAGCCACATGTCGGTTATCCGATATCGGCTCACCGACATACGTATTTAAACCCAGCGCCCGTCTGGCGTATTTCTTCTCGGCTCTGCAGCTACCTGGTCATTGCCCGCCTGAAGACGGGGACCGCGATGGCTGTCATCACGATTCCGAAGGCAATCAGAATCGTCAAGTCGGTTGCAATGTCAGGCACGCCCGCCCCGAGAACCACCACCTTCCTCAGGGCGTCCGTGGCGTAGCTGAGCGGAAGAACCTTCGAGATGTCCTGCATGTACCAAGGCATCTGCTGGATGGGGAAGAATACCCCGCTGAGGAACATCATTGGAAACATTATGGTGGTCATGAGCATGGTGGCAGTCTGCTGGTCGCTTGTGATTGACGTCATGACTATCCCCAAACCAACGAAGCTGAACACCCCGAGGAGCAGCAGTCCGAAGACAAGGAGGATGCTTCCCTGAATGACAACACCGAAGAGGACCACCGCTAGTACCATAAGGATGAATCCCTGTAGAAGCCCCCTGGCCGTCTGGGCCAACGTCTTTCCGAGGATGATCGAGAGCCTGCTTATTGGCGCCACCATCATTCCGTCCATGGTCCCCACCTCCTTCTCCTGAGATATTGCCCCAGGAAGTCCGGTCATGACACTCATCATGACTGTCATCGCCATGATGCCGGGGGCTACAAACTCAAAATAGTTGCTCGACCCGGGAACGATTCCCTGCGCAACCACCTTGAGGGGCTGGACTATCGCGAGAGCACCGCCATTACCGACTGACGGGTCAAGCGCTATGACCTTCTGCTGGGCCATTCCGGTGCTCATCTCGCTGAATACTGCCGAGAGCAGCGTTTGGATTGTAGCTGATACCTGGGGATTCGATGTGTCCGTCATAATCATCACCGTCCCCTGCTTCCCGCTGAGGAGGCTCGCGCTGAAGTTGCTAGGGATGATTATCCCTCCTTCGAGGTCCCCCCTCTGAATCGAATCCTTCAGCGCGGACTCGTCACTAAGCGTCGTGAGCTTGAACATGCTTGTTTTACCATTGATCTGCTGGAGCACGGAAATGAAAGCTTGGCTCGCGACCGTTGAGTTGGAGCCACCACCATCCAGGTTCACAACCCCGATGGGCAGGTTGTTCCCAGAGTTTGTGTTGCTAGGATAGATGAAACCGACCATTCCCATCATGAAGATGGGCATGACTATGAGGAGGACAAGGCCGAACCTGTTTCTGTAGAGCTCTACCATGTCCTTCCATGCGATTCTGAAGCTGTGGGCCAGCAGGTCATTGTTTGCCACGACCCCTCACCTGATTCTCCGAGCACCGCCCATGAAACCGCGATGCCGTTCAAGGGGAATTTTCTGGTCGGCGCTGTCCCTGACTTCATGGCCAGTGAGGTGAAGGAAGACGTCTTCGAGTGTCGGTTGAACGTTCTCCATCGACGCTATCTTGGCCCCGTATTTCCTAACCGCGTCGATCACCATATCGAAGGCATCATCACCGCTCGCTATGATCTTGAGGTGGGTGGAGTCGTCCTGAGAGACGGACTTGACGTTTCCAAGCGTCCTTAAGCCTTCGACAAGGGCAGGACTGAGGTTTGGTATGTCCATCTTCAGGACAATGTTGTTTGTCCCCGAGATGAGTCTCTTCAGATTGGAAGATGTGTCAAGGGCCACCACCTTTCCGTGGTCTATGATGCCAATCCGATCGCACAGCATGTCGGCATCCACCATGGTGTGGGTGGTCACGATAATGGTGGTGCCCATCTCCCTGTTGAGCTTCTTCACGAACTCCCTGATCTCCACAGACGACTGAGGGTCGAGACCCAGGGTCGGTTCATCTAGGAAGAGCACCTGAGGCATGTTCAGTAGGGCCCGCACAACGTTCATGCGCTGGCGCATGCCGGTCGAGAATGTTCCCACGAGAGAGTTCTTCCACTTCGTCAGCTGGACAAGCTCCAACAGTTCATCGATCCGAGTGTTCAGGGTGTTGGCAGGGATGTCGAAAAGGCTCCCGAAGAACCAGAGATTCTCCTTCGCAGTGAGGCGGTCGTACATTATCATTTTCTCCGACACAATCCCTACCAGCTTGCGTACCTCGTTGTCCTGCTTCACGACGTCAAAGCCTCCTATGCTGGCAGTCCCGTCGGTCGGCCTGGCGAGGGTCGAGAGTATCCTCAGAATAGTGCTCTTTCCTGCCCCATTGGGACCCAACAGTCCGAACACCTCTCCTTTCTTAACCTCGAAGGAAATATCACTGACCGCCACGAAGTCTCCGAACTTCTTCTCCAAGTGGGTCACCCTGATCATCGCCTCTCCGTCTTGGACGATTACTGGGGCGACCAACGTTGCCTTGCTCACGTCCTTCCCCTCTTTCGTGCGGTTCCTGTGGGAGGGCCCGCCTCCTCTGGTCTCCCACCATGCACCCTGATTGAAGTGCCCGTGCGCGCGAGTTCCCTCTCCAGGTTGAGTCTGTACTGGCGAAGAGCGAACACCTTGTCCTCTTCGCTGAGCCCTGTCCTATCAGATTCAAGGATGGTCCGGAGGACATCTGTTTGAAACTCGAACAGGCTGAGCACGAACTTCACGAGATCGTCTGGCTCCAGAAGCTCGAGGAACAGGGAGCTCATCATCTTCATTCTTGCCGGGTAGGACCTCATAACCTTCTTCGCGATGGATATCCTCCGAAGCCCCTGAGAGGTTATTTCGTAGACCACCTGATTTGGACCAAACTCATCTGATTTCTTTGGTGAGAGGTCCCCCCGCTTAGCCAACTTCCGCAGCAACGGGTACACGGCCCCGGGACCCGGGCGCCACGCTCCATCTGTTTTCATCTCAATTTCCTTAATCAGGTCGTATCCGCGCATCGGCCTCCTTGCTATGCTAAGTAGCGAGTAGACCTCCAGCAGCCCCCTGGGGGCGCTGTGCGGGTGCAGCCCTTCTCCACGCGGAACAACGGCTCCGACCTGCCTCGCCATGGAAGAAGCAGACAGGAGTAGGGTATATAATCGATATCCCAAACATTATCGCAATAGATAGTCTCCCCCGGGGGAACACAAATCATCGCAGTAATCCCTCGGATGCGGGTCAAGATGCTGATTCGGTGTAAAAGACGTTTAAGTCGCGGAGTGCCCCCCGGTGCTCCGATGACGCATCTCTGTCCGTATTGCAAGAAGAGTGAACTGCTACTTGTAAGCGAGGCGACGGACGCAGTCGGAAAGAAACGCTACCGCTACAAGTGTCCTCGTTGTGGGGCGACTTGGCCGTTCTGACCTGGATTTAGTCATGATATAGTATGGCTCGTATCCAAATAGCCGTAGTTGCTTGAAGCCCCCCTTGCACGAGGGCAAAAATCTGGATCCGGGTCCAAGTTTTGAAAGACGCTATTGCGCCTCGGCCGTTCTCTTCAGAACGGTGAGCGCCTTTAGCGTAATCCACTTGCTAGGCTTTCCGGCTGGCTCGATCACCAGAGGAGCAATATCCACGATATCCGGATGAATCTTCGTTCCGGGCCCAATATCGGGATGCACGCGGTCCAATATCCAAGTCCTGTCAGGCTGGCGCTTCTTGCGTAGGATTTCAACGGCAGGTCTCAGCCGTCGGTCATCGGAAAACCCCAGTTGGGTAATGATGTCGAGCCCGACGAGAATGTCGTAGAAGTAGTGGTTGGGATAGTGGAATCGAAACCAAGGCTCATATTTCTCCCCCTCCTCGATCAACTTGCGTTCGAGATAGAACTCCGCCCCCTTCTCAATTGCTTGTGTCATCTTTCGGGACCGCTTTGACTTCGGGACACACGCAAACGCTGCGAGTGCCTCCCATGCGTCGAGCGTGCCAGGAGTGCCTTGAGAGCAGTTCCAACCCCCCTCCTCTCGCTGATCTTCGATGAGCCAGTCGTAGAGCTTCCGAACCCTGTGGTCGTCGCCGTACCCGAAGCGGGTCATCATCCGGGCTGCGTTTGCAGAGCGGCACACTTCTTCGTAGAAGAGATTCAAAGGCGAACTGAGAGCAAGCTTATACTCGAACATCAACTCTGCAATCTTTCTCACCCGCAGGTCAGTAGAATCCAGACCAAGGTCGGCGAGGACGAGCGCTCTCCAATTTGTGGAAACGAAGGGTGGGGAGTACAGGAAATCCACCCACTCCGGAATGTTCCGGGGCTCGTGGTGCTCCCAGAATCCTCTAGGCCCTTGCAGGCGCAACTGGTCCGCTGCCCAGCCGACACGACCAATGCTCGACCGAGCTTCCTTAACTTCGGGGTCGTCTTCTTTACGGTCGAGCAGATTAACCAACGCGTTGTACCTGACTGCGGGTTGGTTCTTCTCAAGGAGCCAATGGATGAGCCTGGTGTCTTGACCGAGTTTGAATGAGGGTGATAATCCTTTCATGTGCGAGTGGGCCTGGACATAGGCCATTTTACCAGTATAAATGCAGGTAAAGACAGCCGGCGGACGATGCGCGCCTGCCCCTTCCCCTTTGTCTGAATTGCTTAGGACAGGATTCATAAGCTGCCAGTCGAACCCTAGTCCATGAGTTCGACCGCGAAACCTGCAAGGAAAGCCGCCCAGGAGTCCGCCAAAGGCACCACGACATCAAGCAAGAAGTTCGAGGGATTCACCGACGAGGAAAAGGCGGCGATGAAGGAATACCTCCAAAAGCGACAAGGAGTACATCCAAAGGTAGGCGCTGACGGGGAGAAGCTCGTGCTAGAAAAAATCGCAAAGATGTCGGAACCTGACCGCTCGATGGCCAAGAGGGTCCACACTGTCATCAGAGCCGCCGCGCCTGCCCTCTCGTCAAGAACCTGGTACGGGATGCCCGCGTATGCCTTACCTGGCAAGGACGGCAAAGTCGTCTGCTACTTCCAAGATGCTGCCAAGTTCAAGGTCAGGTATGCGACGCTGGGATTCAGTGACAAGGCAAGACTCGACGAAGGCAACATGTGGCCGGTCGTCTATGCGTTGAAGGCGTTGACATCTACCGAGGAGGCTAAGATCACCTCGCTCGTGAAGAAAGCCGTGGCCTGAGGATGAAGGCAACCGCGGGTCGTCCCTCGAAGGAGAAGTCGCCATCTCAACAGATAGATGCAATAATCAAGAAGTCAGGCGACTGGCACGGCGAGAAGCTCACACAGCTACGTCACCTTGTCAAGGAATCAGACCCACTGATAGTTGAGGAAGTGAAGTGGAAGAAACCGTCCAACCCAATGGGAGTCCCCGTCTGGTCTCATGACGGGATAGTCTGCATCGGAGAATCGCTCAAGAACGCTGTGAGGCTGACATTCCCTAGGGGCGCTGGGGTCAAGGATCCGAAGAGGCTCTTCAACACCCGTCTAGACAGCAAAATGATTCGCGCCATCGACTTCCATAAAGATGACAAAGTGGATGAAGCCCCGCTTATCGCCCTCGTACGAGGAGCCGTGGCGTTGAATGAGTCGAAACACAAATAGTTGAATGTATACTGAAATATCGTCGCGTCTATGACCGACGAGCTCACAGTTGTGCTAGTGGTCAAGGACCAAGACAAGGGACTAGACTCGTACAAAGTACGAGAATCGGATACCTAGCTTAGGCTCTTCAAGATCATCTCGATATATGGAAGGCCAGAGATAAGACGATTCGGAATAGCCAAGATTGGGCCCCTGTTGGTCGAACAGGGTTCATTCTGAGCGATTTGGGTTAGCCCGGCTAGGATTCGAACCTAGGTCGAAGGCTCCAGAGGCCCCCATCCTTGACCACTAGACGACCGGGCTACGAGTTTGTCGACCTTTCTCGACGCGATAAAAGGATTCTATCTTTTCCTGTCTGATGTGGTGGCCTTTACTCCTCCGGCAACAGCACCCAATTCCCTCATGACGAGGTCGAGAGAATCAAGCGCTCCACCCAGCGCATCCGTAGTCAGTATCCCGAAGTGGCCTATTCTCAACATCTTGTCTCTTTCCTCGTAGAGTCCCCTCGCAATCACTATGCCGTGTTCCTTCTCGAGGGTGCCCTGAATCTCCCCCGCGTTCTCCTTTTGGACCCAGAACGAAGTCACTGTGTCCGCCCTGTGCCCTTCCTCGGCCACGAACCGTTGTCCCCACTCCTCTACTCGGGCCCTGGTCATTTCGCCAAGCTTCCGGTGACGGCCCCATCTGTTTTCTAGGCCCTCTTCCTTCACCTCCAGCATCGCTTCCCTGAGCGCCATTATCACCTGTGTTGCCGGGGTCGCGAGGTACATGCGCGGGTCGTCCATGATGGGCTTCCATTTCAGGAGATTCAGGTAATATGACTCAATCGGCACCTTGCGCTTCTCCATGTACTCGATGGCTCTTTGCGACGCAGCCACCAGTACTGCACCCGGCGGACCTGCCAGCGCCTTCTGCGAAGCCGTGAACACGATGTCTGCACCTAGCCTGTCAAAATCGAGTGGTACGCCTCCAATTGCACAAACTGAATCAACGACCGAGAGCACCCCTGCCTTCTGGCACTCCTCGACGAGCTCCTGCACGGGGTTGACGACTGAACTTGAGGTGTCTACGTGGGTGATGAATACCACGGTGTACTTGTTTCTCTGGAGCTGGCTCCGAAGCGCGTCTGGGTCCGCCGCCTCTCCGTTAGGATTGTCCATGCTGTCAGCCCGGGCACCGTGGACCTGGTTGAGCATGAGCATTCTGTGACCGAAATACCCGTTCATCAGAGTGAGAGTTCTGTTTCCGTGACCTACGAGGCTCACGACCGATGACTCCATTCCAATAGTCCCTGAACCAGTGAAAACGAACTGGACGCCTTTTTCATTCTTGAAAACGTAACGAGCTAGGGCAACAGTCTCCTTGAACATGGAGTAGAACTGAGAACCGACGTGCGGGAGCTGCGGGCCGGCCATCACTTCTCTGACACGAGGCGTGAGATTCGTCGGGCCTGGAATCAGCAGAAGCTTGTCTTCCATCTAGAACACCCCGGCCATCCTTGACGTGACCAGATAAAAACGCATTACCTAAAAGTGATCGAATATCTGGGTGAGCTTCTCGATGTGGATTATTTCCGGGTCAGGAACTCTTGTGGTGTGAGCGAGCATGAAACCTATTCCGGCCGATTTAAGGAACGCCAGATCATAGATAGTGTCGCCCACGGCGATGGTCTTCTTACTTGGGATTCCGATTCTCGAAAGAAGCCTCAGATAGGCAATGTCCTTCCTTGTCGGGTCTACCCTGCCTAAGCCCTTTGGAAGCAACTTCCCATTACTGTCGAATCTCAGCCCGTTTGCCACCCAGTGGTCAATCTCGAGATCCCTGGCGACGTCCCGAGCGAGGATGTCGATGCCTGACGTGACCAATGCCGTCATTATCCCTCTTGCCCTTAGTTCCCTGAAAACCTCAGGTGCTTCTCGTCGGACCTTGTAGCCTGACAGGACACCAGCAATTTCGTCCTTTGTCACACCTTTGGGCCAGGAAGAAATGTCCCTGCGCATGAACTCGCGATAGTCAATCTTGCCCTCTGTGTACAGCCGTAGAGATGCCGCACCGTTGTGTTCAGTCCCGAAGTGCCTGTGGATAGCCACCCAGCTACTATTGTGCTCGAGGACGGTACCATCCAGGTCGAACGCGGCCAACTTGACCTCTAATTGTTTCATGTGCGTTCTGCCAAACCGATGGGGTGGCCGCCTATCACGCTTCTTCAGAACCATGCCTCAAATCCTTTCTCTAACAGGCACACCCATCAACCGCATGGACTCGGCGAGGACTCGGCTTGCGGCGTCTACCAGCGCGAGCCTGGCGTCCCTCAGCTCAGCGTCCGGCTCCTTGTTCACCGGGACGCTCTCGTAGAAGTCGTTGAAACGGACCGCGAGCTCGTGGGCGAACAGGGCTATTTCCTTGGGGGAGAGGTACTCTTCGGCGTCGGCCGCGCTCATGTCGAGCATCGACATCTGCTTGGCGAGCTGGACCTCCTGGCGCTTGTCGAGCTTCGCCGCTGCGGACGGGCCTATTCTGGGCTTCCCCTCGGTCTTGTCGAGTATTCGCCTGGCCCTGGCGTAGGTGTAGAGGAGATAGGGGCCCGTGTCCCCTTGGAACTGCAGCGCGTCCTCTATGTCGAATACTATCATTTTGTCGGGGTCCTGCTTAAGGAGCTCGTACCGGAGGGCGGCCACCGCCAAAGATTCAGCCACATCCTCCACCCACTGCTCCGACTCGGAGAGGTTCCTCCTCCTGGTCTCGACCTTCGCCTTTTCCTTTAGCTTCTCGAGCATGGTGTCGACGTTCACGTACAGGCCCTTCCTCCCCGACATGTGGGCGAACTCCCCTTCAATCTCGAAACCGATCGCCGCGGCCGTCTTCTTGGAAAGTGACACGACCTCATAGCTCCTGTGAAGATACCGCCTCGAAGCTCCTTCGTGCAGCTTGTCCAGCACCTTCGCAACTATCCTTTGTAGGTAGCTCTGCCTAGTGTCTATGAATGAAATCGCAAGTTGGGCTCCTCCGAAACGCACGTTCGACCTCTTGCTGGACAACGTTGTTGAGTAGAGGACTCCCCCGGGCTGGTCGGTGTCGAATACCTCGTAGCTGAAGGGGTCGTCCACCAGCCCGATCTTCCAGGCGGCGTAGGGGATATCCTTTGCGACATACACGACCGTGCCGTCCGACCTGACGACCACCTTCTCCTCCCCCGTCTCCGGGTCGGGTATTACCCAGCACCCCCTGTTCTCCCCCTGGTCTTGTAACTTGACGTACCCCATTTTCTTAAGCGATTCAAAGATCTTCTCCCACATCTTCGAGTGGACTAGCTGCGACTCCCAGTTCAGTAGGTCGTAGGACGCTCCCATCCTCCAGCAGGTGGAAAGCTGGGCTTGCAGGATCCGCTTCACTATCCCCCTGGTGTACTCGGCAATGTCGCCTGTGCCACCCTCTATCTCCTTAAGCACCAGGGACTGCTTCTCCTTGAGCTGGGGATTGTTAACGTATTCCTGGTTGACCTTCGTGTAGACACTGTCTCCGCAATAGACGTCGTACTTAACGCCGGCGGGAGCTTGGTCTGGCATGCCAAGGAATTTGAAACCCACTATGATGTCTGCCACCTGGGCACCAGAATCGTCCACATAATTCAACGCCTGAACCTTGTGCCCAAGATACCGCATCACGCGGATTAGGGAGTCCCCTAGCACCAGGTTGCGCGCGTGACCTATGTGCAGAGCCTTGTTTGGGTTGACGTTCGTGTGCTCAATGGCGATCCGCTCGCCTGGTTCATGCTCCGCCCCCAGGTCCCCATGGAGTATATCGTAAATGCTGTCTGAAATGAATTGGGCGCGGTTTAGCGTGAAGTTGATGTATCCTCCGCGGTGAGGGCTCACGCCGCCGATGTACTTTGATTTCTTGGCGTGCCCCATTGCTTTGGAAGCGATAGCTATGGCCATGTCCCCTGGCTTTCCTCCGGTCTGCTTGGCGAGTCTTATTGGGACGGCGCTTGCGAGGTCGCCATACGAGTCGTTTGGGGGGAGGGCGACTTCGATTTCGGCATCCTTGAAGCCTGCCTCCCTGCAAGAGTCGGCGACTGCTTCCTCGACTTCTTCCTCGAACTCCCTGAACTTCAACTGGGGTCCGTCACTACTGACACATCATAAAAGGTCTCGGGAGCCAACCCTTCTTATCCACCTCCCCTTAGGGAGCCTCGGGCCCGTAGCCCAGCACGGATAGGGCGTCAGCCTCCGAAGCTGAAGTGCGAAAGCTCAGAGACCGTGGGTTCGAATCCCACCGGGCCCGCTGTTGAACAGCTCGGAGTGAACTCCGATTGGTAGGAAAGGACTCGAACCAATGTCAAACTGGATCTGCGGCTCATTTCCAACGATTCAATCCCATGGGAACTCCCCAATCGGTCGTGACAAGTGTGTGCTCGGCGATTGCGAGCAAGCGTCCATCGGGTGAGTATATGGCGCCGCCAGCTACCCGGGTCCGTCCGCTCTCGTTCACCTTCCACCCCACCACGACCTGAGGTTCCTCCGCGCGAATCGGAGAGATGTGCTCGACAGCTAGGCGCGCCGTGACTGCCTTCTCATCTGTGTCAGGCCGACCCAATAGGACGAGCGCCCAAATGGTCGGGCAATCGAGCGCAGACCAGATGTACTCTGATCTTACCCATCCGCTCGGATCCGCCAGAGAAGAAGACGGCGTCCAGGGGGCGGCAACCACATCGGACCCGAAGACTCTCCCCGGGAAGATTCGGAGCCCATCCCCCACGGCCCGCATAGGGCCGCAGTTGAAACAATTGGGAACCAGGTGTCGCCGGTGGCCAATGTACTGCTCAGACGCAGCCTTGCTGTGGGAGAGTGCCACTGGTGGTGGCAGGTCGAGATCAACGGTTGCCTCGCGGACGACGGCGAAGATGTCATTTCCATTTTGGAGGTCATTAGTACCATTAGGTTTAGCCACTGCCTGATACGGAATGCCGGGCCTGACGGGGCGATGGAGGGTCGCTTCCGCTTTCGGACGACCCCGCGCAAGTATCCCCCCTACGTAACCTCCTAGCGCGACTCCAGGGAACCCACTGAATCTGGGGTCAATTGTAATTGTGGCTACCAGTTCCCTTCCATCCTGTCGGGGTTATAGGTGGCATTTGAAGAATATTAGAATGATTCGAACCCACAACAGGCCTTCGTTCTACTCTGCCCAAAGTCAGCCTCTAGAACCTATTCAGGTGCGGGAACCCCGCTGGGCCGCCTAGGCTCGACGCCCTGCGATTCCTTCTTTAGAACATAATCGAAGAACCTGTAGACTGTACCGTCCTGTGCGGTCCATTCTGACCGCAGCCTCGTCTTCTTTTCCACCCTGCGGAGTGCAGAAAGGAGGTCCCGGTTCAGGTCCTTGGCACTCTCCCCTTCCATTTTTCGCCTCACGACGAATTCACCCGGCTTCCCCCCTTGTTCAAATGCCCTGTCACCGAGCAAGTCACGGAGGGCACGGCGAACAGCGTCTGGTGCATCAGTGTCGACCTTCGCGTACAGTGTGAAACTCTGTCGGACCATCGCGAGTGCGAGGGACCTGGGCGAGTATAGGTCTTCCGAAACCGTTTCGGGAGAACGCTTAGTAGTGGTCAGCGAGCGGAGTGAAAACCTCAGAGCAAAGATGAGTTCGATATTGCGCTCAAACCAAGGAGACTCTGCATATCCCGATGGGCGATACCAATTCGTCACCCTTGCAATCGTAATGACGGGAGTCCTGATGAGCGCGGTGGACACCACGGCTGTCGTCCTTGGTCTCCCGGT
>CAYPSJ010000038.1:0-8960 GCA_964413565.1 uncultured Nitrosopumilales archaeon | reverse complement strand
GGTCATGGTCGACGTGAACGAGCCGTCGGCAGATACTCTGGAACAGTTCTACGCCCGTGTGGAAAGGGACCGGAAGCTTGAGCTTCTGCTGGACATCCTGCAGAAGGAGAACAGGAAGAGCGCGGTCGTCTTCTGCCGGACGCGGCACGGCACCATCAGGCTAGCCAGGGAGCTTGAGAGGAGGTTCATGAGCGTCGTTTCGCTTCACGGAGACCTGAGCCAGAAGCAACGCGACCACTCGATGGGGCTCTTCAGGTCTGGTAGGGCGGACGTTCTCGTAGCTACCGATGTGGCCAGCAGGGGGATTGACGTCAGGCAGGTCGACTGCGTCATCAACTACGACGTCCCGGAGGACCCGACCGTCTACTTCCACAGGGTTGGGAGGACCGCCAGGGCTGGGGATGTCGGCAGGTCCTACACCTTCGTCAGTGGGGACGAAAGCGCGGACTTCGCCCGCATAGCGTCACTAGCCAAGGCCCCCATCAAGCCCCTTCGGGAAGAGGACTCGAGGGCCCCAAGGACTCCGACGCTTTCATCACGCGGCCCCAGGCCCTGGCGCCACGGCAGGAGGGAGAGGCGAAGGGGCAACCCCCGTCATTTCCGAAGATACGTATGAATGCGGTCGGTCCTGCGTCTCAGAGCCCTTAATATGCACGTTATTCGGGCGAAGGGTGAAACCGTTGGGAAAGAGAAAGGTCCTGAGCGAGGCGAACCTGAAGGAGCTCGTGATGCCCCAGCAGGGTGAGATTCTAGGCAGGGCCATCAAGATGACAGGCGGAGACCAGGTCATTGTCAAGTGTGCCGACGGGGTCACCCGTCAGTGCAGGATAAGGGGAAAGCTGAAGCGGAGAATGTGGATCAGAGAAGGGGACGTCGTCCTCGTCGCCCCCTGGGACTTTGACAACAGCAAAGCTGACATCATTTGGAGATACATCAGGGCACACATGGAGTGGCTCGAAGCCAACGGCTACCTGAAGGGCATTTAGGACAAGGACGTAAAACGCCCCATAGACCTCCCCGGGTCGATGGAGGAGCGGGCTGACTTCGACGTCGCCGTCATCGGGGCCGGAGTGCTCGGCATTACAATAAGCTACTGGCTTTCGTCTCTCTACGACTGCAGAATAGCACTTCTCGACACCGCCCAAGTGGCCGCAGCACACACCTCCACCCGCAACACCGGGGTCATTCACAGGCCCTTCTACCTTGACCCCGTGAAGAAGCGAATCTTCGCAAAGACTTCTCTAATCTCTCACCCCATGTGGGAGAGCTTAGCACTGAGGGAGGGACTTCCATGGAGGCCTATTGGGACGTTCAACGTGGCAGCAGAGGAAAGTGAGGTCAGGACTCTCGAGAAGTACGAGCGCTGGGGGGTGGAGAATGGCATGGAAGAGAGTGAGCTCGATCTCCTCGAAGGAAAGGACGTGCAGAATCTCGAGCCTGAGGTGAACTGCCGGGCGGCCCTCGTTTCAAAGACCGATGTCTCGGTCGACTTCGGAATCTTCACCCGCCATCTGTGGAAGCGTCTCGCTTCCCAGGAGGTGCGTTTCTTCGGGGGCCACAGAGTTGTGAAAATCGAAGAGAGAAGCGGGTCAGTGAACGTAGAAACGAGGTCTGGTTCGGGGCCTGCCACACTCCGTTCCCGGTTCCTGATCAACGCCGCAGGCGGTGGGTCGCTGGAAATCGCACACTACTGCGGGCTCGCGAAGCAGTACGCATCCCTCAACTTCAGGGGAGAATACTGGGTTGTGGACGAGCCCTTCGCCTCAAGGGTCGCGTCGAACATCTACCGTCCGCCCAGGTTCCCCCAGTACCCGTTCCTCGATCCACACTTCGTCGTTCGTGCAGACGGCGCTAGGCAGATAGGCCCGAATGCGGTGCTCGTTCCCGGGCCCTACGTCTACGCGGGGATAGGGCTCTCGAAGCTCGCCGCCTTTCTCGACAGACCTGTTCCGCCCAAGGCGGGGCTCCTGATGAACAGAGACTTCGTGGCCTTGGTTGCAGGGGAGTGGAGGAGCTCCCTGTCGAAGAAGGCGATGTGTGACCGGGTACGGAAGTTCGTCCCCTCACTGAACGCAGGGATGCTCAACAGGAGAGCGGTATTCGGGGTGAGGAGCTCGGTCATCGACTCGTCAGGGTTCGTCCCGGAAGCCGTTCTACTGAAAGGTGAAGCATCGGTTCATATCATCAACTTCAACTCTCCTGGAGCCACCGGCGCACCTGCCTACTCGGCCATGGTGGTGAGCCAACTACGCGAAGATGGACGGCTGGGCTGGCTTCCAGCCAAAGAGGCTGGCCCCCTCATTCCCGGCTGGGACTTCGAAAAGGTTCTGGCCCAGTTCTAGGGCGTCATTCGAGTACGTGTATGTTCCGTTTCGCGCACATGTCCTTCAGGACCTTGGGCCACACGGCGACGCTCACCTCTCCTAGATGCGCCTTCTTGAGGAGGAGCATCAGGGTCCGCGACTGCCCGATTCCGCCTCCGATTGAAAGCGGGAGCTCGCCACTCATGATTCCCTTGTGGTAGTCGAACCTCAGCGAGTCGAGCTGGCGGCTTATCTCCAGCTGCTCGCGCAGACTCGCCGCGTCCACCCTGATCCCCATGGAGCTTAGCTCGTGCCTTCGCTTGGTCACAGGGTTCCACACAAGGATGTCACCGTTCAGCCCGTGAAATACCCTCCCGTCCTTCGTCCTCGTCTCCGTCACCCAGTCATCGTAGTCGGCGGCCCTCATTTCGTGTGGGTGACCGTTCTTCAGGACCCATCCGATTCCTACGATGAAGACCGCGGGGTGCTCCTTGAGCAGGGCTGTCTCCCTCTCCTTCCGGGGGAGCTTGGGGAACATCTCGAGGACTTCTTCGGCGTGGATGAATTCTATTCTGTCAGCCATCTCGGGGTACTTCGTTTTCAGCTTCGGGAAGGTTTCGTGGAGGTGCGTCTCGGCGCCCTTCAGGACCTTCCAGATTTTCTCCACCGTCTGTTCCAGATAGGGAAGGTTCCTCTGGTCGGCAGAAATTACCTTCTCCCAGTCCCACTGGTCCACGTACGCGCTGTGATCGTGGTCTAGGAAGTAGTCCTTCCTCACTGCCCTCATGTCCGTGCATATTCCCTCCCCCATCTCTATGCCCAGCTCTTTCAGCGCGAAGCGTTTCCATTTCGTGGCAGCCTGGACGACCTGAGCGTCGATTGGGTTCTTGTTGTAGTCGTTCGATATGTGGAACTGGACCGGTGTCCGAGACCCGTCCCTGTCAAGCATGTCGTTGATTCCGCTCTCGGCGTCAACAATCAGCGGGACCGTGGCCATCATCAGGTTCAGCTCCCTGCAAAGGTGCCTCTCGATGTACCCCTTCGCCTCGAAGATCGCCTTCTGAGTCTCCTTCTTGTCTAGGAGCGACCTGTACCCCCCCGGGAGAATCTTCTCCACTTCTTCGTAGCTCCCGATGCCCGGACCGGCAAGGTCGTCATTGCCATGGACAGATTGCATGAAGCGGCCGAGCCCTCTTTTCGGGATTTAAGCCTCGCCCCGAATCATCGCGTGACTCCCGGCCTGCATCAGTCTATATTGACCGCTTCTGGCCGCAGTAGGCAAAGACGACTCCGGCAGTCAGCGGAGTCGCGACTAGAGTCTCGAACCCTCGATTCTCCATGGCCTCAACGACTTCTCTGTCCCAAGACGTTCCGTCGATGATTTGCGGGAGCCTTTCGAAGGCGAAAGCTGCCCTGCTCCCAGCCTTTCGGAGTGCGAAGCCAATGGCGCGAAGACCGACCTGGATGTAGGGCTCGAGGAGGGGGGCGGAGATTCCTTTGGGCCTGGCGAAGTCGTAGAGCACGATCCTGGCGCTGGGCTTGACGACCCGTGCGAGCTCGTCTGCCAGCTTCGCCACGCTCACGTATTTGGGAACGTAGCAGCTCACGGCCCCATCAAACGTCCGGTCAGCGAATGGCAGAGACACAGCATCGCCGTTGACCACAAGAGGGACGTTTGCCAACCCTTTCTCCCAACCTCGTCTCACCATCTCTGAGGTAAGGTCTATCCCCACGTATCTGCAGCCTTTGTTGCGAAGCCTTTCTTCGAGCAGCAGGGTGCCGCACCCGAGGTCCAATACGAGAGCCCCATCGCCAAAGGAAGCTTGCTCGGCAACCCACCGTTTCCAATGCCTGTCTTGGTAGAGTGTGGCGTAGTCGACAGTCCTGTCATAAGATGCCGCCAGCCCCTGAAAGAGCCTACGGGCGACTCCGTCTATCCCCTTCGAGTCCGGCATCTTACCTGGGTCCGGAGCGACCCACTCCTTAACGCTGTCCCCCCCACAAACAATTCATCAGCGAACGTGGCGCTCTCAAACAAAAAACGCTGCATGATAGCGCTGATAAGGGCACTAAACGGCAGGAAAGGGAAGGGGAAGTGAAATCTTGAGCGAAACGAGATCCGGGGAATGGTTTCGTTCCTAAAAGGGGCCCCAAGAGGTTCCGGCTGCTGATTGGCCTCTCCTTCTTTCCCTACACCCTCATGAACGCCAGCTACGTCCTGATCGGGTCTCTTCTCGCATCATCCGTCCATTACGATAGGATGGGGGAGATGGCGTTGGTCTATCTCCTGGCCGTCGGGGTGTCGGCCCACTCCCTCGACGCGATGTCCCCGAACAAGCCATGGGGCAACTTCCTGTCGACACGGCAGCTGCTTGCAATGGCGGTCGGAGCGATGGTTCCAGCGCTTGCACTCGGCCTCTACCTCGCGATTTCGTATGCCCTTCTTTTGATTCCTCTCGGCCTCGTTGAGTTCTTCTTCCTTCTCGCCTACAACCTAGAGCTCTTCTCCGGTAGGTTCCACACGGACTTTTGGTTTTCTCTGTCCTGGGGTTTCCTCCCTGTGCTAGTCGGATTCACTGTCCAGACGAACACTGTCACGGTGCCTGCGCTGGCCGGAGGAGTATTCGGATTCTTCACCGCCTACGTAGAAATAAACGCCTCGAGGCCCTACAAGGCTTTGAAAAGGCAACCGGGAGGCGCCACCTCCTCCTTGGCAGCAAGGTTCGAGTCAATACTCAAGGGAGTTGTGGCGAGCGTTCTTGCCGCAGCCGCATTCCTCCTCGCTCTTGCCCTTCTCCGGTGAACCGAGCCACTGGGTAGCTAGCTGACTCTGATGAAGAAGTAAGCTGTCTGCTGCGTCACGCCGCTCGTCAGGGTCACCGCCAGGGTGTAGTCTCCTGGTCGGACTGCCTGCGCCACCAAGACCCTCACACCCAGCTGATAGGGTGCTGTGCCCGTCGCTGGAACTGACGACGTGTTCGGGACAATCTGAATGAGCTTGGGCATCGAGGTCAGGTTCTCGGAGTCAGACACGGCTACCCCAAGAGGAGAGCTCCAGCTTCCCGTTATGCTCATCGTGAAAGACGTGTTACCCCCCGGCAGGACAGCCGCCGAGTCAGCACCCGCTACAGCTATTCCCCAGCCAGGATTGTATGTGTCGTTCACGAACCCGACGTAGTTCCCTGTCAGGGACGTGAACCATAGCCCTCCGTGCCCGGCCGCAATGGAGAGGTCATTCTGGACTTCGCTGCCGTTGGTTATGGGTGGGGTGGACTCACTATATTCCATCAGGGTATTGGCTATCGGATCGATCTCTCCAATCTTGTTCGCATAGTGCTCATTGAACCAGACCTTCCCATCTTCGGCAGCCGTCTCGAGAGAAAGGGTGATTGGTACATAGGGGACGGTCGAAGTCGGATACGTCGTCCACGTTCCGGTACCGATGTCATACTTCACCACATTCGATGCGTCATGCTGGGCGACAAAAACGCCCTCGTTTAGGAAGGACGCGCTGGTTGGGAGCGTAAGATTGAATCCTGCACCAACTACCTTCGGCGTAATCGTGGAAGAAGCATTGGATGGGTCAAATGAGTAAACATGCCCGCTAGCACAGTTGCTGCTAGTCTTAGCGCAGGCTGAAGTGGCGGAGAAGGTGGATATGTTCACGGTCGAAATATAGGCCAGAGACGAGTTCACAAAGTCGAGCGTCAATGGCTCGTCGTTGCCCAGACCCGAGAGGTCGATGACCTGCATCGACATGTTGAGGGCTACCCTCCCTAGTCTTGCAGGGGTGTTGTCTGATGTGAACCAGAGGTCACCGTCCGGACCCACGGCGAGCCAGTACGGGTAGTCCGCTCTCGACGTATTGAGCGTGACAGACTTACCGTCGGAGGGGTTCACCCCGATAATGACGTTTCCATACTCATCCGCTCCCCACACCCGCCCGTTCCAGAGTGCGATCCCTGAGACGCTCGCGGAAAAGCCGCACTCAGGCGGCTGGGGCGTCGGGTAGCCCGGCCAGGCATACTGAACGACTGTGCCATTGTTCGGATACAGGTGCGACACCCCAGGTGCCTCGTCTTCGGCGAACCAGACCGAACCGTCGGGGGCGGCAACAACGGCGTTGGGGTACCTGTCGACTCCTGGGAGTTGGTACTCGATCACGGCTCCGAACTGGGATTCCGAAGCCTTGTATCTGGCCTCGCTCCCTGCTGGAATCGCTCCGCAGGGTAAGCCACCGGTGTAGAACAGCTCGTAGACCGCAAACGAGGCTACGGCGACTATCGCCACCACTGCAACGGCTGCAATCGCCCTTTTTCTGATCATCTCAACCACGGTGCTGCGGCTCACGAGTATGCTTCGAAGCTCTTCCCAAGTGACCCGAGAGCCATCTTCTGCTCGAGGATCTCGTTCGCGCCTTCGTATATCATCGTGACCCTGCTGTCGGCCAGGTGCCTCGCGGGTCTGTTCTCGAGAGAATAACCGTTCGCGCCGAATATCTGCACAGCCCTGTTGGCAGAGTCGAAGGATTTGTTGGCCGCGAAATATTTCGCCTTTGTCACCGCGAGGTCGGTTGCGTCCCTGAGTTCGGAGCTCTTCGGGTTCTCCTCGTACTTCTGCTTGACGAACGCCGCTTTCAGCAGGAGGAGCTTCGCCGCATCGAGATTCATGGACATGATTGCTATGTGCCGTTGAATGAGCTGGTGCTTTCCTATGAGTTTGCCGTGCTGGAAACGAACGCTCGCGTACCTGACCGCCTCGTCGAGGCAGTCCTGTATCACCCCGACGCACCCCGCCGCGACGCTCAGCCTCCCGTTCATTAGCCCAGAAAGTGCGACCGACATTCCCTTCCCCGGTGAACCGAGCATGTCCTCCTTTGCGACCTCAGCTCTGTCGAGGTAGACAGTCGAAGTGTCGGCTGTGGGGAGCCCAAGCTTGTGAGGGATGATCTCAGCCTTGTACCCAGGCGTCGACGTGTTCATAACGAAGGCGCACATTCCCTCCCTCTTCCCCTTCGGGTAAGCGAAGACGAGGATCTTGTTGGCGGTGGATCCGAGGGAGATCCACATCTTCTGTCCAGTAAGCATGTACTTCCCTTCCTTCTCTTCGAAGTAGGTGGTAAGGGCCGCAGGGTCGCTCCCCGCACCAGGCTCAGTCAACCCGAAGGCGAGTATGTTATCCCCTCTGGTTGCGGCGGGGAGTAGCCTCGCCTTCTGCTCCTCTGTCCCCCAGTGCTGGATCGTCATCTGCCCCAGGGCCATGTGAACAGAAAAGAAGGTTCTCAGGCCTGTGCCCTCCCTGCCGATCCTCTCCACGGCGAGAGAATAGGTCACCATATCCGCACCCTGTCCGTCGCCGTACTTCCTTGAAACGGGAAGGCCCAGCAGGTGAGCCTTGGCGAAGAAGGGTTTCACCTGGTCGTTTATCCTGTGCTCGAGGTAACACTTGTCCTCTATCGGCCGGAATTCCTTGCAGGCCCTGTCGACCTGTTCGAGGATCATGGACTGCTCCTCGGATATGTCGAAGTTCATCTTTGACAGGTTCATGAATTCGTCTTGTTCTAGCACGACACTTCTACCCCTTCCACCTTTCTCTTGCGACCCGGCCCCTCACGTGTTCGACAATCTCCTCGAAGGAACTCCCCGGTCCGTAGAGCCCGGTGATGCCAAGTCTGAGGAGCTTCGGCTTGTCCTCCTCGGGTATTATACCACCGCCAACCACAACAATGTCCTTTCCCCCCATCCTGTCGAGTAGCCGCTTGACCTTCGGGAAGGCGGTCATGTGTGCGCCGTTGAGCAGGGAGAGGGCCACTACGTCCACGTCTTCATCTATGGCCATCTGGGCCACTTGCTCTGGGGAGGGGAGGAGGCCGCTGTAGATCACCTCCATGCCCGCGTCCCTGAATGCACGCGCGAGCACCAGCACTCCTCTATCGTGCCCGTCTAGTCCCGGCTTGGCCACTAGGATTCGGATTCTCTTCTGGACGGCGGCTGTCTTCTTCGCCATGTCCGTCACCGACGCGCCTCAGAGGCCTTCAAAACCTTTGCTGGTTAGCAGGGCGAGGGGTGAATCATGCGACTAGAGCAGCATGGGCTCTTTGAAGCCCCCGAACACTTTCCTCCCTTCGTCTACAATCTCGCCGAGGGTCGCATAGCGCGTGACCGCCTCGAGCATGGGATAGATTGAGTTTGCATCTTCGTTTTCAAACGCCTTCCTCATTTTCGCGAGTGCCTCCTTCACCCTGGTCTCGTTCCTCCCTCGTTTTACTACCGCTAGTCGCTGAATCTGCCTCCGCTGTGCCTTGAAGTTGATCTTCAGGAACTCGATTGGTTCCTTCTCGGACTTGGCGTACTTGTTGACCCCGACCACCGAATCCTTGCCTTCCTCGACGCGCTTCGAAAGCCTGTACGAGTTCTCTGCTATCTCCCGCTGCAGGTACCCCGTCTTGATTGCCTTCAGGAGCCCCCCGGCCGCCTCTATCCTGTCGAAGTACTTGTAGGCCTCCTCCTCCATCTGGTCGGTAAGCCATTCCACGTAGTATGAGCCCCCGAGAGGGTCGATAACGTTCGGTACCCCCGTCTCCTCTGCGATGATCTGCTGCGTCCGAAGGGCGACCTCCACGGCCTGCTCAGTCGGGAGCGCCCAGGCTTCATCGTA
>CAYPSJ010000037.1:0-8498 GCA_964413565.1 uncultured Nitrosopumilales archaeon | reverse complement strand
ATTTAATCTCTGGAACCATTTCGTTGGTCTAAAGGATATCTCGGCGCACTCTTGCTTGACTGGATTTATGTTTGGCCGGACAGGCTCCAAGCGAGATCGAGCCTACGTAGGTAGGCCCTGGGTGGGATTTGAACCCACGATCGAGAGGTTTCGGTGCTGATCTGTTTCCATCTCAGCTCCACAGCCTCCTATGCTAACCAAGCTGCACCACCAGGGCCACGGAGTGCGGCAAATCGGCCGACTTGCTTTATGTCTTAAGGAGTTCTACGGAAGTATTACCCGTATTTCTCGACTATTTCTCTAAGCACGTTCATATTGCGGGTGGTTGCTTTCACCTTCAACTTCGACTCTAGGAACAGATTGGGCAGCGCTCCCTCTCCGCCACCATGTGTCAGGCTGAAGACTTCCGAGCCGGATGCAGAGAGAATCTCAGCAGTCGACTTTGGAATGGTCAATGGCAGAGGTAGCGCATTACCATCAATTGGGCCCGGCAGCGAGGTTACCAAGAGGCTGTTTCCTTCACCCACAGCTTTGGTGTTGCGTTCGACCATGCCCTTCAACTGGGGGATTGTGCGGATGAAAACGGGGATATCGAAACCCAACTCTCTTCGAAGTCTCCTTTCTATCTTCGTTCTGACCTCGACGAGGCTGGCGATGCTCGTCTCGAAGACTACGTTTCCGGTCTGTTTGTAGGTGACCACGCCCCGGAAGCCCAACGCGGTGAACGCATTCTGCAGCTTTTCATTCTTGACGATGCGGCCTCCTACATTAATTCCACCTAGGAGCGCCACCAGCCGGGTCAAGGCAAGGTCCTCGTCCATTACAACGCTTTCTTGATGGCCTCGAAGTCAGGAAGCTTCCCAGGATTTTCGGCTACCCACTTGAACACAATCTTGTCCGAGCCGTCAATAACGAATACTGCCCTGTTTGCGGTGTCGTATCCTTCGACCCCACCGAGGTTCTTCCACACCACTCCGTACTCCTTGATGACCTGCCGGTCGAAGTCGCAAAGGAGGGGGAATTTCAGATTGTACTTCTCGGCGAATGCCTTCTGGGCGAAGGGCGCGTCCACCGACACGCCGACCACGGTGCCGTTGAGCTTCTCCAGCTCCCCGTACATGTCTCTGAAGGTGCACATTTCTTGAGTGCAGACGCCTGTGAAGGCTCCTGGGAAGAACGCTAGAATTGTCTTCTTCCCCTTTGTCAGGAACTCAGACAACTTCCGCACTTTCCTGTCGTAGTCGTAGAGGGCAAAATCCGGCGCTTTGTCACCGACGTTAGGCATGCCATGGAGTCAGAACTGCCTCTGTATTAATTCTGTGGCAATTCAAAGGTGTCGTCAGAAAACATATCACACATGGTTTCATGCCGCTACCGTGGTCAACCCCGGTTCGCTGAAGCCCGATTATGGCGGCTACTGTCTATCCAACGTCCCCTCGACTGTTCTCTCACTGCTCGGCGTCAACCCGGGCCGCACGACTCTCCCGAAGGACGCGCTCGGAGCCACGGAGACCGCGGGAGTCGAAAACGTCGTCCTCATGCTGTTCGACGGTCTGGGCTACAGGGAGCTGTTGAGGCAGACTGAACGGGGTTTCTTCGGGACGCTCGCTGCCAAGGGAAACGTCAGACCCATCACCACCGTGTTTCCTTCGACCACGGCAGCCGCCCTCACGACTGTCAGCACAGGTCTGACCCCCCAGGAGCACGGCCTTCCCGAATGGTTCGTCTACATGGACGAGCTGGACGAGGTCGTCGTGACGCTGCCCTTCGCAAGGGTCGGGGAACAGGGAAGGGACACTCTGGTCGGAGTGATCGAACCCAGGTTCCTCTTCGACGGGACCACCATCTTCGAGCGTCTGAAGAAGGAGAGGGTGCGGAGCTTGTCGTTGACGAGCAGGGCCCTGGCCTACACGGCTTACTCGAAGGAATCACGCAAGGGGAGCAAGGTCCATCCATGCGCTTCGGCGTCCGACCTCGCCGTTTCTCTCAGGCGGCGGCTGGATCGAGCCAGAGGGCGCAACCTGTTCTATGTCTACTGGTCGTACATCGATACAATCGAACACATCTACGGCCCGAACACGCCTGAGTCCGAAGTAGAAGCGTCTTTGATTTCGCACGCATTACAGGAGGGATTCGTTTCGAAGCTTGGAAGAGAAGCAGCAAAGAAGACACTGGTCATCGCAACGGCTGACCACGGACAAGTCAACGTCGAGCCGAAAGACACGGTGTACATGAACAGGTACAGGAAACTTCCTTCATTCCTCGCGCGAGGGCCTTCCGGGAGAGTAATTCCGCCCTGGGGCAGCGCAAGGGATGCTTACCTCAGGGTCAGAGAAGACAAGCTCGACGAGGCGAAGAAGTATCTCGAGGGAAAACTCGAAGGAATCGCATCTGTGATGAAGACCGAAGACGCAATACATGAAGGCTTCTTCGGGGTGAACAAGCCGAGCCGGAAATTCAGGAGGAGGGTCGGAAACCTGATGGTTCTACCCCACGGCAAGAACACCGTCTGGTATCGCTATAGGGAAGGGGACTCGCTAAGTCTGAAGGGGCATCACGGAGGACTGTCGAAGGACGAAATGACCATCCCGCTCGCCGTGGCCAGGGTCTCTGACATCCAATAGGTTCTCAGCGGAGGCTTCTGAGGTACCCGTCAATCCTCTTCTGCAGTTCGGCGTTGACCTCGGGGATCCCCCTTCCGCCATCTATCCTCGCTATGCCGTACTTCGGCTCCATCACTCTGAACTCCCTTGCTATCCCCCGCTGGTAGAGGATGAAAGACTGGTAGAGGTCGTCCGAGAGCCCCATGTCCGCCCCTGATTCGTAGTAGTCGAGGGAGCCGTACTTCTGGAACACTCTGTGGAAGAGTTCCTCTGGAGGCACGTCGAGATAGAACACCAGGTCGGGCTTGACGGCGAAGCCGAAGAGGTCGTGCGACCAGGACCGTGGAATCCCCCTGACGCTGCTCCTCGCCATTAGGGTGTAGATGTACCGGTCAGCGAGCACGACGTAACCAGCATGCAAGGCCGGGATGATTTTGTGCTCCAGCTGGTCAGCGAAGTCAGCTGCGTAAAAAAGCGCCAGGGTCTTCTTTCCGAGAGGGAGCTTGTGCTTCGCTTCAAGGATCCCCGCCCCGATGAGCTCCGACCTCTTGAGCCCTGTCGTGATGACCGCGTGACCTGCCGCTTCCAGGTGGCTGGTTATCAGATCGATCTGGCTACTCCTCCCCGAGCCATCGGGCCCCTCGATTACTATGAGGCTCCCTTTCGACTCGAGGCGCGTTAGGTAGGAGATGCCGTCTCCGTAGAACTTCAACGGGCGTGCAGCGACCTGTTGGGTCATGCAGGTCCGACCCCCTGCCTCCGGCTCAACTCGATGGGGGACCTCGTCTTCAAAGGTGGAAGCAGCTTGGACACGTGGCGCCTCATCAGGTTCTGCTGTTCTTCTATGTCGAGTGTACCATCGATGACGGCAAACCTGTCCTTCTTTACCATCGACTCGTACTGCTCTACAATCCTTGTCTGGAAGATTCTGTAGCTCTCGTACTCGTCGTTGCTGAGGTTCAGGTCCATGCCCGCTTCGTAGTACTTCAGCTTGGGTCGCCCTTCCAGGATTCTGTCCATGGCGATTTCGGGGGGGACGCGGAAGTAGAAGGCGGTGTCCGGCACCGCCGCGAAGGAGTAGACCTTGCGCACCCACGAGGAGGTGCACCCCCTCACAACGTCCCTGGCCAAGGCTGTGTAGATGTACCTGTCAGCGAGGACGAAGTATCCCGCCTCCAGAAGAGGGGAGATGTTCCTCTCGTAGCGGTCAGCAAAATCAGTGGCGTGCAGGAGGCTGAAGGTGGTGGGGGTGAGCAGCGCCTTCTTCTTCCCCTTGGACGTGATTTCCTTCACAACGTCGGAAGAGTTCCATTCGGTGAAGAATACGTTCAGCCCCAGGCTCCTGAGCCACTTGTCAAGGAGGTGCAGCTGGGTCGACTTCCCCGACCCGTCGATACCCTCCACCACTATGAGCTTCCCCTTGTACGCCCTCCCACCTGAAGCTTCCCTTGCCACCTCAGCTCCCCACTTTGACGAGGCCGGCTTGGCGCTCTCTCCCCTTCGAGCTGACGAACATGGTGACAGGCCTCTTGACCACAGAAGAAAGCGCAAGCGTAGCCATCCTGGCGAGTTCTAGAGGGAACGGGCCCTCGCTCTGCACGATGCTGATTCGCAGACCACCAGAGTAGGCCACCCTGTACTGCACTTTCGAGCGGTCAAGCAATTCCACCAGCCTGAGGCAGGCTCCGAGCTTCTTCACGCGCCTCTCGTCGTGGGCTAGGAAAGCACCATACTTTTTCGTCAGCCAGTTGGCCGGCCGGGGCCTTCTAGCCCTAACCACTGACAGGGCCATAAGCAGTTGGTCCTCATGTCTCATGGGAAGGTCCTCACTCATCAGGATCCCGAACACTGCGTAAGAGTTAGCATCGGTGCACTCCGGAGACAACATTCTCCACGCGGCCATGAGGAGGATCTTCTTCTCCCTCTCATCAATCAGATTGTTCCTTCCCATGCATTCAATCAGGTCCGAATAATCTGCCGAGCTAGGCGGCTGTGCCTGCCTGGCCAGCAAACGCTCGATGTCCTCCTTCTGCGCCACCACGTTTGGGTTTCGTGTTCCCTCATGAAGGAACTCCATCAGAATTCCGTCCCTGAGGCCATGGGTGCTGACTGTCAGCCGCTTGAAATGGAGTTTCTCCATCAGTGTCCGCACCACTAGTGCCCCCGCCGCAATGGTCTCTGACCTCCCTTGGCCGATGGCCTCCATCCTGTCTAGCTCCCAGAGCTTCAGCTTGAAGAATTTCCTGCTCATCTGCTGGACCGAGTCGAATTCCATGGAGTAGTTGTGTACTTTGTCGAACGGGTAGTCCACACGGTCCTGTTCGTACCTTGCCATCGCCCTGATGGTACCTCCCGTGCCCACGAGCACGGTATCCCTGTCCAGCCCGAGCTCGTCCATCGAAGGGAGCACCTGGGCAATCTGCTTCACCATTCTACCGCGATTTTTCTTTGAAAAAGTTCCGTTCTTGCCTGCGAATGCCGAGGTAAGCTTCAGGGCGCCGAGCGGCAGGGAGAGGATTCTCCGGATCCGCGCCCTGTTCACATAGGTTAGCTCGAGGCTCCCGCCCCCCAGGTCGAAGAAGAGGACGCTCGGGGCGTCCATAGACGTCAGGGCTCCCAAGACCCCATACAGTGCTTCCTCATTCCCGGTGAGCACCCTCATTCGAAGCCCGGTCTCCTCCTCCACTCTTCTCAGGAACTCCTCCCAGTTTGCGGCCTCCCGCACTGGGCTCGTTCCTACAAGCAGGATGTGCTTGATTGAATCCAGGGAAGCCGTCTCCCGGCAGAGCCTTAGGGTTTCTATGGTTCGCGAAATTTGCTCGTGGCCGAGGTATCCTGTCCCCTCAAGGCCTTCCCCGAGCTTGGCGAGCATTCCCAGTTGCCCATAGGACTTCAGAAAGCCGTCTGGCTCGACCTTGTATCTGAGCATCTTTATCGAGTTGAACCCGACGTCGATGACGGCGACCTTCAATTTCACTCGATCGCGGGCTTAATCGGCCTAAGTGCTAAACTTATGGCCTCCAGCTAGGCCATCCTCCTGATCTGTTTCGGGGTGAGGAGCCAGCGCAGCTCTCCCGATATCCTGGGGTTAAACCCGGTCACCAGGAGCTTCGCCATTCCCCCCTTCTTCAGTGAAATCCTGAAACCCTGGGAACCGTCTGCTCCCCTCCCCGCGATTTCGCCCATCGCTATGGTAAGATAGGGCTCATGGCCCACGCAAAGGACCTTCGACCCTGGCCTGACACTGGTCAGCCTCCGGTATAGAGCGCTCCGGCTTCCTTCAGGGCTGAGTTCGGACCACTCCTCCACGCGATTCTTCCGATTCAAGGCCTCGCTGACGATACTTGCTGTCTCCTTGGCCCGCTTGAGGGGGCTGGTTGCGACAACGTCGAACCTGTAGCCTAGTTTCGCCATGGCCTCCCCCACTTCTTCGACCTCTTGCCTCCCAGCGGCGGTCAGGGCCCGGACGGTGTCCCTTGCGGCGACCGGGATCCGTTTCCCTGCCTCTCCATGCCTCATCAAATAGAGCTCCACTCACTTCACCTTCTCAAAAGGGCCGGCAGCGGGGGCACATGAAGGTTCCCGGCCTACGGACGGTATTTCAGGAGGCACCCTGAATGATATTGTGGTCTCATTACCCTCAATAGTAAGGAGGGCCAAGTATAGAAACGGGAGGGTCGACGCGGGAGAAGCAATCAGCTTTTCAGTGCGACCAGAGAATCGCTCAGCATGGCTCCGCTGAGAGTCGGCCGCAAGTCTCTCGCGAAAGGGTATACCGACAGGACAGGGACATTGCTCAAGATGGTTTCCGACCTTCCCGACCGCCCCTCCCCAGACGAGATCCACGATCTCAGGGTAGCAGCCCGACGCATCCAGGTCATGCGTAGACTATTGCCCCGGAGTGCCAGGGATTCCCAGGATTCGAAGACGTTCAACTTCACGCTCAGGTCGGTCCTGAAGGCCACCTCGCAGCTCCGTGACATGGACACCCTCATGGTCACGCTGAAAACATGCAAAGGTAGCCTCCCACCGGGGCTACTCGTCGGCCTGGAGAACCAGAGGAGCGACTCCGCGGCCCGTGCGAAGGCGACAATCGGTGCTTTGGCCGATGTCCAGGTTCCAGAGCTGGACACCTCAAAGCTCAGAGGGAGAGGGCTGTCCAAGAGGTTCAAGAAGGATGTCCGCAAGCATTCCAAGAAGGCTTCTTCACTCCTGACCCAGGTGCTGGACGACGAGTCGAAGATGGTGGAGCTTCACTCACTCCGCAAGGAGGTCAAGAAGTTGCGCTATCTGCTCGAGCTCGCGGATAAGACGCCGGCGCGGCTGTCATCACTAACGAAATGGCAGGACTCCCTCGGGGCCATCCACGACCTCGATGTCGCGATCGCCTATCTGAAAGGGGTAGGTGCCGGCTCTGGGCGAGGGGCGATTCTCGAGCTTCAGAGGGCACGCCACTCCAACTACTTGGCGTTCGTCCGAGCTTACAGAGCCGATAGGATGCAGGCCCTTGGAGAGGCAGGTACGCCACCCGTGGGCGAGCTGGCTCCGGCTAATCTCGGCCCGGTCGGAGGATGACCCTCGCGTCCACTGCGAGTATCCTGTTTCGCGTTGCAACCAGAGGGTTCACCTCCATCTGTTCAATCGACGGGTTATCTATCATAGTGCTCGAGAACGCGGAGATGACATTACAGAGTCGGCTGATGTTAACCCTTGGCCCTCCCCTGTAGCCGCCTAGGACCTTGGCCAGCGACTCGCTAATCAGTGTCCTCCGTGCTTCCTGCGCTGTGATCGGGGATACGGCCAGGTGGTACTCGCGGAAAATTTCGGTGTAAATCCCCCCGAGCCCGAGGATCACGACGGGGCCAAACGTTGGGTCACGCGTCCCGCCGAGCAGGAGCTCGACGCCGCCCCTCACCATCTCCTGAACAAGCATGCCCTCGAACCTGACATGCGCCTTTGACGCAAGCTTCTGGAACCTCACGAACGCTCGCCTCGCCTCTGCAACGTCTCTGACATCAAGCAAGACTCCGCCAAGATCCGTCTTGTGCGGAACTCCCGGCGAAAGCAGCTTGCACGCAACCGGGAACCCTACCCTCGCGAGCCCCTGAATGTCGTTCGCGCGTTCGACAATGACAGATTTGGGTTCTTCGATGTCGTATGATCGTAGCAGGCTCCTGACCTCCTCTTGGTGTAGAGGGCCTGTCTCACGCCCAAAGCGCTTTGGCCGCCTGAGCGCTATGCCGCTTTCCCAAACGGCCTTCGTCGCGGCGGCGTATTCGGGGGCCACAGCCAGTGCATGCACCGCTCTCTCAGGCGTAGGGAAGCTCGGAATCCCCCTCGACATGAACTCCATGTGAATCACGCTAGCGAACTCGGAGTTACCAATAACACAGCAGGTCGCGGCCTTCCCAGATTGCTTGATGACATCACCGAGCTTCTCCCCCACGTCGTATTGCATTCCAGGAGCATGATGCGTGGGCAATGCGAGCAAAAGATCGTATTCAGGCCGTGCGGCTACCAACTCGACGACTTTTACGAACTGATCTGAGCTGACCGAAGCCGTCAGATCGATCGGGTTGCCCAGAGAAGCATTGGATACGAAGGCCTCGCCTGCAAACGTGGAGAGGATCTTTCGTTTTGCTTCCTCCGTCAGCGGCTCCACATGCAGGCCAGTATTCGCCGCTTCATCTGCCGCGATTGCGCCCACTCCTCCTGCATTGGTGACGATGGCCAGCCTCCTCCCTTTCGTGGGCGGAAGCATCAGCAAAGAGACAGAGAAATCGAGGAGCTCCTGCAGGCTGTGCGCCTCGATCACTCCGGCCTGCCGCAGAGCCGCCTGGTACACCTCATAGTCTCCGACAAGGGAGGCCGTATGGGTCAGCGCTGCCCTTGCTC
>CAYPSJ010000036.1:0-12671 GCA_964413565.1 uncultured Nitrosopumilales archaeon | reverse complement strand
GCCCACCAGGCCCGCAGAGACGAGCAGGAAGTTTAGGTAGTAGATGCCTATTCTGGCAGGCTTCGGCTCGCTGTACAGGGCCCTGATCCTGCTCTCCATGTAGGGCATGGAGTAGACTGCCGTTGCCGCCAAAACAAGGTTGACGAGTATGGCGACCGGGAAGCTCAGCCCGTCGGCGAGGAACCCGAAGGTGAGTCCGGCCGTGGGGGCCCAGGTATAGGATTCTGAGATTGGCCTGCCGCCAGAGAAGAGCTGGGACCACCCGAACCCCACGAGGAGGAGGGTGGTGAGAAAGAGGGATACGAAGGCGATCCAGCCAACGCGCTTCCCCAACTTGGGAGCCGCGAGGTAGCAGAGACCCGCCGCAATCAGAGGTACGACTACCGATTGCAGAAGTAGATATTGGAACACTTGCGCTTACTCCAGGAACTCTTGCGAACCGGGGAGGAGGACGAGAAGAATCACTTGCCTTATCCCTCCAGCGACTTCAGCTCGCTGACGTCGACGTCTTTGTGCAGCCTGTAGGCAACGACCACTATGGCCAGGATCACAGCCGCTTCGGCCGCTGCAAGGGCGATGGAGAACAGTACGAAAGTCTGCCCGAAGGCGTTCGGAAGCGCTGTCTGCGCGCTCCCCTCGAATGGGAGGTACTGGCCGAAGGCGATGAAGTTCAGGTTGGCCGCATTGATCATTATCTCGACCGCGAAGAGCAGGCGGAGGGCGTTTCTCTTCGTGACGAGCCCGTAGACACCTATGCCGAAGAGCATCGCCGAAACAATCATGAAATCGCTGAGGCTGTTCACTTGGGTTCCCCCCTTTCAACCCTCGAAAGCGTGAGGGCTCCCACGACAGACGCTGCAAGCACGAGGGCCAGGACGAGTAGGATGGGCGCGTCCCCTGTGGAGATGAGCTGCCCGATGTCCACGAAGGTCGCGCTGTTCGAGATGGTGGTGTACTGGCCGAGGTTTGTGTCCACGGCTGCGGCGACAAGCGCGATGGTGATGGCAAGCCCCGTGACGATTCCAGCGATCTTGGTGAGGGACGTCGCCGGGGCCTCCTTGGCCCACTTCTCCTCTCTGACAAGCATCACGGTGAACAGGATCAGCACGGCCACCGCGCCGATGTACACGGCGATCTGGAAGACGGCCACGTAAGGGGCGTCGAGCAGGAAGAAGAGGGCAGCCACGCCGAACAGGGACCCCGCAAGGCCGATGGCGCCGTAGACTATCTCCTTGGCCTCGAGGGCCACGATGGCGCTCCCCACGGTGAGGACCATCATGCCGAGGAAGACCGGGTCAGCCGTACCTGACTTCCCCCTTCTCTGTGTCGAACTCCACTTTGTACTTCTTCCCCTCGAGCTTCGGCGGCACCGCGAGCATGTCTGGGGTGTACTTCAGGGCCATCTTGTCGTAGGCAGACAGCTCGTAGTCGTTCGTCATGTCGAGGGCGTCAAAAGGACAGGCATCTACGCAGTTACTCGTAGCCAAACCCATTGGAGCGAAGGTGTGGACACCCTCAACGGTCACGTCCATTACTCGATAATCAGCGACGTCATTGGTTTCGATTTTCCTAATCGGAAGATACACAAAGTCGTCCGTCAGATGGAACTTGTCAACAAACTTCGATGGGTGATAGTCAAGGGCTACTGCCCACATCTTGGCAAGTTGGATGGCCCATCTACCAAAGACATTGACATGGTAGGATCGCAGCCTCTTCTGTTGGTCTTCTTGCTCTATCAAGCCAACAATGCCCAAGCGGGCTAGGATTGATTGCTCCTGGAATGCAAGCACTTCTGACGAGGTTCTGAAATTGAGATACTTCTGCCTAGGCTGGTTCACCTTGCATCCATCCCCTAGCCATATCCCCTTCATGAGCTGAAGCAGCTTGCCTTTCCCGGAGTGAAACACCCAATCAGTTATCTTCTTGTTGGAGGCTCCCCTTCCGAACTGAGAGAAGAATCTGACCGCGAGGACAGAACAGAGGACGACATTTACCCCATCGCCGGTCGCTTTTGTCACGGTCGGACTCTTGTCGAAGAATTCCCTGGAAAGCGATGAGATGTCTTCTATGATCTCTGTCTCTTTCTTGTGAAGGCTAAAGTAAACAGCAGATGCATTACAAGAACCCTCGGCAATGTAATAACCAATCAGCCTAAAGAGATCGGGGGTTGCTTCCAATACGATATGCTTCGTCGTTCTAAAGCCAAACGGAACGTCTGTTTCGAACCTGTCAATGTCCTCCGTCTTCTTTACCACTGGATTGACCAGGTAGTCCCCCACCTTCAGTGATTCCGGCAGAGTCAACAACAATGGCTGCGGCTTCCGAAGCAATCTGCCATCCTTGCGGTTGCCACGTAGCCTCGAAGATGCCAATATTCTATGATCCTTGGTACAAACTAGTGGTCTAGGTCTTCCGTAAACGTAGATTCGGTAAAGCCGACCCGTATATCGCATGTCCCAAATTCTCGTAACGGGCTTGTACTCGCCAGTGTGCGTGAGCACCACCTCTCCAACGGTAAGGGCACTCAATGGTTTTACGCCCGGGTTGGTAATGACTGGTGTATCAGGGTCGACACAAAGTCCGCAGAAAACACAGCGCCCGTAGTCCACCGCCGGCCAGATGTCCTTCTTGTTCTGGGGCTTCCCCTTGGTGACCTTCTGCATGTCGATAGCCACCGCAACACCGTCGCACGCGATGGCGCAGAGCTGGCACCCTGTGCACTTCTCAAAGCGCAGCAGATGCCTCCCCTTGAACCCGGGGAGGCCGACCCCCTGGCGGGCGTCGTACTTGTAGCCCGTCCCTTCGAGGTCCAGCTTCTGCTCTGGATAGCGGAGCGTCATCCTCGGATGGAAGAAGTGCCTTATGCCCGTCCATGTGGATACGAGGACCCCCTTGATGTAGTTCCAGGTGTCCATCACGAAACGACCCCCAGCGAGATGATTATCATGGCGATGAATATGTTGGCGAACGCGAGCGCGAGGAGCTTCACCCACCCCGCCCTGAGCAGCATGTCAATCCTGAGGCGCGGCATGATAGAACGGGGGAGCATGAGCAGGATCATCACGACGGTCGTCTTGAGGATAAACCATACCTCGGGTGGCACCGGCGACGGCCCGAGCCACCCGCCCAGGAAGAAGGTCGTGAAGAGCCCAGCCATGATGTACATCCTCGAGAAGTTAGCGAGCTGGAAGGTGCCGAAGAGCATGCTGGAGTACTCTGTCTGCCACCCTGCCACCAGCTCGCTGTCCGCTTCGGGGATGTCGAAGGGTATCCTTTCGAGCTCTGCGAGGGCGCCGATGTAGAATACTATGGCCCCGAGGGGCTGGAGGAAGATGTACCATATGCTGCTCTGGGCGTTCACTATGCCCATGAGGTTGAGCGACCCCGAGAGGAGGACCGCCCCCACAAGGGACAGGATCATGGGTATCTCGTAGGCCACGAGCTGGTGGAGCGCCCTGAGTCCTCCGAGAAACGGATACTTGCTGTTGCTCGCCCAGCCCGCGAGGAGGACGACTATGGGGGTGAAACCGAGGATGGCGAACACGAGTACCGCCCCCACGGAAGGGTTGGCGATGTAAGTCGTCGGGGAGAGGGGGACGAGGGCGATCAGCGCCCCGGCCACGGCCATGAGGGCGAAGGGGACAGCGATGAAGGTCGCGCGGTCTACCCCTTCGGGGATGATCATCTCCTTGAAGGCGAGCTTGAAGAAGTCGGCGATGTTCTGCAGAATCCCCTCCACCTTTCCTGCGTTCATCGGACCCGTCCTCAGCTGGATCTTGGCAGTCAGCTTCCTCTCGACCCACCCCATGAATATGGTGCCGTAGACGGCGACGAAGGTGAACCCCGGGAATGTGGTCAGGGCGAAGAGCGTCTTGTATGGATCATAGGTCAGGAGGTTCAGAGTCCCGGTCATTGCCTGAACAGGCTTGGTGGTCGCAAGGGTAAACGGGTCATAACAAGATAGCAGGTTAGACGACAGTGAGGGCAATGTGGTGTTCTGCGCGGGAGCCGGGGAGTTAGGGAAGCAGACCTGGAACCTGAAGGAAGCATACACGGAGTAGTAGATGGGTACGATCACGACGACTGAGATTAGAGCGACCCAGAACACCACGATTATGATGCGCTTGACGAAGTCCTCGAAGGTCGTGATGGGCTTCGACATGATTAATTGTCTGTCTGCGCTCTGAATTAGGTTTTAAAACTTTGAACCGGGTATGAAGACTTGAGACGGAAGAGGAACTTCGCTAGATTATCTCTATGGAGCCCTCGGAGAAGCCGTTCTCCTTCAGCATCTTGGCGGCGCTCTCCCTGTGGTCCCCCTGAAGTATCATGATGCCGTCCTTCACCGTCCCCCCCGTCGCCAGGGCGCGCTTCATCTTTGAGTTCAGCTCGTGGAGGTCCTTGTCGCTCATCTTGATGCCCTCAATGACGGTTGTGGGCTTTCCAAAGCGTCTCATCTCCATCCGTATTTTCACCCGTGCTTCTTCGCGGTCCAGTTCGGCTAGAATGTCCTCGAATCCTTCGTCTTGGTCCTTGCTCACTGCGACGGAGATTCGATTGATTGGGGGCTATTTAGGTTAAATCCCTCAGGCTGGGAGCCGGCGAACGGGGGGCCCGTAGCTCAGAACCAAGGTGGGCAGTTCGGTTAGAGCAACCGACCATAGCAACCGGCTCATACTCCAAGGAGACACCGGTTGGTCGGGCGTTCAAATCGCCCCGGGCCCACCGGCATCCCGTGTGTATATTGCGCCCACCGCAACCGGGCCGGTCGTCAGGACGGTTTGCTTTTCCGGCCGGTCATCCAGACGTCGACCCGCCTCCCGGCGTTCAGCACAAAGATTGAGCACCACATGATGTACCTGAGAGGGATAGTCGGAGATTGTATGACAACCACGCTCCAGAATATCGGAAGGACAGAGATGATGAAAACCGCTGCTGCTGCTGTCGTTGTGTACATCGCAATCCTGTAGCTCCTCATGAGTTCCCGAGGGATAAGGTGCCTCTCCTCTATCGTAACCTCGTGCGTGAAGTAAGCGAGGACAATCATGAGCCCTCCGATGTCGAGTGCGTAGAGGGAGGAGGTGGTAGCTGATGCGAGTTGAGGGGGTACTGGGGTGTACGCCGAGATGGTCATCAGGTTGTAGAGATAGGGTTCGACAGACACTAGGAAGAGGAGGAGCATGTTGGCCGCAACTATCCGAGTGCTCTCCACGGGTAGAACAGACATAATCCTAGAATACCTCAACCAGACCAGCGCGAGAATGAGGAAAGCAAACCCAAAGCTGACAAGGGAGTTCAGAATATCGCCGAGCCCCGCGGGGTTACGGCTCAGCTGGGCTACCGCGCCTATTGAAAGGGCCAGTCCGAATATCATGTCGGAAAGAGTCTGAATCCTTGGTCTAGGGACGCTATCGCGGGCGCTCGTGACGGTCTTGCTCTCTCTATCGGATGATGACATATGGGAGTCCATACCTATCCCCTTTTCTTACATAACTGCTCGGTCACGCAGGCAGCTTCACAGAGACGAAGACATGATCCCCCTCTACTCGCGTTGGGAATGTATTCCCGCGGAAAGCCAAGACCAGAGCCTGGCGGTGCCGTCTCGGACTCGGGGCGTTGACTCAAGTCGAGACACTCGGAAGGTCGCGAGAAGTCAGCGCGGTTGCCCTGGGGGTCGTGATCGACCACGCATGGTCCACGCAAATGCAATCCAAACTCCTAATACGATTAGGAGGCCTCCCCAGAACACCTCCCACGGCAGGTTGGGGAAGTAGATACCCAGGCCCGCTACTATGAGAATAGTAGCGACGATGAGCCCGCCAAACCCTCTGTGTCCTTCTCGTCTCTCGGCCCTCTCGAGCCTCCTTTGCTCGCGCCAATCAGTCTGGCTGGTGGTAATTGGTCGAGAAGGAACAGAAGTACTTACAGGAGCACCGCATTGTGGACAGAAGGCAGAGTCGGCATTAAGTTGGGCTCCACACTTATCACAAAACCTGCTTAATTCGCCAGGTGACGTACCCTATCACCGTGCAAGTAATCTGTTGGGAGCGATACATAACCGTCGGCTACCTTTCTCAACATTGAGAATTCCTCCGTCGTCTCTATGACAGGCTCAGTCAGAGCGCGTTGCACTAAGCACGACGAAATTGAGCGTGCAGAGCTACTGGCTGCTCGACACACTCGCTGCCATTCTGTTTGCAAGTCAACATCAATTGCGGAAACTTGGGGATGAAGGAGGACCCCGCCTGCGATGAAAGTCAGTGCCCATGCTCAGAGTTGCACGGCCGATAAGCAGCCAGAACACGCCTTCAAACGCCCTCATCCCCAAGACCCCCCTTCCGCCACGCTAGGCACGACTTTGCAGAGCTAAGCGGTCGCTGTTTACGGAGAGAGGACCTCGATGGGCGCAACGTACACACCCCACTGGCATCGCTTCGTTTCTTCCCCAAGCTTAATTGGGATTGAGCTCGACATAGGGGAACGTTGAGCGGTGGGAGTTCGATGTCCGAAAGGCAGGAGTGGGCCTACCCCTACTGGTTCAGGGTCGTCGAGGTCATCTTCGGCCTCTCGTCTGTCATCATATCACTCGTCGTCATTGTAAGCCCTGGCTACGGTGCGCAGAACCTCGTGCCTCTCCTCTCCCTTGCGCTGGTCTTCAGTGCTGTCAGGATGATCGCGGCCGGGGGCGTCAGGGAGCGCCTGAAGAGCCTCGAAGGGATCGGGGTGGCAGGGGCCGGAGTAATGGCCCTCATACTGGTCGTCGCCGTCGCCCTAGTGCCCGGCCTCAGCCTGCAGACCCTGGTCCTGCTGCTCGCGATCAGCCTCACAATCCAGGGGCTGGGAAGGATGCTCTCTTCAGCGGGGCGGGGTCGGCCCAGGTGGCTCAGGGGCTCCTCCCTCGCGACCGGCGTAGCCATGGTGACACTCGCAGCCATTGTTGAGTTCGTCCGGGGCGTGACGCTACTGACGCTGGTCGAACTCCTCGCGCTGACGGTCCTTGCGAGCGGTGCGGAAGCGGTCGTCTCCGGACTGGGGCCGAACCAGAGGCAGATGACTCTCCTCAAGCTGGTTGTCTTCGCAGCGTTCTATGGCATCGTTTTCGTCAACTGGATAGACCTCTTCAATGGCGGCAAGTACATCGACATCGTCCCTGGCTACCACATCTGGGTGATAATCGCTTACATGATCCCCTTCGGACTTCTCCTTGTCCTTCAGGGGCGGAAAGATTGGGAGTTGGCCCTGTCCCTCGGGCTTCTCGCCTCTCTTGGTAATGACCTGGGGTATTTCGTTGTGGGGGACGCGTTCTTCGGCTTCCAGGTGAACCTGGTAGATTGGTATGCCCATCAGTTTGGGCTCTATGGCAACACTACACTGTTCGTATTCAATGGGGGATTCTTCTCGTTCGCCGTCCCGTCATGGCTTATGGGGGCGGCCATCTACAGCAGGATAGCCGTGGTGCTCCTGTCCTTGCGCCGTTGGTGGTATCGCAAGTGGTAGAAACGATAGGCGTGAGTATCGAGGCCGACCCGGCGACCGTCCTGCGTTGTCACGGACTCAGGTGGGACGTTCCGGACGTTTCTGTGCCTGTAGGTCGGGCATACGGCTTAGATGCTCATGGACCGCCTTCCACCCCTTCGGTGTCCGTGCAAGGACCATGGTCACCCTGCTCCGCGCCCGGACGGGCGAGCCTTCGAAGGAGTAGTCGTTGACGAACATCCCAGAGTAGCTAAGGTAGAAGCTGGCTATGGCGACCTCCCCGAGGAGGTCAATCCGGAGTTCGTCGATGGAGTAGTTGTAATCTGAGATGTTCGCGAAGGCAGACTGTTCATATACGAACGCCTCGTCCGAGTTCTGCCGGGTGTACGGAGGGTTCTCATCGAACTTTGTGAACAGGTCGCGAGAAGCGTGAAAGTCAGCGAGAGCGGTCAGGTCCTTGTTCTTTCCAGCTTCGAAGAAGGTCCGAATCGCGGTCTCGATATCTTGCCTCTCCTTGTCGGGGGGGCGGAGCTCCATTGGTCTTGGCAACGCTCAGCAGGGCTTAAACAACGTTTTTGAGCCGACCACTTGGCCCGTCGAATCGCGGCGACGTAGCTCAGCGTGGTAGAGCAGTAGGCTGTTAGCCCGCTGGCAGACACCTATGGGCCGGTCGGCCGGGGATTGGTCGTCGGTTCGAGTCCGACCGTCGCCGCTTTGACTTTGCCCTTGGAGGCCGACCGACGGCTTTCGCCTGGCTGCACAACAAACACCTGCACGTGGGTCTTCCTACTTTGCTCCTTCCGCAAGACCAAAGGAAGCAAAGGAATGTTCGACCTCTCCTAGGAGCTGAAGTCTGTCGTCTCTCGTCAGCTGGAAGTCCGACCTTATTTCATGCTCGACGAGGCTCAGAGCGGTCTGGTCGTGCGCTTCCTCTAGAGCCTTACGGTATCCATCCTTCTTCACATCCGAGATCGCCTCCTTCAGGTCCTGATCGAGGAGTTGGACAGCCTTTGCCCGTTGCATTCAGCTAGTCACCCCCATTCTTCTGAAATCCGACTCCTTTCGGCTTCATCGAGAGGCTGTCGGCGCAACGCCTGCACGCACGCCTCCGTGAGCCATCAATCTCCAAGACCACTCTGTTCCCGTCAACGTTCTCACCGTCTTCGTTCTGCACCCTGAGCCTTTTACCGCAATACTCACACCTGGCCATCTCCCGAATTGTTCCTGTTGCCAACGTGGGGTTACACCATCGTTCTACGAACCCAATCGAATATGAGGACCCCAGCAGACAGAGCGACCACCCAACTTGAAGCTGCGAGGGGCGAAGTGATCAGGTCAGTCAAGAAGAATCTGAGAGATGCTCCCCATGTCAAATTCTTCACATCATTCCTGCTGAATTGATTACCGAAAAAAGATGGGGGCCGAGTCACGCAGTTTCAGCTCTGAACTGTGCCGGTCAGAGCAACCGCATACTCGGTTGATCCAGCTTCGAAGTCTAGGTGTAGAAGCCCAGTGGTCCCTGCGAAACTTCCCCTTGCGAGGCCCTGAAGCAGGAACTGGCCAGTTGGTGTGGTTGAGCCCTGCCCCGATATTGTGTCAGCCTGGGGCCCTGTCTGTGCCGAGCCGGACGAGATGGTGTACGTCGTCCCCCCAACGACAATGCTGCCGCTAGTAATGGACAGAGTGTATCCTTCCGATAGCTTCGATGTCACCGTGAAAGTGACACTCCCTGATGCTGTCCCATTGTTGCTTGGAGTACCCACGACATAATATGAGCCCTGGGAACTTGTCATTGTGATTGTCTGCCCGACCGATAGGTTGACTGTACTCCGAAGGCCGAACTCGCGACCAGGAACGCCAGACCAGATTGAGGTCGCCGGTCCCCATCCAGAACCCCTTCCTTGCGGGCAGGGGAGATGCGTTTGATAGCTTACGGAGCTGGTTATCCCTGAGCTTGTTGAGGTTGTGGTCGTCGAAGCGGCAGAAGTAGCCGCCAGGACCCATGGAGATGCGAGAATGGTTGCTGCCAAGACGAGTGCTGTAACTGCCGCCAGCTGTGCAGTTCTTGTTTTCATCTTCCGTCGATTCTCAGGAGGACCGCAGGTATTTACTGGATTTCCGAGATGATTCCATAATCTCTATGGATTTCTCCCCGAAAGGTCCCCCAGTTGGGTAGACGTACGGCCAGCGTACGCGCTGACCCAGATATTCTAGCAAGTGTGTTCCTCACTACGCTTTTCGTTCTGGCTTGAATTCTACTTTCCCCGAGGTTATTTAGACGAGACAATGTTATGTGCTATGACTGGTGACGACGCTGTTGGAATTCAGAGTTGCATCATTGAACAGCGTGAGGATTATACGCCTCGTTGCGTCATTAAACAGCGTGATTGCCTTCCATGGACGCTTTGCCCTCAGCTCCCGGTCCGGGTGTCGAACTCTCCCAGCCTCTTTAGGACAATCAACGCCCTGAGTGTAATCATCTTGCTAGGGCCGCCAACTTCCTCTAATGCGAAGGAGTGGAATCTCCCCTTTCTGGCCTCCCACCAGCGCGGGAACTTCCCGCCGTTGTCACGGTCAGGATGTACCGCGTCCAGGTTCCACCTTCCATCCACCCGTCGCCTCTTCCTCAGGCGTTGGATGGCAGGACGCAACCTCCTGTCGTCCGTGTAGCCCAAGGCCGTGATGAAGTCTAGGCCCACAAGGAGGTCGTAGTAGTAGTGGTACGGGAAGTGGAAGCGTAGCCACGGCTCGTATCTGGCGCCCTGCCTGAACATCCTTCGTTCGAGGTAGAACTCGCAGCCTCGTTCGACGGCAGCCTTCATTTCCCGTGTCCACTTTGGTCGCGGATACACGGCGAAGGCGCTGAGCCCTTCCCATGCGTCAATGGTCCCCCGGGAAGAGGGGATGCAGTGCCAGCCTCCGTCGTCCTTCTGGGTCTTTACCAGTAGGTCTAGGGCGCTTCGCACCCTTGGCTCGTCGGCGTAACCGAATTTGATCAGGCCCCTGGCGGTGTTCCCGATGAGGCAGTGTTCGCTACTCTGGGCGCCGGGCATGTCGAAGCCCCCGTCTTCCCTAGAGTAGGTGTCCATCCACATAGAGCACGCCTTCGATATCCGTGGGTCATCTCTGGTGACCCCGAGGTCCGACAGGGTCAGGAGCATCCAGTTGGTCGACAGATACTTCGGCAAGTAGAGCTCGTCCTCCTCGTCGAGCCAGAGGCCCCCGGGCTTTTGCTTCGAGAGTATTTCGGCCGCCCAGCCTCGAGTGGTAACGGCCGCCCTTGCCTCCCCGAGGTCCCCCCTATTCGTCCCCTCCAAGAGGTCTCTCATAGCCAGATATCGAACGGCGGGTTGGGAAGGCTGTAGGAGCCAGTCAATAACCGATAACACGCTGGTTACCTGTGGGGGGGTGTTCTATGAACGTGTCGAGGCGGGAGGGACTTCGTCAGCTTCCACATCACATTGTTCATCGGGGAAAAGATGCCGACGGGGCCGCATCATTTCGAACCCAGGCAAACTCTAGACGAATCCCGCCATGACGCCTAATTGCTTACGCGCCAGTCACAGACTTGGGGCACTGCTGGGACCTGGCGGTTACAAGGGCGACTACTTCTGGGATGGCCCGCTCCACTTCCGGCGAGAGACCTTCACCGACCTCACATTCCCTGGGTTCGACACCGATTATGGTTACGGGACAGCTTACAAGGCCCATCCGGCTCGCAAAATCAATCAAGTCGTGAAGCTCCAATGAGTGCAGCCCGGGGAGTGAAGACAGTGGGCCTTGGCGGGGCGCTACCTCGTACTCCGTTACAGTCCCGGGCGAGGAGCCGGACCATACAGCGTCGATTATGATTAGCCTCGAAGCACCGCTGAACTCGGAGAGGAGCCAAAGATCGAAGGTATGATGTGCTCGCACGAGTGTCCCTTCGCCCAAGTTGCGGCGCTGGAGTTCCTTTGCTACCGCTGTTCCAACGCCATCGTCTCTGAGGTACGGGTTCCCCAGGCAGAGCACGACTGTCTTTCCGGTAGCGAGCTCGTCAGGATCGGGAACCGTCGGTTCTTCGAGGGGGCGCTCTCCTTCGTGTTGGAGACTCATGGGCGAGGGCAATCCAACTCACCTTCATCCTGTGTGCGGGACGACCCGCTCGTCTCGCTTCCCAGTAATCATTGAACTGACAAGACCGAAGATGAAGCTCGCGTAGACGTGCATCATCACCAGGGCAATGAGCGCGAACGTAACCAGCCTGTGGAAGGTGAGCATGAAGGCCATCCCGGTGACGCCCGTCAACGGGCCGCCAATCAGGTCTGCCAGAGTAAAGACGAAGCCGAACTGCTGGGGGAAGGCCAGTGCGAGCCCCGTCAGGGCAAGCACCACTCCGAGGATTGCGAATGACCAGAAGACGACGATAACGCTGGGAACAAGTTTCTCCGAATACTCCCTGTTCACTGTGTCGTAGGCTATTGGGTTGGCCGGCTTCGGGGCGAGACCGAACCATCCCTTTGTCTCCTTGATGATGAACCGGAGGGAGTAGGGTACCCTCCGAAGCCCGACCCAATGGTAATCTCCGCCCGTGAGTATGCCTAGGGCGTAGATCACAGCAGTGGCAATAAACGCGATTCCGATGAGCACGTGGGCAGTAACATTGCTCAGCGGGAAGAGCGACCCGCCCAGTATCCCTCCCAGCTGGAAGCCAGTAATCACAAGCAGTCCTCCTTCGATGAATATGCTCCAGTGTGCGACCCGAAACAGGAGGTCGTGCCTTAGCACGCTCGTTCGTCCGAGGGACGCCACTTCATCCCACCCTCATGTACCGGTTGTTGCCACGGGCGTCGACTGCATGGATCGCGCAGGCCATACACAGGTTGAACGATCTCACGACATAGGCGGCAGGCCGGAAATCGTCGTTCGTTCCGGTCTGGCCGACCGGGGTCCCCACCAGAGAGGTCTCCAGGGGTCCACCGGGAGCAGCGTTCCAGGTGGTGGGCGCAAGCACCTGGTAGTTGGCCACCTTGGAATTCCCGATGCGAATCCAGTGGAGGAGCGAGCCTCTCGGCGCCTCCCAGAGGCCTATACCTTCGGCACTCCCCGGGTTCCGATAACTGGACGTGTACGATGGCTGCCCCACCTCCATCCCGTCCAGCCAGCTTTCGAGCAAGCCATTCTGCGGCAGGCCGAGACCCTGGAGCACGTCCACG
>CAYPSJ010000035.1:0-13501 GCA_964413565.1 uncultured Nitrosopumilales archaeon | reverse complement strand
GTCCCTATCCCATGTCTTGTCGCACTTCGGGCAGTACAGCTTTCTGTCTGCCAAAGGTACGACGCGGGAGCCACAAAGGCAGTATGAGGACGTGCCTCGGGGATTGACGAAATAGGTTGGTATCCCTTCCCACCTCGCCTTGTACTCGATTTGTCTCTGGGTCTCCCCGAAGACCCAGGCATTCATCCTTCCACGGAGTAATGGTCCCTGTTTGTTCCCCTTCCTATAGCGTCTGCCGATTCCAGTTAGGCGCTCCATCTTGATACCCAGCTCCTCGCCCCTGGCGTAGCCCACGATTTGACTGGTGACCTTGTGCAAGCGAGACTTTGTCCGATCACTCTCGCGCTTTCCATACTTCGACAGGAGTTCCTTGGCGATTCTTCTGTCCTTTCCTTTCTTCTGTGATATGTTTGCCCTAATGTCTCTGTATTGTTCCTTTATTTCGACCACATCTCCAAGCTCGGTGAATCTCTCGTGCCAACCATCCGTTCCAGAAGCTGTGACGTTCCTTTCATTGACATCGATGCCTATGAATCCCATTGGCTCAAATGGTTGATCGTCGTTCGTAAAGGGAATTACGACCGAATCGGCGGTAATGATTACTGACCCTCTATTCAAATTGGGGTTGTCAAGGAATGACTCATGGTATGCCGACCCTCGAAGAGTTAGGAAAACGAAGTTCCTCGGAGTGGTTGGTATTCTTAGAAGCAAGTGAGTGAGCTGGTAAGATTGTTTATCGAGCTTGATGAAAGCGCTACGGATGTAGGGGATCGATTTCCTCATCTTGTTTTTGTATGCGGAAAAGGCGATTTCGCAGGCTGAGAGTATGTAGTGCGTATGGAGATGGTATTCTTTGAGCCGCGCATATGCTGCCTCTATGAGCTTGAGCCTGTTTTTCGGCCGGCCTTGGACGGCGATTCTTATGGCGTCGTTGCACATTAGCCGAAAGTCTTCGAAAAGGTCGGAAAGCTCCTTCGAAGCAGAGTACTCGAAAGAGATAGATTTCCTCGTCTTGATGGACCGTTTGCCCATGGACCACACCGCGGCGAACATTTGCAGAGCAAACTGACTTCTTCTATAAATGGGGGAAGTAGCCTTGACACAATTCGTCCATGGAGTTCCCTGAAACTAATCTGGGGCTGACCCAGAAAAATCAGGCCAATTAAGGAGCCCACAGAACTCTTATTTTTCAAACTCTGAGACCACCGCGCTGACCAAATGGTTCTGACACTCTACAACAGCCTCGGAAGGAAGCTGCAGGCGTTCGAACCGATGACGGAAGGGGAGGTGAAGATGTACTGTTGCGGCCCCACTGTCTGGAACTATGCGCACATCGGTAACTTCAGGACGTTCGTCTTCGAAGACCTGCTAAGGCGCTACCTCCGGTTCAAAGGATTCAGGGTCTACCAGGTGATGAACATCACCGACGTGGAGGACAGGATAATCAAGGGGATCAAGGAGTCTCACAAGCCTCTGAAGGAGCACACTCGGTTCTATGAAGCCGAGTTCATGGTTGACATGCAATCACTCGGGGTGGAGAAGGCCGAAGTCTATCCCAGGGCCACGGAAAACATCCCGGAGATGGTGAACCTGATCAAGGTCCTGCTTGACAAGGGGTACGCCTACAGGGCCCCGGACGGATCGATTTACTACAGCGTCTCGAAGTTCAAGAATTATGGTGCGCTCTCTGGTGTCAGGCTCGACGCGCTCAAGCCCGCGGGGAGGGTCGAGAGCGATCATTACGAAGAGAAGATGGAGGCCGCAGACTTCGCCCTCTGGAAGGCTTGGGACCCCGACGACGGGGACATCTACTGGGAGACAGAGCTGGGGAAGGGGAGGCCCGGCTGGAGCATAGAGTGCTCGGCCATGTCAATGAAGTATCTCGGCGAGACCTTTGACATCCACACAGGCGGAATGGACAACAAGTTCCCCCATCACGAGAACGAAATAGCCCAGTCCGAGGCCGCGACCGGGAAGAAGTTCGTGAACTATTGGCTGCATTCCGAGTTCCTGAACATCCGAGGTGCCGAGATGCACAAGTCTGTGGGGAACGTGGTCTATCTGAGAGACCTCACAAGGCTAGGCTGGGACCCCATGGTGGTGAGGCTCTTTCTTATCAGCTCCAGGTACAGGGACCCGATGGACCTCACGGACTCGTCTCTGGAGCAGGCGAGGGCCCAGAGGTCACGACTAGAAGACTTCATCCTGCGGCTCAGGTCGATTGGAGCCTCCAATGCAGAACCGTCCAACTTATCAGCAGAGTTCGTCAAGCAGTTCGAAGAGGACATGGACGACGACCTGAACACGCCCAAGGCCCTCTCTACTCTGTTCACCTATGTCAAGAGGATGAACACGCTAATCGACTCGAGCTCCGTCGGACAGGAGGAGGCCTCGAAGGCCATCAGCGCGTTGAAGCGCATCGACTCGGTCCTCGGTATCATGGACTTCAAAGAGGAACAGCTCCCACCGCGGCTGGCCGCGCTCCTCGTGAGGAGAGAGGAGGCAAGGAGGCGGAAGGACTTCGCCGAGTCTGATAGGCTCAGAAAAGAACTGCTTGCGGAAGGAATCATTGTCGAGGACACTGCGACAGGAAGCAGATGGAAGCGCGTCGCCTAGGTTAACGGTAGAAATCCAAGAGCTCAATTTCAGTATATCCTCTTGATATTAACCGCACTACGTGCGTTGGGATGTCGAATGGTGGCCACTGCGGAGTCTCTACCTAAGGCGCTGGGGCTGAGGTCGTCTGGCCTGAAGAGGCCTCTGCTTTTGCAGTCCAGGGCGTCCAGGCTTGTCGTGGACCCTGACGGGTCGGTCCGTTCCTTCGACTCCCTGCAGGAAAGACGCGCACTCTTCGGTTTCGAACAGATCTGGTTTTACAAGATACAGGCGGGAATCGTCGTTCATGCCCAGAGGCCGGACTGGGCCATAAGGGCCACCCCACGCTCCGCTCAGCTTACGGGGAGGGTCTTCGACGGTGTCGAAGTCGCCCAGTCGCTAGAGTTCTTCCGGGGGCAGTCCTTGGGGTATCTACGAAGGCTGAGGCTTAGGAACGGGGCTCTGACACAGATCAAACTTCGGGTAATAGAAGTTCTCGACCCCAGCGCTGCCCACTTCGGGGGGGCAGGACGCAGATGGGGGTCCCTGGGGGTCAACGCCTTCAACAGGGAGAGCCACGTGGCAATGGACGAGGTCTCAGACCCCCCTTCGGCAAGGGTGGTGGGGGGGTCCCCTTCACCCTCGAGGATCTACATGACCGCAAACAGGAGCAGGGCCCAGGAGCTAGTGGCCGCGGGGGAGCTCCCAGAGGTGACCGCTGGTATGTCAGGGCAGGTGCTCGTGCTCTCCTCGCACGACTTCGAGCTCATTCCGGGGGAGGGGAAGGACATCCTCCTCGCTTCGCTCTACAACGCAGGTAAGCTCGAGGAGGCGCTTTCGGACTTCGGTCGCATCCAATCAGGGGAGAGGCAATCTTCCGCGACGCGCCCCTTCATTGCCGCTTCTGATCCAGCAGTTACGGAAGCCTGCGCCTGGGCCGTATCTGCGATTGAAAGTGGTTCCTACGCTGAAGACTCTCTGGAGCGCTACGAAACCTTGCGGGCGCTTGCCTTCGTCGACCCATCAGGACTAAGGCGCGTAATCGCAGAATCAAAGGCCGCTATCCGGAAGGACGGCTCTCTCCCGCACTCCATGGAGGCCTCCAAGCCCGGCGTGCTCGAGACCTCCCTTCTGCTCAAGGGGGTGGCAACATACGCGGCTCTTTCCCTGGACAAGAAGCTCGCCAGAGCCGACTACCCTTTGATGAAGAAGCTCGCCTCTTTCCTAATGGCCTCGTCCAAGGATTTCCGGGTCGAAACAGACTCCGCTCTCCCCCAGGGGTGGCGTAGGTGCATGGGGAGGGGGTACCCGACTGGGGAGATTCCCGAAGTCTCCCTCGCTGTGGCCTGCGCACTCGAAGCCGCCTCCCAGGTCGCGAGGATCGTGTCCAAGACGGACGATGCTGGAAGGTTCCGTGAAAGGAGCGAAATGATCTCCGAGCAGGTAAGGAAGAGGCTCGTGGATGAGCGGGGATATCTTGCGCTGTGCCGCGACTCGGCAGGGAAGCTCCGCACTGACGAGACTGTCGACATGGCGGTTGCCGCCTACAGGCACCCTTTCATGAGTTCGGCCGAGCTGGCAGCGGCCCACAGGCTTCTGGAGAAGGACTTCGACACCAAGTATGGCCCCAGGTGCGTCCCGACGACCAACCAGGTCTACTTCAACGCTTCCTACGGAGAGGGGCAGCTGGGAGCGGTCTGGCCCCGGGCCGTCCTCTCGGACTCGCTTGTCTGCTATAGAGCGGGACTCGCGGGGATGGGCAGCCTAACCCTGCTCAAGGTGGCGCGGCTGGTGGCGGACGACGTCGTCAGACTTGGCGGCGCTCCTGGCATGTTCCCCAGATGGGTCGACGTGGAGGGCGGGGAAGCGCATGGTGACGAGCCCGATGCTGTGGGAGCGGCCCGCTTGCTCGAAGCAGTGCTGGAAGGGGAACTGGGGCTCCCTGAAGGGGCCGAGAGGGCCTCCTTCGTCCCCGCTCCGTCTTCAGGTCTTGCGTGGGTCATGGTGACAGACATCTGGGCGGGCGACACCACCTGCGTGTTTCTCGGCCGAGGAGCTGGGAAACCACACCTGTTCTTCAGTGGAGCCAAGGCGGAGTCCAAAGGAGGGACGAAGTTCGCGAAGGCGGAGCGGTTGGAGATCCCAGTCAAAGGAGTCTTCGGTGTGACATTCTACTCGCCAGGCCAAATCGTATGCATAGGCAATGGCACCTCCTCGCAGGCCCGCTTCACCGTCACCTTCGCTCCGAAGGCCGCGGAGCTCTCAAAGCACCTGAGCAGTGTGCTCGAGGCATACGACACCGCAAAGGGCACCTGGACGAAGATCGGCAGCATCCACGTGTCCCCCTCGATGACGTTCGAGGCCTCGGTCGAAGCGAACGACTGGAAAGCGTACAGAGTTTCGAGTCCGTGACATCCTCCCTAGGCTATTGCTTCGGGCTTCCTGTTTCAACGACAGAGCTTGCTGGTCTAGCGACCAGTAGAGGTTTTATCTCCACAGGCGTAAATTCGGCTGCCTCCCAGCCTACCTTTCGCAGCGTGCCGAAAGCACCGTGAAGGTCCCTGTCGATGGTCAGCCCGCACCTAGGGCAGCTGAAGATTCTGTCCGACACAGAGAGCCTCACTTCTTCTCCACACGCACAGTCACACGTTGTCCCCCTGGGGTCCACCCTAACGACTCTCTTACCAGCGCTTGAAGCCTTGTAGGAGGCGTACCGGAGGAGTTTCCCCCAAGAAGCATCATGAATTGACTTGGCTAGAACTTCGTTCCTCAGCATATTGGCGATTGGTAAATCTTCGAAAACCAGCAGGTCGGCACTGGACACAAGTTCCCTTGAGACTTTGTGCAATAGGTCTTCACGCTGGCGCCGGATCTTCCGATGTATCTTGGCAATCCTAATTCTCACCTTTTCCCTGTTCCTTGACCCCTTGACCTTCCGGCTTAGTTGTCTTTGAGCTCGCCTTAGTTTCTCCTCGGACTTCCGCAGAAATCTGGGGTGTTCAACAAATTCGCCGGTTGTCAACTGGACGAGTTTGGTTACGCCCAAATCAACACCGATTGCCGTCTTCGGCGCCTTCAGGGGGATGTCTGGTATGTCTACCGTCAAAAAAATGTACCAATCTCCAACGCTGTCCCGCTTGACTGTCATGGTCTTGATATCGCCGACCGGGTCGCGATGCATGAAGACTCTGAGTTTGCCAATCTTGGGAAGTACAACGTGCCCCTCAATTATCTGAAATCTCTGGGCCTGAGGATAGGTTATCGAATTGTACCTGCAGGGCGGTTTGAACCTCGGGCAACCTGGTCTGATGTGTTCCCCATTCCTTTTCCGGTCAAGTCTGTCAAAGAAACTGGCATAAGCCCTATCGACCCTTCGTAGAACATCCTGCAAGACCTGCGAGTGCACAAGCCGAAACTCAGGTAGCCCCCTCTTGAGCTCCGGAAGTTGATCTTGCTGAAGCCTGTAAGTGATATGTCGATTCGATTTGGCAGCATGTCTTCTTTGCTCAATCGCAGCATTGTACAATTGGCAACACAGGCTTAGGGTCTGAGCCAGGACGGATTCCTGAATTTTGGAGGGAAAGAACCGGTATGTGAAGGTCCTTATCATGGTCATCTATTCGCCAATCGTTGTTTGGCCTAGCAACTAGACTACTTCGCTGCTCGCTCATAGATAAGGACGGTAGGTTTCAGAACAGGTCCGGATGAGAGATCATCGAAACTATTCCATTTCCGCTAGGGCTTGGTTCTCATGATTTCGGGAGGATGTTCAAGACTTTAATTATTCGGGCCAAGCGAAGTCGACTGCCTTGGGGGGCGCTTCTGTCAGTGCCAACGGTGGAATCCAGGTCGAGCTCGGAAACAGGAGGTATGTCCTCGATCCTCACACCCATGTTCGCGCTGATTACACCTTCGTTTCCCACGCCCACATGGACCACATGCACAACCCGTCAAAGAACGAGCATGTGATAGCCTCATCACTGACGAAGGAGCTCGCAAAGGCGAGGGGCTACGACCTCGGGGAAACAATCGAAGATGCCGAGGGGGTGGAGTTGCTCGACTCCGGCCACATCTTGGGCTCAAGGGCCATCAGGATCCAGGACGAGGTCTACTATACGGGGGACGCGTCTGGGCGCCCCCGGGCGTTCCTAGGGAAGTGCAGGACTAGGCAGGCCCGGATACTCGTAATGGAGACCACATACGGCGTCCCCGAGTACGTCTTCCCCTCTACCGCAAAGCTCGTCAGTGAGGTGAACGGTCTGATCGCCTCCGCCTACGACAGGGGAGTGCCCGTGGTGCTCATGGGCTACCCCCTGGGAAAGGCACAGCTCCTCTCCTACTTCTTCTCAAGCTGGGAACCACTCTTCTACTACGAGAGCGTGGACACCATGAACCGCATCCACATGGACCACGGCGTCCCTCTGAAGCCTGGGAAGAGGTTCGACCCTTCCAAAGACCAGGACAGACTCCCCCGTGGTCCATGGGTGATGGTCAGCCCCATGGCGAGCGGGCGGAGCAGGTTGATGGCTCATCTGAAAAGACAGTACGGCGCCATCCTCGTGGCCTTCAGCGGCTGGGCGCTCGGACCAGGCTACAGGTACACGATGGGGGCTGACTATTCATTCCCTCTGAGTGACCATTGCGACTACCAGGAGCTCATCAACCTGGTCCAGGGGGTCAGCCCTGAGATGGTGTACACGGTCCATGGGTTCGCGACCGAGTTCGCGAGGGACCTAAGGAAAATGGGGTTCTCGGCCAGACCGCTTGCTGCGTACCAGTCGTCGCTTTCTGACTATCTGAAAGAGTAGGCCCCGATTAAATAGGGCAGGATGGGAACTGCGTTTCTTTGAAACCCACGTCGACTCGCCAGAACGTGTTCACACTCGACTACTGGAGGAGATTCATCAAGTTCAATCTCGTTGGACTCACGGGAGTACTGGTCAACGAAGGGCTGCTAGTCCTCCTCGTCTACTACGGGGCCTACTACATCTACGCGAGCGCAATAGCGATCGAGGCCTCCATCATCTCGAACTTCGTCCTTAACGACCTCTGGACTTTCCGGGACAGGAGGCATGGGCACGTGGCTGTGCGGCTGCTGAAGTTCAACGGGCTGATGTTGATCGGTCTTGCAGTGAACCTGGCGATACTCTACCTGGGCACGGACTATCTAGGCATCAATTACGCCGTGTCCAACCTTGTAGGCATAGCAGTGGCATTCCTTGTCAGGTACTGGTTGAGCGTTAATTACGCGTGGATAAAGAAGGAGGAGGAGTCGGTCATTCCTTCTGGCCAGCTCCCAGACAAAGGGTGAAGCGACAGCCCTAGCGGACCTTCAGGTAGATCGGACGGCCGTCCAGGTCGGCCTCCTTCCAGCCGCTCCGCCTGTCTTTATCCCCCGTCAGTTTCACCTTCTTCACTCGTACCAGAAAGGCGATATCTTCCTCCTTGGACTTCAGCAGGGCGATGTCCTCCTCCTCCAGCCCTCCCACCTGTGCGATTTCCAGCAGTGCTGTCGGGATGTATCCGCTCTCCTTCCTGAGGGCCTGCAGCCTGCGCGCTACGTCCCTCACGAGTCCCTCGGCCACTAGTCTGTCGTCCCTCTCCTTCCTGATGGCCACAAACACTCCCCCTTTCTCGGCGATTTCGAATCCTTCATGCGCCGTCGTGACAAGCTCGAACACAGAGAGCGGGACGTCGAACTCACCCGCCCTAACCGGGGCGGCGCTCGCATACGCTCGGAGCGCATCTTTGCCATGCAGAGGACTCAACTCCTTCAGCACATCCCTGGTCTTCTCCTTGTAGAACGCCCCCACCCTCGACGTGTTTGGCCTTAGTTCGAAGTCCGCCGGGAAGCTCGACGCGGCGGTCACTATTTCGACCCTCTTTACGTTGCACAGCAGGGCGACGGTTCTGCTCGCCTTTCGGGCCAGGGCTGCGCTCGAGGCTGGGACAAGCACTTCGACTGATCCTAGGGGCCAGCGCCTCTTCAGCCTCGCCTTCGTCCTGGCCGAGTTGCAAGCCTCTTCGACCTTCAGGGCGAAATCGACGGTCCCCTCGGCACCGCGCGAACCCAGATTGCGCCCTCTACTCTTCCCGACGGCGAGAAGTGGTGCCTTCCATGGACTGGGCGCGAATAACTCCTGATACAGATACTCTGTGGCGAACGGGGAGATGGGGTGGAGGAGCTCATCCGCCTTCCTCAATGTGCTGCCTAGGACGGCATACACTGCGAGCCGTCTCCCTTTTGCCTTGGCGTCCTCTTTCCAGAGCTCGCCTCTAACGAGCCTGACGTAGGTCTGACTGAGGTGCGTGATGACCAGCTCTTCGACCGCTTTTGCCCCCTCGTTGAACCTGGCCCTCGAATTTGCTCGATAGACCTGCTCATCTGCGCCAACCAGCTTCGCGAGCAGCCACCTGTCCACCGTGGTCAGGAGCCTCCTTCCGGCGGCCCAGCTGACCGTATGCCTGGCAGGATTGTAGCCGTCCAATTCCCCGTTCTGCTGGAGGTAGAGGTGCAGGTGGTACAGCGTGTTGAGCACCTGGTAGGGGCGCCCGGACATCTCCTTCATGTCGAAATTTACAGAGTCCTCTGGGGAGGACTTTGAGATCACATAGAACCTTGATACGTCCGCGGAGTTGTTCCGCAACAGGTCAAGCCCCTGTACCACGTTCCCGAGCCTCTTGCTCATCTTCTGCCCTTTCTCATCGAGCACGTGTCCCTGGAAAAGGAACTTCCTGTAGGGCGCCTGCGGCCTCCCGGTCATTATCACGTTGAGCAGCAGAAGCGTGTAGGCCCACCCCCTTGTCTGATCTATTGCTTCCGTCAAGAAGTTGACCGGGACAAGGGCCTTCACCTCGCTGTCTGTGAAGGACGCATAGGGGGACGCTCCGCTGTTGTGCCAGGTGTCGAGGACGAAGGGCTCTCTGTACGCCTTCCCTCCGCACTTCGGGCAGCGAAGCACCACCCTGTCAGCCCAGGGCCTGTGCAGCTCGAAATCCGCCCCGTCGGGGAGCTCCAGTGCCTGACTCACTATGCTCTGCCGCGAGAATGCACCCACCCTCTCCTTACACTCTTCGCACACCCACACTGGGAGAGGCGTGCCCCACACCCTCTCCCTTGTCACGCACCAGGCCGGCGACTCGGCCAGTCCCGCCAGGAACCTGTTCCTTGGCCCGTCGAAGAAGTATTCGACCTTCTCTGCCGCCTTCACGACATCCCCGCGTATCCTGTCCACCCAGTAGAAGTACTCCCGCCTCGCGAGCCAGACAAGCCTGTCGTCCGACCTCCAGCACACAGGATATTCGTGGACAATCTTGCCTACGCGGACGAGACTCCCCTTCTGTCTCAGAGCCTCTACGACCCTTTCGTCGGCGTCTCTTGCGAACATCCCCGCGAACACGCCCGCCTCCGAGGTGAATTGCACCCTGTCATCGAATGGGGCGAATACAGGGAGGCCCCTCTTCTGGGCGACAGCGAAGTCCTCCTCACCATTGGCGGGGGACATGTGGACGAGCCCTGTGCCCGTAGTGATGTCTACGAAGTCCTCTGCCACCACTCTGTGCGCCCTCGCCTTCATTTCTGGGGCCGTTTGCCCGGGGATGAGGTCTGCGAGCGGATGCTCGTACACGAGGTCCTCGAGCTCTTTCCCAAGGAGTCTCTTCTTTGTCTCACCGAACTCAACTCCGAGCTCCCTGGTGAGCGCCTCCTTCCTGCTCGCACAGACGACCCAAACCTCGTCCCCCACGGTAACGTACTCGTACTCAGCGTCAGGCTTGGCACCCACAAGCTCGTCTGTAACTACGGTGAAGGGCATCGTTGTCCAAACAACAAGGAAAGCACCGTCTTCGAGTCTCGCCTTGTAGTACAGGCTGGGGTCTTCGAGCTGCTCATAGCCTCCGAGCGCGATCTCCCCGGCGCTAAGGGCCGTCTGACACTTCGGGCAGTAGGGGACGACCTTGTACCCTTCTCCGAGCAGCCCGCGCTTCCAGGCAATCTCGAGGTACTTCCACTCTCTCTCGATGTAACCGTCTCTGTAGGTCATGTACGCACGCTCCTGATCGATCATAACCCCGAGAAGCCTGTCCGCTTCTTCCCAGTCCTTCTTGTATTTCGAAATTAGCCGTTTGCACTCAGCCACCAGCTTCTCGACCCCGACCTTGTTGAGGTCCTCCCACTTGTTCCCAGAAAGCCCCATCTCTTTCTCGGCCTGCAACTCCACCGGGAGCCCCTGAGTGTCCCACCCTCCGCGGAAAACCAGGTTTTCCCCCTCAAAGGTTCTGAACCTGTACCAGAGGTCCTTCATCATACGCCCCCTTATGTGCCCCACATGGGGCTGGTTGTTCAGGGTCGGCGGTCCTTCGACGTATCCGACGGGCTTGCTCTTCGAGACTTTACTTGCTATCCGCTGTCTAACCAACGGGTCGCCATAGAAATCCCTGACCCTTTTCTCGATCTTCTTCCAGTCGTAGCTCTGGCTGAGTGTGTGCGAGGTCCTAGTTCGACGGACTAATTTTACGACCACTGGTTCTGTGCCCCAAGACTCTCATCCAAAGGTTTTCCTTTTGAGGGTCTTAAGGTTGACTTCGGGGCTTCTGCTCGGAGGATTGGAGCCGTCGTCGCCTCGTTCCCCCTCATGGTTTCATCTGTGCCCTGCGCTCCTGGGCGAACCTCACCCAGACATGCTATGGTTCCGCGACGCTCGATGTTGATGGCGGCGTTCAGGTCGCGGTCGAGAATGACACCACAATTTGGGCATCGCCATTCTCTATCGGTCAGACTCAAGGCCCTGTTGACAAAACTGCATTCATGGCATGTTTTCGTAGTCCACGCAGGGTTAACGTATTCTACTTGGACACCATCCCACGCCGCCTTGCATGCGATGTAGTCCTGCAGGACTCGAAATGGCCACACGGCGAATCTCCTTCGCCTCCGTTTTCCTTCACCATTTCCTCTTCGATGGGATTGTTGGATTCGTCTGAGTTGTTCGAGCACAATTGCTTTCGAATTCATTTTCGCTGATTCTACAATCCTTTTTGCTGTCTTGTGCAAGACCTGCTTGACTCGTTCCCTTTCTCTTCTCGACCCTGAAAACTTACTTCGCAGCCTACGATCGTTGGGATTCTCTCTGTCGAAAGCTGACCGGCGCGAAGCGTATTCGGTGCGGAGCCGGGTTACATCTGAGAGATCGTACTTCGATCCGTCTGAACTAACTACGGATTTCTCATTCAAATCGATGCCAACTCGTGCGAGTGGCTGTAAAGGCGTCATGATTCTCGAGAAAGCGATTATCGCGGCGGATTCGGTTATCGTCAACGAGCCCCGCTTCAGTTCCTGATTGGCGAGGAATGCTTCCTGGTAATCCCCGTATTCCATTTGAATTACAACGTGTTCTTCTCGTCTGAACGGGATGGACAGTATCCTATTGTTGACGGAATAGTTCTGAACATCCATCTTCATCATTAGTTTCTTTGCAATCGGTTTCCTTCCCCATTTCTGGTGTTTCTTTACGATGGACCAAGCAACTTCAGCCACGGAGTATGGGTATCCAGTAAGTAGGCGGTACCGCTTCTGGAAGTCCTTGTAGATCCTATTTCTGAGTTGCAGCCTCCCACTAATTTTCTCGGACAAGCAAATACGTATGGCATCATTGACCATGTCTCTGAAAGTCCGGAGAAGTTCAATGGTCGAAGCAGAGGGTGTGTACCGGAACTTGACGGATTTGTGGGCCTTTGTTTGCAATGCTCGAACTGGGAACCAAATCACTGAATTTAGCTTGCCGGTGTTGTCCGAATGTTTTCGATGGGGAGTAGACCGAAACTAATCGATTCTGCTTGATATTCTTCCCCTAACCTCACACATGCTTACACCTAATCATGTTCCCGAAAACAGCCTGCTCGCGTGAGACTCCGGGAGCCCCGCTTCCCTTATTTTCGAAGCAGCCTTCTGAATGTCGTATCCCACCCTGCGGATTTCCACCCTGACCTCCTGCTCCTCGACGGTAAGGACCGCGAACGAAGCCCTCGGATCCCCGTCCCTCGGCTGGCCCACCGACCCCGGATTGAAGACAACTCTCCCCCTGTCTTTCCAGACGTACGACACGTGGGTGTGGCCGAGCCCTATGAGCCCGACCCCGAGTTTCGTAAGGTAATGGTCAAACAGGTCCGAATGAGTCCTCGGGTCAACGTATTCCCACAGCCTATCGTCCGGGCTCCCGTGGGTGAGGTAAGCCTCCGCTGCATCGAAGCGGGTACGGAATTCAGGGGCAAGCGTGCGAATGAACTCAAGGTTCTGGCTGGTAATGTGTGCCCTCGTCCAGATAGAAGACATGGCGGCCCTCGCGTTGAACAGGCTCGTATCGCCGCTCACCGCTGCCCAGTCGTGGTTTCCCATGACGGTCCTGATTCCCCTGCGGCGGACTATCTCGACCACTTCATTGGGGTTCGCGCCGTAGTCCACGAGGTCTCCGAGGCAGAGGATATCGAGTCCACGAGCCTCCAGGAGCACTGCCTCGAACGCTTCGAGGTTGGCATGCACGTCAGATATCACCGCGATTGACTTCAAGCGGGCCGGGAGCGCAGAACACGACATAAATTCGTAGTCCCGACCCTTGGCTTTGGATCCGAGGTCAAAAAAGAACAAATCTTCATGCGGTTGTGAAGAAGATTATACTACTCACCACTTAGAGAATTTGAGACCGCGTGATATTCGAAGCTATCCATGTCTGCGTTCGCAGGAAAGTGGGAAAAGCAAAACACCCAGAGTTTCGGCAACCGGGTTAAGGACTCTGTAAGGAATCCTGGACCCCTAAAGCCGAGGCTCGACCTCGCAGTCCGACAGATCCAAGTCCAAGTCGCCAAACTCGACTCTACCTCCACAAAACTCAGAGAGAGGGACAACTCGATCTTC
>CAYPSJ010000034.1:0-15805 GCA_964413565.1 uncultured Nitrosopumilales archaeon | reverse complement strand
GACGGTCATGGCAAAGAGCTACAGGTTATGGCGGGGGGAACAGACCTCATGATAGCCCTGAAGGAGAGGGTCGTGGCGCCGAAAATAGTCGTAGACCTTGGCCGGCTTCGGAAGGACCTCGGGGGCATAACTGTCGAAGACCGAGTTCTGCGCATAGGCGCGCTTGCCACCTTCTCGCAGATCGAATCGAGTCCTTTCGTTGCAAGATACGCCAACGCTCTCCGTCAGGCGGCCGCGAACGTGGGAACACTACAGATCAGGTCCATCGCAACGCTCGGTGGAAACTTGGCCACGGCTTCTCCTGCCGCAGACTCGGCTCCTCCCTTGATCGCCCTGGGGGCTACCGTCACTCTCCTGAGCAGGTCCGGGCAACGCTCGTTGCCCGTCCAGAGCGTCTTCGCCGGACCAAAGCGGAACGGGCTTCGCCCCGGAGAAATCGTGTCATCAGTGGAGATTCAGGCGAACGAGGAAATTCGTAGCGCCTGGACGAGGTCGGCAGTGAGAAACGAGAACGTGCTGTCGACGGTCTCCGTCGCTGTCGCCTCCACTATACAGGACGGCAGATTCGGCCCGAGCAGGGTCTCGTTGGGCGCGGTCGCACCTACGCCAATCCTGGCCGAGAAAGCTAGCGGTGCGATGACAGGGAGCGAAGCGACAGCAGAACAGACGGAGAGGGTGGCGGCCCTGGCCGCCGAGGATGCAAGGCCGATATCTGACATCAGGGCCAGCGCGCACTACAGGAAACGCCTGGTCTTGGTACTGACCAAGCGATTGATTTTGCAGATTCTTTCGGAGTCGATGGCGCCTTGAAGGTGAAGGTAAGGTTCAGGCTCAACGGAGCGACCGTAACAGACGAGATAGAGCCCAACCAGACGCTCTGCGACTATCTACACGACTCGGCCGGGACGACCAGCGTGAAGAAGGGGTGCGACACGGGGGAGTGCGGGGCCTGCACAGTGCTGCTAGACGACATGCCTGTAACTTCCTGCCTAGTCTTGGCCCCTCAGGTTGACGGCCGCGAGGTGGTCACGACCGAGGGACTGGGGACCAAGTCCGCTCCGCACCCCGTCCAACAGGAGTTCGTGGAAAATGACGCAGTGCAGTGCGGGTACTGCATACCCGGGATGATCGTAACCCTGGCCTGGATTTTCGAGCATTCGCCCGGGGCCTCGGACTCAGAAATCAAGCGACTGATGTCCGGGAACCTCTGCAGGTGCACGGGATACCTGCAGCAGATCGAGGCCCTTAAGGCAGCAAGAAAGAGAGGCTAGCCTGAGCGCCTTTACATCTATAAGCAGAAACCCTCGGCCCGTTGCCATGCGTCCCCAAGATCTGCACGGCAAGGACCTGATTTCCACACAAGATTGGAAGAGGGAAGAAATCGACTACCTGATGGACTTCGCGGCGGACATCAAGCGCAAGTACCGCTCGAACTCGGTCCCAGAGCTCTTCAAGAACAGGACCTTCTTCATGCTCTTCTACAACACTTCGACACGGACCAGGTCAAGCTTCGAAGCGGCGGCGACCATTCTCGGGGGGCACTCGCAGTTCATCGACTTCGCCACTACCAGGGGCTCCGAGGGGGAGTCGATCAAGGACATGGCGAAGATGTACGAAAGGATGGGGCACGCCCTGGGTGTCAGGATTCTGGAGTCTGCCGTCGATTACGTGTACGGCAAGGGGAACGCCGCGATTCGAGAGTACGCCAAGTGTGCAGACATACCCGTGGTGAACATGGCGGACGACGTATACCACCCGACCCAGGCGATAACGGACGTGTTCACCCTGAAGGAGAAGCTCGGGGCGAGGCTTGAGAAAAAGAAGTACGTACTCCTCTGGACCTACAGCGACCACATTAGGAGCTGGGGGAGCATGCAGGACGAGATGCTGATTTCGACAAAGTATGGCATGGACACTGTCCTCGCCTACCCAGAAGGGTTCGACCTCGACGACAGGATGGTCGACGCAGCCAGAGGCAACGCCAAGAAGTCAGGGGGGAGCCTCGAGGTAAGCCACGACCCTGCCGAGGCGATGAAGGGGGCCGACGTAGTCTTCCCCAGGAGCTGGGCAAGCCACGAGTGCGTCATGACGGGGATGAATCGTTTCACGAAGGAGAGAGAGGTCGCACTGCACGACGAGCACAGGGACTGGCGCCTGACGAAGAAGCTAGCGGACACCATGACCAGGGGTGGGATCATCACCCACGTCCTCCCTGTTTTCAGGGGCCAGGAGGCAGACGACGATGTCATGGACGGGCCGAGGAGCGTCATCTACGACCAGGCCGAGAACCTCCTCTACGTGAGAGCGGCCGTGCTTTCCCTCCTCGCTGGTACCGCGGAGTAGAGCCCGCGCTGCCTGGGACTGCATCTTAATCTACTCGGCATCCCACGCCATACGGCATGAAGTCCCGCGTCTTCTTCATCACCGACGTGCACGGCTCTACAAGATGTTTCAAGAAGTTCCTGAACGCGGCCAAATTCTACAAGGCCAACATACTGGTGCTCGGCGGCGACCTCACAGGCAAGATCCTGATTCCAGTGGTGGACCAGGGAGACGGCACCTTCAGGTGCAGGTTCGAGGGCAATGAGCTTTCACTCAGGAACACGAAGGAGGTCGACGATGTGGTCGCCCGGGCGACGGATTCCGGCCTGTATACCCGAGTCATGACGCGGAAAGAGTTCGAGGAGATTTCTGCTGACCCGAAGAATGTTACCGCGGCCTTCAACAAGGCGATGGTCGACCGAGTCGCAGAATGGGTGCGACTCGCGGAGGAGAGGCTAGGGAACACCGACGTGAAGTGTTACATCTCGCCCGGGAACGACGATCTCTTCGATGTTGACCCGATCCTCAACTCGTCAAGCTACGTGATCAACCCCGAAGAGAAGGTCGTTTCAATAGACGGGGAGCACGAAATGATTACTCTGGGGTACACGAACCACACCCCCTGGCACAGTCCGAGAGAGGTCGATGAGGAAGAGCTGGGGAGGAAGATAGAGGGCCTCGCGGCCGGCGTCAAGGACATGAAGACCGCTATCTTCAACATTCACGTTCCTCCGATAAACACACCAATCGACAAGGCCCCAATGGTTGACGAGAACCTGAAGGTGGTGGTGAGGTCCGGGCAGGTGCAGATGACTTCCGCAGGCAGCTCGGCCTGCAGGGCCGCTATCGAGAAACGCCAGCCGATGCTCGGCATCCACGGTCATATCCACGAGTCCCACGGCTTCGTAACGATAGGGAGGACCCTCTGCGCGAACCCCGGGAGCGACTACGGCGAAGGAGTTCTCAGGGGGTTCCTGACAGAAATAGAAGGGGACAGGATAAAGTCCCACATGCTGACGACAGGCTGAGAGCTACTCTGGCGGGATTTCCTTGTAGGCCAGGGAGATGTTGACGCCCTTGCCCTTGTGATAGTAGTACGACGCAGCGTAAATTATTGCGCCGAGGAGGAAGGTCCCGACCACGAAGGACACGGTCAGGTTGTTGAGTGACCACTGGGCGGCGTTGGTGACGTACTGGTATGTCAGGAACCCGAAGACGCCGATATTCGCGATTCCTGCCACTATTAGAATCAGCTTCGGCATACCCTTCTCCTTCCTTATGGCCCACACTGCAGCCGCAAGACCAACGAAGGCGAAGTAGATCATGGACGCGATTGTCGCGCCGAACAGCCCACCCAGCCCGCTGTAATAGAAGGCAGCCAGCGCGACCAGGACGACAGTGACGACCAGAGAAATCAGGAACGCCTTCACCGGCGAACCGAACCTCGGGTTCACGTCAGAGATGGGGGAGGGGAGGAACCTGTCGAACGACTGGGCGAGCAGATACCTCGATATCACGATTACCCCGTAGGCGAGGACACTCAGGTTCGCCAGAATCCATCCTAGTCCGATGAGGCCCGCGATTATGTTGTTGCTGGAGACCCCCATGGCAAGGGTCCAGAAGTTGAACGGCGGCGTAAAGTAGCCGTACACCAGGGGCGGGTTAGAGTAGGCACCGTTGATGAAGGCCTGGCCGCCCACGTAGTACATCGTTGCCAGAGCACCTGTGACGAAGACGAACACCAGAAGGGCTGATATTGGGACGTTCCATCTGACTGCCGGCTTGCCCTTGATTTCGCTGGCGACGGCAGGCGCCGCGTTGAGCCACGGGTAGATGAATGCCGCCATGAGAGGAAGGAGGTAGATGGTGTTGCCGAAGTTGAATCCGGTGGTTCCCTGACTCGATACGAGGCTGTAGGCAGTACCCGTTCCATTGATCCCCAACATTGTGCTGTTGAGCCCGAATCCATTGATGTAGTTCTGGACTCCGCTTGAACCTGCGCTCAGCATCTCGGCTATTGCCAGGAGCAGCGCGAAGAAACCGAAGATGGTGAGGATTGAAACCAGCCTGTACCCTGCCTTGGGCCTTACGATGTTAATCCCGACCAGGGCAGCAAAGATCACGGCACCCACGACCCACTGGGCACCTGGGCTCGCTCCGGATGTCCCGCTTGGGACGGCGAGGCCCAGGAAGGTAGTGCTGGACGAGTTGAAGAACAACCCGACCGACCCGATGGCGAAGACCGTCGAGAGGACGATCAAAGCGAGATAAGCGGTAGTCTCGGTGGTGTAACCCATGAACGACAGCAGGCTTCCCGCAGGGCCGCCTAACGTCCTTGACACCCACACGTAGTCTCCCCCTGTTCTGGGCATTCTCCTTGACATGATGGTATAGACCGCGATTTGCGGGAAGGAAACGATGAACCCGATTACCGAAAGCCACACAAGGTTCACGCCCGTCATATCGTGGCCCAACATCGGGACGAGACCAGAGATCCCGATGACCCCAAGAAGGGCGCCCACGGACATGTTGCTCATGTTCATGGCGATGCTATCGAAGAAGGATACGTTCTTGACGAGACCAGTAGCTTCGCGGACGAAGACACCAGGCGCAGGCGCCGGCGCCTGTGCAGGCGCAGTTGCAGCTTGCCTCTCCTCATCGCTCAAGGGTAGGTTTGCTCGGCCGCTATCTGGTTAGGCGATTATTTAAGCACCACCCGCCCTCTGTTAATTCTGTGCCTACCTAACTCGTTCGGGTTAGCATGTACGTTGAGTGTGAACCACGGCTGAGTTGGGTGTCGATGGAGTTGACAATCCTGCTCGATCTGAATGCAAAAGCTTCTTAGACTTCAATTCAACCCTAAGCCCTGTCAGGTTGTGAGAATCAAATGAGCGCTCCGGCTGTTCCGCTTGAATCCCTCGGGGACGAAGCGGATAGAATTCTGAGCACGGCTGCTGCGAAAGGAGTCACGCTTCGCCTGTTAGGCGGCATCGCGGTAGTCACGCGCTGCCCCTCGGCATCAACGCCGCCGTTCTCGAGGCGCTATGCGGACATAGACCTGATAGGCCGAAGGAAGGAGACTGCGAAAATCAACTCTCTCTTCAGAGATCTCGGGTACAAACCTAGAGAACGGTTCAACGCCCTCCACGGCTCAAGGCTCATCTTCCATGACATGAAGAACATGAGGCGGGTCGACATCTTCCTGGACGTCTTCGAGATGTGCCATAAGTTCAACTTTCGGGATCGGCTCGAACTCGAACCAAGGACAATTTCAATATCAGATCTGCTGTCGACCAAGCTCCAAATCGTGGAGATTAACGAGAAGGACATCAAAGACATTCTAGTCATGCTTCTTGACCACGACATATCAATGGAGGAGTCTCCAGACAAGATCAACGCATCCTACATTGCCAAACTGTGCGCCGATGACTGGGGAATCTACAAGACTTTTACCACGAACTTGGACAGGACACCCGAGTTCGCCCAAAGGCTGAGTCTGAGCGACGAACAGAGAACCCGAATCATAGGGCGGGCTGAATCCATAAGGAAATCCATCGAGAGCGCTCCGAAGTCAATGGGGTGGAAGATGAGGGCGACGGTCGGCGAAAGGAGGCGTTGGTACGAACTCCCCGAGGCAGACGTACCAGTCGCCGAGTCGAACTCATCAACAGCGAAGTGAGTCCGAGGTTCGGAGACCCTCCTAGAGACTTTAAATCGAATACAGAATCAGTCGTCTATGGCGAATTAACCTGTCGAAGGTTCCAGGCTCTTTGAGTCGGCTGGGTCTATACCTTCAGGACATGCATGTCCGCGAGATGGTGAAGTACTCCCAAATCGCCGAAGCTCATGGATTCGAGTCCGTCTGGATTGCCGAGTCGAGGCTCGCGAGGGACGCAATCGTACCCGTTACGGCGATAGCGACGGACACGAGCAGGATTAAGATAGGGGCGGGGGTGATCAACACCTGGACGCGCAACGCCGCCCTCATCGCCCAGACCTTTGCCACACTCGACGAGCTTTCCGCAGGGAGGGCAATCCTAGGACTTGGCGCCTGGTGGGACCCCCTTGCCAAGAAGGTAGGCATAGACAGGACAAAGCCCCTGCAGTGCATGAGGGAGTACGTCCAAGTAATCAGGAGCCTCTTCAAGGCGGAAGAAGTCACGTTCCAGGGAGAGTTCGTGAAAATGGACGGAGTCAAGCTCGACACGCTTCACGGGACGGGGGCAAGACCGAGGAACGTGCCCATCTACATCGGGGGCACTGGATTTCAGATGCTCGAGCTTGCTGGAGAAATTGCCGATGGTGTTCTGTTGAACTACCTCGTTTCACCGAAGTATAACGAAAAGGCATGGGAGAGCATCAGGCGCGGGGCGGAGAAGACGCAAAGGAACCCAAGGGAGATTGACTCTCCCCAGCTCATTGCATGCTCGATGGACGAGGACGCCGATAAGGCGGTGAAGCTGGCCAAGAGCCACGTCACGATGACAATCGGGCAGCAGCCGCACATAGCGAAAGCGAGCGGAGTCAGCGAGGACCTGATCAGGGAGGTGCAGGAGCGTATGGGGGGCTGGCCTGCGAGGCCGGGAGGAATCGAGAAAGCGGCTGAGATTGTCCCTGACGAAGTAGTGCAACTCATAACTGCCTCGGGCTCGCCTGCCGACTGCGAGAGGAAGATCAAGGAATACATGGCCGCCGGTTGCAGTTCCCCGCTCCTTCTCCTTCTGAGCCATAACATCGAGTACGCTGTCGAGTCCCTGGCGTAGGCGAAATGTCGACGAAGCTCCTAGTGAAAGGGGGGGTCGCCCTCTCTATGGATCAAAAGCGCAGAGTAATCGAAGATGCTGGAGTGGGCGTAGTTGATGGCAAGATAGTTGCGGTAGGTCGGCTCGAGGACGTGGCGAAGGGATTCGGCGCAGACGAGGTCGTAGACGCTAGGGGCTGCATCGTCATGCCCGGGCTCATCTGCAGTCACACTCACTTGTACGGCATCGCACTGAGGGGTGCTGCCCTGAACATAGAGCCGCCATCTGACTTCCTTCAGATTCTCCAGCGGGTATGGTGGCCAGTCGACGAAAAGCTCACGAACGACGACGCATATGCGACGACACTAGCCGCTGGCATCGAGTCGCTGATGAATGGGACGACGTGCTACGCAGACACCTACTCCGCCCCCAACGCCATCGAAGGGTCCCTTGACCAAATCGCGAATGCATCCAACGAGGTTGGCCTTCGTGGTCTCGTCTCTTTCGAGTCGACGGAGAGGAGGAGCGCTGACGAAGGAAGAAGGGGACTGGAGGAGAACCTGAGATTCATTCAGAAGAGGGACAAGGGGAGAGCAATTGGCATGATAAGCCTCCACGCATCCTTTACCGTCTCAGACGACCTGATTTCGCGCGGGGTAGCAGCAAGCCGCGAGCATAGGGTCCCCATCACGATTCACGTTTCCGAGGGACCCAACGATAGCTACCATAACATGGAGAGATACGGCAAGAGGAGCGTCGAAAGGCTGCAAGAAAAGGGCCTTCTATCCCCCAGGGCCGTCCTGGCGCACTGCGTCCACCTCAATGAGAGGGAGATTGAGCTGATTGCCAGGAGCTCGACCAGCGTTGCCCACAACTCCATGAGCAACATGCTGAACGCAGTGGGTGCTGCCTCACTGGTGGAGATGCTGGACAACAGGGTCAACGTGGGCCTCGGCAACGACGGGTACGTATTCGACATGTTTGAGAACATGAGGGCGAGCTTCCTCCTCCAGAGGGTTGTGCGCAGGAACCCTAACAGGCCTTCCCCACAGGAAGTGGTGGAGATGTGCACGGTCAACGGTGCGAAGGCATACGGGCTGACTTCCCTCGGGTCGATCGAGGTCGGGAAGAGGGCGGACATCATCGTGGTGCGGCCCACCTTCACCGCCACCCCCTATTCGGGCTCGATCTATGGCTACATAGTCAACAGCCTAAGAGGGCCTGACGTCAGGGACGCCATCGTGGATGGTCAGGTCGTCATGAAGAACAGGAAGCTGCTCACTCTCGATGTCCGGAAGGCGGAAGCGAAGGTCCTAAAGGCAATGGACCGCCTTTGGCAGCGGCTCGGTTCCTCACCCACCGGGGCCGTAGAGCCCCTGGGAATGGACTACCGCCATCAGAGGCCCAAGAAAGGCGGGCGATGACCTAGGAGGCCGCACGCCTCCGCACGAACCTCCCTCGACCTCTGCTTCCGACGAACTCCCCGTCCTCCATTACCACTTCCCCCCTACTTACCGTCAAGACGGGATATCCCTCTGTCGTAATGTTGTCGTATATGCTGTAGTCGATCCTCGAGTGCATCACATCGGCAGTCATCCTTACCCGTCTGGCGGGGTCGATGACGACGAAATCTGCATCCGAGCCGACCGAGATGGACCCCTTTGATGGGGACAGGCCGAAGCGCATCGCGGGCGCCCCCGACGTGACCCTGACCAGGTCGAACATCGAGATTCTCCCCTTCCTTACTCCCTCGGAGTAGAGCAGCGGGATTATCGCCTCGGTGCCCGGAACCCCGTTTGGAATCTTTGTGAAGTCCTCCTCCCCCCAATCCTTCTCGGCGCTCGTGAATGGGCAGTGGTCGCTCCCCACCGTTTCGATGACCCCGCCTGGCGCAAGGCCCTCCCACAGGGCTGCTCGGTCCTCAGGCTTCTTCAGGGCTGGCGACATGACGAAGTTCCTCCCGTCCTTTCTCTCGTAGACCTCGTCCGTCAGAACGAGGTAGTGCGGACAGGTCTCCGCGAATACGTCTGTCCCCCTGCGCCGGGCATTCTCGACTTCCCCCTTTCCTGCCCTGCTCGAAAGGTGGACGACGTAGATCCTCGCGGAGGCCGCCTTGGCCAGTCGAGTGACCCTTGAGATGGCTTCGGCTTCGGCTGAAGCGGGCCTGCTCAGGGCGTGGTACCTCGCGCCCGTGTTCCCCGCTACTAGGTTCTTCTCGATTAGCCGTTGGATGATCAACTCGCTCTCGGCGTGGATGGCGACGAGCCCGCCGGCGCCGGCGACCCTCTCCATCACCCTCGAGATGTCGGCGTCTTCCAGCATCAACCCCCTCTTCTTGTAGGCGGTGTAGACCTTGAAGCTCGGCACCCCCTTACGGACCACCTCGGGTATCCTGTCAATCTCTGGGAGATTCTGTCCCTTGAACATCATATGGAGACCGTAGTCGATTGCCACCTTGCGATCGGCCCTGCTCCTGTAGTCTGCCAGCGCGTCTAGGAGGGTCTGGCCAGGCTGGGGGTCCACGAAATCGACTATGGCAGTTATTCCGCCGCAGGCTGCGGCCACGGTCCCCGAGTAAAAGTCGTCGGCGGACGTGGTGCCTGTGACCCGGAGTTCCATGTGTGTGTGAGCGTCGATTCCTCCAGGGATGACGATTTTGCCCCTCGCGTCATAGACCCGCGCTCCCGACGGCTCGAGATTCGGCGAGATGGAGACTATGGAGCCCCCTTCCACTCCTATGCTTGACTCGAATGATTCCGAGCCCGTGATGATTCTGGCGTTCCTTACAAGGAAATCCAACGGCAGGGGCTCCCTAGGCCCTGACTCCTGACCTAGAGATAAGCTCGTCCTGGCGTCGCTGCGCTTCACCTACAATTCTCTCCTCGTCTAGTGTAAGCGCCTTCCCATGCCGCAGAAGGAGCTTCCCGTCCGCCATAACGGTGTCCACGTCGCTCCCCATGGCGGAATACACGATGTTCGATACAACGTCCCGGAATGGGGTGAGGTGCGGCTTCTTCAGGTCTATGAGAACCAGGTCTGCTTTCTTGCCCACCTCAATAGATCCTATCTCGGACCCCATGCCCATGGCTTTGGCGCCCCTGACTGTGGCCATCTCGAGGACTGTCGTGGCCGGCATGGTCAGGGGGTCGAGCAGCCGCCCCTTCTGAATCACGGCAGCGATCTTCATCTCCCTGATCATGTCGTACGAGTTGTTGCAGGGGGCTCCGTCGCACCCGAGCCCAACGTTCGCTCCAGCTTCAAGCATCTCGGGTATCCTCGGGATGCCAGAAGCGAGTTTCAGGTTGGAGGATGGACAGTGGGCCACGTTCGCCTTCGTCTCCGCCACCCTCCCAATATCGCCGTCCGTGAGCCAGACCATGTGGGCAAAGAGAGACCCCTGTCCCGCCAGTCCCGCCTCCTCGATGAACTCGAAGGGTGTCATCCCAAAGTTTTGCTTCGCGTATCTCACATCCTCTTTCACCTCCGCCAGGTGCATTGTGACCCTCGTCTTCTGCTCCTCCGCCAGATCCGCGACTTCCTCGTACAGCTCCCGGCTGCACCCTCCGAGCGACCTCGGAGCGAGCCAGGTCTTTACCAGGCCTCCCTTGATTCCATTCCACTTCTTGACCATCGACTTGGCCTCTTTAATGCAAGCTTCCTTTTCTTCCACCAGCCCGGCCGGCATTATGGTCCCCTTCCTACCATAGCCAGGGCTGTCCATGATGGTCTTCGCCAAAGCCCCTCTCATGCCCGCCTTGACCACCGATTTTCCAATACCGTCGAACCCGTAACGGGAGACCACATCCACCCCGACGAAGGAAGTGGTCCCGCTCCTTATCATTTCGAGCATGGAAAGCTCTGCGCTCACTCTGCCATCCTCCTCTGTGAAGCACCCCTGGATGGGCCAGACCCTCTGCCTGAGCCACTCCACCAGGGAAAGATCGTCGGCGCACCCCCTGAGAAGGCTCTGAGCCAAGTGGACATGCGCATCGATCAGCCCGGGTATGACTGCCATGCCCTTCGCGGAGATTTTCTCCTCGGCCTTCTCTGCTCGCCCGCCCGCTGGCCCCCTGATTTCGGCAATCATGTTTCCCTCCACCAAGATTGAACCCCCCTCTATCACCCTCCGGCGAGGGTCCATGGTAACTATGATGGCGTCCTCGAAGAGGATGGAGCTAGGCTTGGCCAACTGGCAGGATCAAGCCCTCGGACCGACGACGTGTGTCCCGGTCTCGCCCTTCAGGGCCTCAATCAGCTTGTCTAGCGCTGCGATTATGGCCTGATCCCCTCCGTTCTCGACGAAACGGATGGCAGCGGTCACCTTCGGCGCCATGCTCCCCGCAGAGAACTGACCTTCGTTGAGGTAGGCCTGAAGCTTCCCCGCGCTCACCTCTGTGAGCAGCTCCTGCTCTGGAGTCCCGTAGTGGACGTAGGCGCCATCCACATCGGTGAGTATCACGAGTATGTTTGCGCCTATTAGCGTCGCCAGTCGCTGCCCTGCCAGGTCCTTGTCGATTACTGCTTCGACCCCTCTCGCTTTCGTCCCTTCCTCTACTATGGGGATGCCGCCGCCTCCGGTCGAGACCACAACAAACCCTGCATCGACCAACGTCCGAATCGCGAATCTCTCCGCAATCACCTTCGGATCGGGAGAGGGAACAACACGCCGATACCCGCGACCCGCGTCCTCCTTGATCGTGACACCTGAAATGCGCTTCGCCAAGTCGTCCGCCTCCTGCTTTGTGTAGAACGGGCCCACTGGCTTGGTCGGATGCTCGAAGGCCGGGTCGTTTTTGTCCACGGTCACCCTAGTGATTACCGTCACGACATACTTGTCCAAACCCCTCGACTTCAACTCGTTCCTCAGGGCCTGCTGAATCATGTAACCTATGAAGCCCTGCGTTTCAGCACCACATGCGTCAAGCGGAAACGGCGGCACAATGTTCTTCGCCGCATCATGTCTCAGTAGTGTGGCCCCGACCTGGGGTCCGTTACCATGAGTCAAAACGACCCTATATCCTTGCTCAATGAGGTCCGCTATCTTCGTCGCGGTTCTCTCGACGTTGCTGTACTGGTCCTCGAACGTCCCCTTCTGTTTTCTCTGAAGGAGGGCGTTGCCTCCTAGCGCAATTACTACGAGTTTGTCTGGCAAGAACCGACGTACACCTCTCTGAAGCCCCGCCTATAACTCCTATTCATGTTGCTTGTCCCTAACCGATGTCTACTGAGCGGGCTTGCGATTTGAAGGCTCCAGGGGTTGCACATACACGCTCAATTCACACCCCGATGCGAAGCAGCCATGGAACGGTTATCTACGAAAAGGCTACCCTCGGGTCAATGGCCGAGTACAGGTACGTGAGCTGGCCCGAATACGGGAACTTGGCCGAAGCCCTGGCCGAAAAGGTGCACTCCAGTGGGAAGAGGTTCGACCTGGTTATCGGGGTCGCGCGCGGGGGCATGCCGGTAGCAATGGTGGTCTCTGACCGCCTGAATGTCAGGATTGACTTCATCAATGTGAAATCATACGTCGGAATCGGCGAACGGGGGACCCCAAAGATCCTTTCGACTCTGACTGAGGTGATCGCGGGCAAGAGCGTTCTGATTGTGGATGATTTGGTAGATCAGGGTGACACCATGAAGGTGGTGGAGGAGTACCTGTCAGGGCAGGGCCCAAAGCTCTTGGAAGTGGCCGTTCTGTTCAAGAAGCCCTGGACCAAATTCGAGCCCGATTACCACTTGGAGGTCGTGGACAGGTGGGTCGTCTTCCCCTTCGAGCTGAGCGAGGTCAACAGGCTCAGGCTTGCGAACAGAGAACTCTCGGCCGCGACCGCCCCATCCCTTCATATCGCTTCTTCCCTGCCTAACGTTTAATTACACAAATCCGGCGCAGACGAAAAAGTTCGTCTTGCCCTCCGCCATCGAACAAACCGTAAAGGCGCTCGTCGAATTCGAATCCGCTCTCGATGCGGCGAAGGCTGAAGTCTCAGAGGCGAAGAGGAGAGCCATGAAAGACGCCTTGGACTGGGCAGAAGCTGCAAGAAGCACTGCCATTGCACAGGCGACAGAGATTGCTGCTGGGCGCGTGGCACAGGCGAAGGCCGAAGCCGAGGCGCAGGCGAAGAGTATCAAAGAAGAGGGGGAATCGGAGCTGAAGGCGTTCGAGGTTTCTATCTCCCGCCATGAGGCAGAGGCCGCAGAGTTGGCAGCGTCCAGATTGTTGGGTGAATCGAAATGAAAGTAGTCGCAGTCGGAGGGAAGGCGTTCGTCACCGGGTTCGTCCTCTCAGGCGTGAGCGGGGAGTACGTCGCTAGCGCACCCGCTGCCCTCGAGAAGATCGAAAATCTTTCCAAGGACCCTACCGTTGGACTGATAATGGTGAGCGACGAGGTAGCAAAACCCATCGCAGACCAGCTCACCCAATTAAGGGCGAAGAGAGCGATTCCACTAATCTACGAAGGCCCTGGCCCAGGGAGCAAGAAGGAGAAAGTGGAGTACAGGGCGATGCTGAGAGCAATACTCGGAGTGTGAGGGAATGAGCAAAGCAGCCTCTGACACTCTCGAGAAGGTCTCAGGCGAGTTCGAAACCGAAGTGCTGGCGGACCTGGAGGCAGGGCGTTCCGAGACCCTCGCCAGGATAGAAGCGGTGAGGAAAGAAACAAGAGAAGCGGTCGGCAAAATTCTCGAAGCGAGCGAGAAGCAGGCAGAGGCCGCAAGGAGGCAGATAATTGGGGCCGCCGAGCTGGACGCCAGGAACGCACAGCTTCGGTCTCTCGAGAAGGCTGTCAACGCGGCTTTCGACATGGCAGCAAATCAGATTTCAGAGGTGTCCGGTGCTTCTCAGGAGAAGGCACTAGCCTCCCTGATTTCTGAAGGGCTCGACGTCATCGGCCCCCGAGCCAAAGTGTCTTGCGCCTCGAAAGACAGGAAGGCTGTCTCCTCTGCCATCAGGAAGCTCGGGGATAAGGCCAAGCTCTCCCTGGACGACGGGGAAATCGACACCATGGGGGGCGTGATCCTGACCACTCCCGACGGGACGGTAAGGTTCGACAACACCTTCGAGGCAAGGCTCGAAAGGATGAGGCCTACCCTCAGGAAGTCGGTCGCCGCGATACTTACGGGCGCCGAGTGAAACAAGGAAAAACAAACGCTCTCCTCTAAACGTTATAAGGCCGCCAAATTTGGCGGTCGAGCAGGTTCCGTTTTGCCAGCCAAGGGAAAAATCGAGTGGATTTCAGGCCCTGCCGTAAAAGCCTCTGGCATGGCAGCCTCGAAGATGTACGAGGTGACCCAAGTCGGTGAAGAGAAGCTTGTCGGCGAGGTCATCAAGCTGACTGGAGACATAGCGTTCGTCCAGGTCTACGAGTCGACCAGCGGCCTGAGACCAGGCGAGCCAGTCATCGGAACCGGGCAGCCTCTGTCGACGAGCCTTGGCCCCGGCATGATAGGAACGATTTACGACGGCCTCCAGAGGCCCTTGGATGTAATCGCAAGCAAGGCCGGCGCTTTCATCACCAGGGGCGTCTCTGCCAACTCAATTCCCTTTGACAAGCAGTGGGAGTTCGTCCCTACCCTGAAGACGGGGGACGACATCGAGGCAGGAACGATTCTGGGGACCGTCCAGGAGACACCACTCATAGAGCACAGAATTCTTGCTCCCCCGACGACACCGAAGTCCAAAGTGAAGGATGCCTCCAAGGAAGGGAAATATCGAGTGGATGAAGTCGTGGTCACCGTGGAGGACAAATCGGGGAAGACGCAGGAACTGATGCTCTACCACAGGTGGCCCGTCAGGGCTCCGAGGCCGATCAGGGAAAGGCTCGACCCTGAGATCCCCCTGCTCACCGGTCAGAGGGTCCTAGACTCGTTCTTTCCAATGTCAAAGGGGGGCACGGGCGCAATCCCCGGAGCCTTCGGGACCGGGAAGACGGTCACTCTGCACAGCGTTGCGAAGTGGGCAGACGCCAAGGTGGTCTTTCACATAGGGTGCGGCGAGCGCGGCAACGAGATGACAGAAGTGCTCGTCGAATTCCCCGAGCTCATAGACCCCCAGAGCGGCCGCCCGCTAATGGAAAGAACTATCCTGATCGCAAACGTAAGCAACATGCCGGTCGCTGCAAGGGAAGCAAGCATCTACACAGGCGTAACCATGGCCGAATACTACCGTGACATGGGATACGACACGGTGCTCGTGGCCGACTCCACGAGCAGGTGGGCTGAGGCGCTGCGAGAAATCAGCGGCAGACTGGAGGAGATGCCAGCGGAGGAAGGCTACCCATCCTACCTCGCCTCTAGGCTCGCCGAGTTCTATGAGAGGGCAGGACGCGCCGATATACTCGGCACGCCACAGAGGACCGGGTCAATCACGCTGATCGGGGCGGTCTCTCCCGCCGGCGGCGACTTCACCGAGCCGGTCACTTCCCAGACCATACGCTTCGTCAAGAACTTCTGGGCCCTGGATGCAAGGCTCGCCTATTCTAGGCACTACCCCTCCATCAACTGGATGAGCTCATACTCTGGCTATGTTGAGTCCGTCAGCAAGTGGTGGTCGGAGAGAGTCGACAGGGACTGGGCAAAGTTGAGGGCCGATGCCTACGGCATCCTGCAGCGCGAAGATGCACTCAAGGAGATTGTCAGGTTACTTGGGCCCGAGGCGCTCCCCGACGAGGAGAAGCTAATCCTGGACGTCGCCCGCATGATTCAGATTGGGTTCCTGCAGCAGAACGCCTACGATGACGTTGATG
>CAYPSJ010000033.1:0-16636 GCA_964413565.1 uncultured Nitrosopumilales archaeon | reverse complement strand
GACCAGAGCACCGACCCCTACCAGGCCGACCTGTCCTGGGTGATCTCAGCGGGGAAGACGGGCTTCGTCGGTTCGAAGGCCATCGTCGAAGCCGCCGCGCAGCAGCACCCCCAGTCAATCCGCAGGGGGCTCCTCCTGGACGTGGGTATCCCAAGGCACGGCTTCGAAATCGAAGGGGCTTCGGGTTCAGTTGGGACCGTGACCAGCGGCGGCTTCTCTCCGATAATCAAGAAGGGCATCGCCCTCTGCCGCGTCACTTACGACAACTCCGGGTTCGGCACGAAGGTCAGCGTGAATGTCAGGGACTCCCGGCAGGGAGCCACGGTCACAAAGCCCCCCTTCTATGACGAGCAGCTCTATGGCTGGAAAAGACAGAAGAATAATTAGTCCGCCGCAGGGCGCCGTTCCCCGATGGACCTCCAAGGCTACCATATTCCGGAAGGGCTGATGTACACGAAGGAGCACGAGTGGGCGAAGGAGGAGGGCGGGGTGGTCAGAATCGGCATCACAGACTATGCCGCAAAGACGCTGAATGATGTCGTCTACGTCACGTCGCCGAAGGTGAATGACAGGGTTGAGCAGGCGAAGACAATGGGGACCGTGGAGTCCATCAAGGCGGTCTCCGAAGTCTACTCCCCGATTTCAGGAATTGTGGCTAGGGTGAACAATGAGCTCGACTCTCATCCGGAGCTCGTTAACAAATCTCCCTACGACGAGGGGTGGCTTGTGGAGGTGAAGCCCTCGAACCTGGCTACCGAGAGAAAAGGGCTCCTCGACGCCAAGGGGTACGCCGCTCACCTGAGCACTCTTCTGAAGAACTAAAAAGCACGCTTTAAATGTCCCGATGAAACTCGACGTCCAGAATTGGGTCTACTGGACACCCTAAGGTCTCGGATACACAGACCTGAGGTATCGCGCAGGGCACTCATGGCGACTATGGTACTCTCCATAGTATTCACAATCGCCGTCCTGATTAGGTCCTACGCCGCGAGGTACGGGTACTTCCTGAACGAGTTCGACCCCTACTACGACTACTATGCAGCCCAGCACATCGTCAATCTCGCCCAGTCTCAGGGGCTCTGGAACGCCCTGTTCGCCAACCCGGCAAACTGCGGCCCGACGGTCTATACCGCCTGCCACAACATGCAGGGGTATTTCTACTGGCACGACATTACCACCTGGTACCCTGTCGGAAGGAACGTCGCGGCGACCTCCCAGGGCGGGCTTCAGGTCTTCGGCGCAATGACTTACCTGCTGATTCACAACGTCTTCGGGGTCCAAATCACCCTCTACGATTGGCTCGTGATTCTTCCTGTCTTCCTCGGAGCGCTCTCGTGTATCGCGTTCTATTTCTTAGTGAAGAAGATAGCTGGCGACGCCGCTGGCCTCTTCGCCGCGCTGATGTTCGCCGTCTCCCCACCGCTCATCGAGAGAGGCAACCTAGGGTGGTTCAAGTCCGAGCCGCTTGCGATTCTACTTTTCGTTACGGCGAGCTATCTGATGCTGACCGTCTTCGACAAAGAGAGGACTTCCCGCAGCAGGATTCTTCGGGGCGCGCTGGGGGGCTTTCTGATTGGATATTCCCAAACCGCCTGGGGCGGAGGAGACTATTTCGCCGCAGCTTTCGGACTAATCTTCGTTCTTCTTCCATTCCTTAACCTCGATCTCGCGGGTTACACGCCTGCCGTAATCTCCTTCACAGCATTCACTCTCTTCGTCAGCTCCATCTTCCCGAGGCCAGGTGTCGCCATAGTCACCAATCCAGTCGGGTTGGTCCTCATTGGCGGTATGCTATTCACCCTGGTGGGTCAGTGGGCGAAGACGTGGACCAAACCCACCGAGTACAAGTCAACCATGTTCAAGTTTCTCCTCGGCTTCGCACTGGCCGGGCTGGCAGTTCTAAGCTTCGGCTTGGTGGGAGGTCTCACATTGAGGTACCTGACAGTTATTGCTCCCTGGGCACGCGTTTCCAACCCGCTCGTCCAGTCGGTGGCAGAACAGTCAGTCCCCACGGGGGCCGACTACTTCACCTCCTACGCAATCATACTCTGCTTTGGCATGGCCGGGGCCTTTGTGGCGTTCAGGCGCAAAGGAATCTCCATGATCTACGCCCTCGTGTTCGGGCTCACAGGCCTCTACTTCTCCGCGGCCTTCTCACGTCTCCTTGTCTACTCGTCAATAGCCCTCGGCGTTCTTGGTGGGATTGGGTTCGCCGAGCTAGCCTATGCCATCGTGAAGCCTAGTATCACACCACTGGTGAAGAAGGCGAAGCAGACCCCGACTTCCAGAAACGAGATGAAGGTCGTCTTCTCCATAGCAGTAATCGCGCTCATCGCCCTCCCCGCCGGGTCCTACTGGATTCCTAACCCAGTCCAGTGCACCTATTCTGGGCAGCTATTCTGCAACAACAGCCCTGCTGACACAGGTGTGAGCATTGTCAACGGTGCCACCATCTACTCCCGTTCGCCCTTCGGCGACTGGATTCAGACCCTTTCGTGGGTGCGGCAGAACACGCCCACCAACTCCATTATCATCTCCTGGTGGGACTACGGCTACTGGTTCGCTGTGATGGGCAACAGGACCACAGTCGTCGACAACGCGACGCTGAACAGCACTAGAATCTCCCAAGTGGGACAGTTGCTCATGTCCAACGCGACCCAGTCGGCCGCAATGGCGAAGGAGATGGCGTACATCCCAGGCTGCACGCCCGTCAACTCCACTTCCTGCTACAGGCCTGCCTACGTGGCCATATTCATCACAGGCAGCATCTTCCCCTACAGTGTTCCGTCGGGCAGCACATGTGGGACATCAGGCTCTACTTGCTACTACGTCCTTCAGGTCCCCGGTTCAGGAGGTTTCACCGCAGGAGGGGGAGACGAGAGCAAGAAGCAGTGGTTCATCCGCATCGGCAACCTCACAGAGTCGAAGTATCTCGAGTGCCCGGGCACCAGCCCCAACGAGCTGACGTCCGCCGGCCAAGCCTGCACCACTATCGACGACTTCAACCTCACGCCCTATGCCATGTCGAACAGTCTGTTTGGTCAACTCCTTCCGTTCCAGCGTGCCGGGTACCTGTACTCCGTCACATCGAATGGCCAGAGTTCGATACAGTTTGCGACTTCGTACACCTACGGCTCCAATGGGGCCCCGCCAATAGAGGCGTTCACCTATCCGAGTAGCTACATTTTCGGGCCAAACAGCACGGGGCCGTTCAAGCTGGCTTATGTCTCGCCGAGCCTAGCTGCTGCAGAGAATAATGAATCCCCCTGTCCAGGTGACTCAGCACTTCAATGCTTCAACACGATACTTCTCTATCAGGTAGTCTACTGAGAGTCACTCCCGTAGGCCATCGGGCTTCTGTATCTAGCATACTTGTCGTCAGGGGAGTACCTTGCCGGATGAACCGTAACCGCCTTCCCTCCGCAGCCGGGGCACGTCTCCGAAAGGGTGTACCTGCCGCAGTGGGTGCACCTCAGCATGAGGCTCTTCAAGAGGAGCCGCCGTACTTCCTCGATATCTCCCGCTTGAAGCTGAAGGCGTCATGCTTGCCTAGGCCATCCTTGATTCTCTCCAGCACCCCGTCAAGCGCCTTCTCAGCCTGCTTGTAGTCATCAGCGGTTATTCTCACTCTGTAATGGGGAGCACCAGCATATGTGATATGGACTTCAGCGGACGGAGCGCTGGCGGCTGCCATCAACGTCTTCTTGACCTGCTCGATTCCTTCGGGGGACTTGGACGACACCTCCACCAGCGCGCCAACCTCGTACCTCGGAGGAACGATTTTCTCCGACGCGATTTCAGCAACGGCCTTCGCCTCCTTTTCCGGAAGGGCCAGAGGTGCCAGAGCCTTCTCCCCCTTCCGGGCAGCCGTTTCCAGGGCGACATAGAGGCTACCGAACTCGTTCTCGAGCTTCTGCCCTAATTGCTTCTCGTGAACATCGTCGAAGCCAAGCTTCTTCTTCACGGCTTCAATGATGGCCACGGCTCTCTCCTCCCGCTTCCATTCGATCACCTTGGCCCTGCGTTCTTCGTTGGTTACCTGCCTGAGCGAGAGGTCGATCTCTCTCCTCGCCTTGTTGACTCTGATAACCTTCAGGATGAGCTTCTGCGACACCTTGGCCACCCTGTCGATGTTCCTTACCCACCCTGTGGAGATTTCAGACACATGGAGGAAGCCATTGGTCCCGTCATACTGGTCAAGGTTGACGTAGATGCCGTGGGAAGTGATTTCTCTGACGGTGCATACGACCACCTCGCCTGGTTCAGGGAGCGGCCTCTCTACGCTCATCTTAGATGCGCCACCTATGTGTGGTATTTGGCGTTTAGCCCAGACGCTTCACGAAGGTGGCGAGAACCACGGACTTGCCGCCCCTGCTCTCAGCAAGCTTCCTGCCGCATCCCCTGCACCCGATGTGCTTCGCCGAGTTGGAGAAGAGAATCCTCTCTTCCCCGCAGTCAGGGCACTTGACAAGAATGAACGTACTTCTGGTCTTCGGGATAGGCTCGCGCTCGCGTTTCATGCCGCAATCTCCGCCTTCCTCAACCGAATACCATAAGTCATCATCTCGCGATTGCACTCCTTGCACTTTAACCTCAGGGTCGCCTTTTTGGTAGTCTTGGCTGTGCGAATCAATTCAGGGAACTTCTGCCCTCCGTAACCACGCTTTCTGCCGGCCTGCCTCCGGGCGCCCCAGGAGCCTGCACGCTCCTTCCCCCTCTTGTAGAGGGCTACGGAATGCACCGTATGTTTCCCGCACCAAGGGCAATTCCGGCGAATCTCTTTTGGAAACTTCATCTCTCCCACGAAGCGGTTTGCCCCCGTTTTCGCTCGTGCTTTTAAGCTTGGTCTGACCAAGCCTGCCAAATCTCGGGGCCATACACGCCGACTCATCGATCGGGCAACGGTCTTGTACAGGGATGCCCTGTCCAATTACGAGCCAGTAGACCTAAGCGGCCATGCCAATCTCAACATTGACTACCGCGCCGTTATCGTCGACGGTTCCTCGCAATCACGTCCCTTCTTACGACCAGATACGAGAACAAGACCAGAACTACGAACATAGCGATAACCACCACTTGAAACGGGAAGACAGGTACCCCACTGCCCGTGCTCGAAGCAGAATTGGTTGCGGCTGTCGTTGAGCTGCTGCCTTCAGTGGTCGAGGACGACGACTTGTTGGTCGGTGAGCCGGTAATCCCAAGGGCGTTTTCCACATATGCGAGGGAGAAACCCCCCGAAGCCGTGCCCAGATAACCGTAGCTAGGTGTGCCGATGGACAACATCGCGGTTCCATTCCCAAGATATCTCACCATCACGTTGTCGGCGGCCTCGGCGGTGTCCTGACCAAAACTGAAGTATGATGGGAACGCGTTCATCCTATCGCTTGTGCTGTTGGCATAGAATAGACCGAGGTTTGCCCCGAGCTGCGTGAAATTGGTCGCCTCTCCACCGCCCTCGCCCCCGAAGACCAGCTCCGTGTCGTAGAATGTCCCGAGGGGTGTGGTGTAGTTACCTGCCGTGAAGAAGTAGGCTCCATCGGCAGTGGGGTCGTGAATTGTGACGTTGTCGAACCAGTCAGTGTTAGTGCTGGGCCCCGGGGTGCTACCGCTCAACCACGCTCCAAACTGGACTAGGACTCCCGTCCCAGGCTCTGCGGTGGCGTTGATGAGCAACACCAAACCTAGCGGGAGCGAGTAGGAGGAGTTGCTCTCTTCATAGGCATAGTAGTACTCGGTGGTTCCGTTTTGCTGGAAGGTGGAAACGTAACCGCCTCCCCCCTCTGACGTGATGGAATCATTCGAAAGGAAGCCGCTGGCGCTGTAGTTCCAGACGTTGTCCGCTAGAGCTACCTGCGATGCCGATGTCACGAAATCAGGAGTGTTCTGGCACCAGTAGGCTTGGGTCCCTCCTCCTTTTTCGTCGACCACGAGTACCGAGTTGAGCTGGAGAGTGGCACCGGACGGGTTCTGACCTACCGACGTCGCCGTGGAGTTGTAGGCGTTGATTGAAGAGATTGAAGCCACCCCGATCACATCTGTTGAGGCGATTGCGTACGGCGCGTCTACGCCGGACTGGTTCGTGAGACCATAGGAGGCTATCCCAGATGGTTCTGGGGGTGGCAATGGACCAAAGCTGAGCGGGTTGTTCGGGAAGACAATCAAATCGAGGCTCGCGTTAGCGGTTCCGCCATACGCGTACACGAGGACATAATATGAGCCAACGGTCACTCGCAGAGTTTGGTCGCTTTCGGTTCCGTTTTGATTAATTATCGAGTTAGACAGCAATCCATTGCTGTTGTTGAAATCTTGGAACTGAGCCGATGTCATGAACGCCGTCGAGACGCTCGTGTTGCTTGTGAGAGAGTAGTGGACAATGGTCGTGTTCACAAACGCATCGATAGGGAAGTACGTAAAATAGTCGGGGGGCAGTATGAACGGGAACTGCGAAGAAGACGGCGAAGCCGAAGTCGGTCTCGGGCTTGACGAAGCAGACGGCTGAATCAAGAGCGGCAACAGGAGAAGACACACCAGGACCTTACATTCTCCGTTCACGCTTGCGACGAAATTTGGTTCCCTCTGAGATATTTACGGATTCCAGATTTCCAAATCGTCTGGGCTAGTTCGAGTCAATCGTACTGGTTGAGGGAGCGGACGCTTTAGTGGACTTGTGCGACGACCTAGTCGCTGACACGAGGAGCCAAGAAGTACCAGAGCTTCGCTCCTTGGTCATTCAATTTCATCTCTAAACGCAAGGGTTTCTTCGTGCTGAACTCGAGTTGCACCGTGTCGGTCACACCTCCAAGGGCCTTCAGAATTCCTGCCACGTAATCTATGGAGTATGTGGCCCTGCTTTCTCCCGCAGTCTTGAACTCTAAGACGTCGGCATCATTACTGGCCAATCCTATTTCCGCTTTCCCGACATCTGACTTCCCCGAGAGAGTGAGCTTCTCCTTGGACGCTTGGATTGTTACCTGATCCGACACGACAGAGATGTCCCCCAGCACTTTCTCTAGGATGGTCTTGGTGAGCGAGGCCTTCGTATCGAATTCAAGCTTAGGAAGCGGCGCAGAACCAGCCGTGCTCTCAATTAGATGAATTGTGAACTCGCGTTTGTACCCGTTGCTGAGCTTGACAGCTATTGCGTCCTCTTCGGTACTGGAGATCTCAATGCTGTCCTTCGCATCCGATCTTCCGACGAGCTTCACCAGATCCTCCACGCGTACGCTGAACTTGTACGGTTTGTCACATTCGAACGAGGCAAAGCTCGAGTTCGGCATGGTCAAGTCCACGAGAGCCACATGAGATGGGTCCATCGCCCTGAAAGTCAGACCTTCGTTGTTTGCTTCGAACGTCGCTTCCTCCACGAGAGTCTTGACGGCGGCTGCAATCGCCTTCCATTCGTTTGCGGTCGCTGTTTTAGCTAGAAACAAACGGCCGCAGGCTCTTCAAAGACTGATAATAAGCCTTGGCCGGGAAGATATGGGGTCTCAGGCACATCTCTGAAACTGCGTTTTGTTCCTACCACCAGGCGCCCATGCCGCGCTTGAGCTCCCCCATCACTCCAGGAGGCGGCTCGAACTTCAGCGTGTAGACCTTACCGCTCGGACTCGGAGCCATCTGGGTAATAGTGGAATGGATATTCGCCAGGAACCTCATCACAGCGTCAGGGTCGCTCCGCCACCTACGTTCTATGAGCCTGATTTCGCTCCTTCTGTGAAACGAAGGCGGGATGTCGAGCATCGAGTTGAGCATGAATCGCGCCCTGACCTCATCATTGCTCATGATGCCGACCGTGAAACTCCGCGGATTCTCAGTGCCCGGCTTCTCGTCGGTGTTTATCACTACGTGCCCGTACAACAAGACCCCGACCTGCGGATCGAATTTGCGAATCATCACGTAGCATGTAGGCTGGCTGTCGCTCCCATCTTCTTTGGGAAAGAACCAGACACGGAACCTGTCGGTGAGCGCGTTCCACTCGCCTCTTGCGAGGTGGCCAAGGTCGATGTCCAAGGGAGAGAAGGGGACTCCAACCACAAGCGAATAGACCTTGGCTCCCTTCATAGAGAGGTAGGCTTCTAGCGGAACCCTCAAGCCGCACGATAGTTGCCCGTCCTTCTTAACGACCAAGGAGTGGCGGATGCCTTATCTGCACGTTGCCTGGGAAACGGGCGAAAAATGAACGACGGCACAAAGGCGTGGCTCAAGACCGCCTATCGCGAGTACTATTTCCATGGAGCCGACAAGATAGAGGTACCCGACGACCCCGAAGCTAGGGAGTTCGGCTACATCCCATTTGGTGGAGGCATGATTAGGCACCTCTCCTTCAGGACCAAGGGAGAAGCGCTGGCCGAGATCCTGAAGCAGTCCCCTTCGTCGGTCTACTGCTCGAACGCTCGATATGAATATCCCACTAGACCAATCGAGGAGAAGGGGTGGCTGGGGGCCGAGCTTATTCTTGACATAGACGCGACCGACATCCCAACCCCTTGCAAGAGGGGTCATGACCTATGGTATTGCGAGAAATGCCACGCGTCGGGGAAGCTTCCTCGTCCCGAGAAGTGCACGAAATGCGGGGGCCCAGTAGTGGAGTTCCACGGCAAGTGCGAGACGTGTCTGGACGCTGCCAAAGACCATTCCTTGCGAGTCATCGGCTTCCTTGTGAATGACTTCAGTGTAGAACGCAAACTAATCCGGCTCTATTTTTCCGGCAACAGAGGCTACCACCTGCACGTTTTCGACAAGAGGTTCGACCCACTTGACCAAGCGGCCAGAGGTGAAATCGCCGAGTACGTGCGAGGGTCGGGTCTTCCCCCGAACCAGACGCTGGCGTCGTCCCTTAGGCGCAGGCCGCCAACCGGAGCTCAGGGGGCGGGGTGGACAAGGAGAATCACCGGGTATGTTGACGAACGAAGACAAGACTACGCCGGCACTCTTCAGAAGCTTGTGTCCGAGGCGATATCGTCGCAACGTGCAATGGTTGACTCCTCGGTCACGACTGACATCCACCGCGTTTTCAGACTATCAGGAACCCTTCACGGAGACACAGGGATGCTGAAGAGAAGGATAGAATCGGTGGAGAGCTTCGACCCACAGGAGGACCCGGTGGTACTAAGTGACAGGCAGGTCAGGGTCAAGGTAGAGTTTTACCCAAGGTTCAGGATGAAGCACAAGGACTTCGGCCCTTTCCCGAAGCCAGAGATAGTTGAGCTGCCTTCCTACGCGGCAGTCTCGATATTAACCCGGGGTCTCGGGGAGGTCGAAGTGTAAATGGTTGAAACCACCCTTGAATACTTGAAGAGGAGGCTTGATTCCGAGTCCGCATCTGATTCGCTTCTCCCGCTCCCCGGCGACTTCTACTCCCGCCTCTCAGCCTACAACCAGAAGCTAAAGAGGTCGGCGAGCTCGGGTGCCTCGGATGTGTCCGTCCACCTTATCGCAACCCAATCGAGAATGATCGAGTCGATGGTGAGGCAGCTACTTCGGCTCAGGACAAGGAAGGCCATGCAGCAGAACGCCCTCTTGCAGCTCCTTCCAGAGGAAAGGTACGTCTGCTCGGCAGAGCAGAAGTTCCAGAGGCGTTTCCAAACACTCGTCGACGCCATCGCTTCGGGTCAGCCCTCCTTCGTCGAGTTCGCCCATCTCAGCGAGTCTCAGAGGAGCATCACCGTGAGGTTCGTCAAGCACGTCAACGAGCTCGTGGGGCTGGACATGAGGCGATACGGGCCTTACGAAGCAGACGACGTCGCCTCAATCCCTGCCGCAAGCGCTGACATCCTGATTGCGGGGGGCGAAGCGGTGGAAGTCTACACCAGAGACGATGTTTGAGCGTACGCCCGAAGTAACATCAAGTGACCACTTCAAGTGCACTGACTATTTATTCGAACCAGCGGTCGCTTCGTCTGACGTAAAGATGAACACGATAATCGAAGCGAGGGGCCTGACCAAGGTCTATCCTCCATCCACCAGGGCCGTGAACCAAGTCTCTTTTTCAGTCAGCGAGGGAGAAATCTTCGGGTTCCTGGGGCCCAACGGCGCCGGCAAGACTACCACAATTAAGATGCTCACGACCCTCGCAAGTATCACTGATGGGAGATGCAACGTGGGAGGGTACGACGTAAGGACCCAGCAGGACGGCGTAAGGAGGAACATAGGGCTGGTCCCTCAGGATGCGGCGGTTGACGGCGATCTTACCGGCATGGAAAACCTCGTCCTCAGCGCCCGGCTCTACAAGGTTCCAGACGAGGAGATCAAGCGGAAGGCCGACGAGCTGATCGGTCTTGTGGGATTGGATGGAGCTGCAGGGAGACTCACACGGACCTATTCAGGGGGCATGAGGAAGCGTCTTGAACTGATTGTAGGGTTGATTCATGAGCCGAAGGTCCTCTTTCTCGACGAGCCGACGCTTGGTTTGGATATCCAGACAAGAACGGCGATGTGGGACTACATCAAGGGCATCAACAGGGATAGAAAAGTGACTATATTCATGACCACGCACTACTTGGAAGAGGCAGATTCTCTCTGCGGAAGAGTGGCAATCATCGATCACGGCCGGATCAAGGCGCTCGATTCGCCAAATGCTCTGAAGTCGAGCCTGGGCCGTGACATTCTTGAAGTCGAATTGCCTGAGGGGCCAGACATTTCGGCCAAGTTCTCCTCAATGGAGGGAGTGACCGAGGTCAGCAGGAAAGGCAGCGTGTATTCTCTCAGGATGGAAAACAGTGGAAAGTCTCTTCAGGAGATCTCGGTTGGGCTGTGGGAACTCGGCCTCGAAGTCAAGGACGTTCGTCTTACAAGGTCGAGCTTAGATCAGGTCTTCCTCAACGTAACTGGCAGATTGATCAGGGACGAAGTGGTTGACAACGCTGACTCCCTCATCGCAATGGCAAGAGCGGAGAGGGCCAGAAATTGATGTCGGAGACCAAAGAACTGATGGTCCGAGACCTGAAAAAGTGGTTCAGGTCCCCGGCGTGGCTCTTCGCCTCGCTGGTCCAGCCAGTCCTTTGGCTCGTACTCTTCGGTAACGCATTCAACCCTACAAGCATGATACCTTCATTTCCAGGGAGTGGTGCCATTAAGACCCAGATACTTCAGTCAACATTCGGTGGCGCTCCCAACTATATCACCTTCCTCACGGCGGGGATGCTCTGTTTCTTGGTCGTGACGTGGGCCATGTGGGCCGGCGGCCCGCTGGTCACTGACAGATCCTTGGGTTATCTCAACAAGCTGTTGGTGGCGCCGATTTCCAGGACTGCGATAACCTTCTCGCTACTCCTGTCGAGCATTTTGAAGGGGGTCGTGCTCTCCGCGATACTTCTGGTCGTTGCGCTCATTCTTCCTGGCGGGCTGGTATTTGCAAGTGGTTTCGGCGTGGCGAATCTCCTGGGGATCTTCACGGCGCTGATTCTCCTTTCGGTGGGGTTCCTCTGGCTTTTCATGATGCTTTCCGTAAGGGCCAGGAAGTTCGAGACTCTGGCCGCCATCGGGAGCACCCTGGGCCTGCCGCTGCTCTTCGCAAGCAGCGCTCTCCTTCCTACAGCCTCGATGCCGGGCTGGCTGAGCACCATCGCAGGGATTAATCCGATTTCGAAGGCAGCTGATGTGATAAGATACCTGATAGTTCAGGGCGCGCTAAGCGGAGGGGTTCTGTCTACGGTCACATTCGACTTGGTATACCTCCTCTCCTTCGCGGCAGTTTGCACCCTGCTAGGCATCTACGCCTCCAACAGAGGTTTGAGAATGGAATGAAGTCTGTGCTACTAACAGAGAGTGAGCGGACCTTATACATCCGAGGGGGGATGTAACAGACAATGCCCGACGCCACCATTGCCACGGGCTCTACAGCCAGACTCGGGAAGATTGAGGGAGACCTCAAGGTGGGGAGTAACGCCAAGATCCTCGCCGAATCGGGCAACAGGGTGGTGGTAACAGGAGGCGCCTATTTCGATGGCCCAGTCAACATCGCCTGCGACTTCGAATGCGGCCAGATGAGGGTGGCAGGGAAAGGTTTTGGCCCCGGGCCAGCTCATGGCGACGTTAAGGTCACAGGGAGCCTGCTTGTCCAGGGGGAGCTTGAGATTGACGCATCGGCCGAAGTCAATGGCAACATAACCGCCGAGAGGGTCGACATAGGCGGTCACCTGAAATCAAAGAGTATCACTTCCAAACGAGTGCGTATCGGGGGTCACATGGAGACAGACGGTACATTGGAGGCCGAGGACGTGGACGTGGGGGGCCATATGCAGGTGGACGGACAGGTCAACATCGCAAACCTGCGCGTCGGCGGCCACACAGACATCGGCGGAGGGAACATAAGGGAAGCGATTCAGGTGCGCGGGCATTTCAGGACAAGAGGTAAACTGAGCTATGGGGACTTCCACGTCTTCGGCCACCTCACCCTCCCTGCGGGGAGCAGGGGGAGAAGGTTGAGAGCACTCGGCAAGGTCGAGTTAGAAGGAGACGGCTACTGCAAGACCATGGAGGTCAACGGAGTAGCCAGGGCGAGCGGTAATCTGGAGGCGGAGAGCCTCAAAGTCAACGGGAAGCTCGAGGTCGAGGGCGTACTCAAGGTCGAGGATAAACTCGAGGTGTTCGGGTCTATGGAAACGACGAATGAAGTCGAATGTGGGGCCCTTGCTGTAGGCGGGAGACTGGTGGCCGCCGAAGTCGCTTCATCCGGACGAGCTGACCTTGGAGGCGAGGTGGAGACTGACCGAGGATTGAAGGCCAAAGAGATTGCAGTGGGCACCGGCTCACGGGTCAAGGGCCCCCTGATTGGAGATGTCGTCGAGGTTGGCAAAGGATTGGACCTCGGAGGATTCTGGGCGCAGGTATCGAACTGGCGTTCGATCGGACGGATGACGAAAGTGGACGACGTGTATGGCATGGATGTCAGGATAGACAGGTATTCTCAGGCCAAGAACGTCTATGCTGAGACGGTCAGGATGCAGAGTGGGAGCATGGCGGTCGAGGTCCTCTACACAAGAGAGGCCGATGTCTCGGATGGCGTCCACCTCGAGAGACCTCTGAGGAAGGTGGAGATGCTTCCTGGCTTTCCATTCTAGGATGGACGGAGTGAGGCACAGCTAGGCATGGGGCGCAGGGACTCGAAAAGGTCGAAGACTGATCTGTATGCCGAAGTCTTAGAAGTCATCACGCATTATCCGGAAGGGGCAAGAGTCACTAGGCTTTCCTATGGCGTCGGGGTCCCGGTCGACAGGCTGAAGATTATAGTCGAAAGACTTTGCTCTTACGGGCTGGCTAACAGGTCAGTGGACGACGAAGGAACATCCTACGGCGTCACACCGAGGGGTCTGGAGTTCCTAGACACTTTCTGGAAGATGAAGAGTTTCCTCGAAGAGCTAGGCGAATCAACTGGCGCCTAGCTGTAGCTCCGCCATCGACAGGTTCTGTTATTCGTTCACGGTTCGGCAACAATCAGTTTCAGGTTGCTCCCCTCCAATGATACGGGTAGTTCGCGCACGACTTTTTACCAAAGCATGCTAAATTGTGTTAAAGATGTGCTCGCAACAAAGGAACTCAGAGATGGATGAACTTCTGGACGTGCTCGCTGCCGGCATATTCAGGGGGGACGGAACCACAGTCTGCACAATGATAGGCTGGAAACGGAAGACGCCTACTCCGCGTTTGGTGTCCGCCTTTAGGATGTGTGACAAGAAATCCGTCGAAGTTATGGCTAATTCTCCAGGATGGGATTCGAACGTCAGGCCAGATGTAAGAAGAAGAGGGTCCTGTGGAAGTGGAGGGCATGAATGGGGCACATCAGTTTCAGGGGTGTATAGAGTGAGGGACGCAATTCTGCCGTGGATAGCGAAAGGATACCTGAGGGGAGAGAAGGCCGACCAGTATTTTGATGCTATGGCGAAGTTCAGGAGAACGAGGGAGGTATTCCAGCCCGTGGAGCCCGGACACCGTGGGAAAGAGCGTCAGACTCTTTGAGGCTGTTGCGTAAACAAATCCCTCAAGAGTATGATCTCCACGTGTGGTTGCACTTCGCGCATCTGTAGAACTGGGTAGGGGGTTCGTCCCCACTCCTCGTCTGCAGGAACCACCAGAATGCCTCGCTGTGTCCGCACTTTGGGCACTCGATCTTCGTTGTCGGAAGGGAGCTGAGCTTCGCTTCCTTGTCTCCTACGACCTTGATCTGAGGAGTGTTGGAGAGCTCCTCCTCGGTCGACTGCTTGACCGTCTGAGTCGGAGGCTTGCTGGTATATCCGCAGTTGTCGCAGACGAGCGTAATGGTGACATCCTTCGCTCCCTTAATCTGCTTGAGCTTAAGGCGCGTGCCGCACTTCGGGCAGAATTTCAGGCTCAGGCAGACCCACCGCCCAGTGCTTTCTTCACCCCGTCGAGGAGCTCTTGGGTGGTCTCCATTGCTCGCTCTACGCTGTTGGAAAACGCCTTCTCAGGCTTTATGCGCTGAGCCCTCACCTTCAGAACAAGCTTCTTGATCAAGGGATGTGGAGGGAGCACGCCTGCGAAGGTTACGCTCTTCTCCTCAAGGAGCTCGTGGTGGACGATCTCAGCCAGCGAATAGTCTTCTCCTGTGATCTCGACCGTCAGGCCCTTCTCATCCTCTGTGGTTGTCTGGACCTGCAATTTGCCTGACCGCCCCTTGGATTCTTGTTATTAAACTGATGTGAAGATTCCTTTCAATTCGGGCGTTTCAACAGGCCTGTCTCAAGGCTCGATTGGGGTAGTCCCGAAGTCCCTGGCCAGCTTCCTCTCTTCCACGTTCCCGCACTCGTCACACTTTGCCCGGGTGGCGCTTCCCCTCAAAAGGAGCTTGCCACAGTTGCCGCAAAGGGCATAGACGACGCCCATGTCTGGCTCGTCGATTGTCAGGTGGATTATCCCGTTTACAAGGCTGAAGACCCTGCATCTCACGATGTCACCGGTCTTGACGGGGGTCGTCCGGCGGACGCCCCGGCCGCCCCCAGACAGCCCTCTGAGCGTCAGCATCCCCGAGAAGTCCTTGTACGTCGGTTTCCCATTGAGGAAGTAGATGTGGACGTTGGCGGAGTTTGCCTGGACCGTCTCAATCTGGCCGGTCATCCAATCGTCCACCTTGATTATTTCAGGCTTGGCCGCCGGCTTGACCGATATTTCCATGTTCTTTGCGTCCTTGAAGACGGAGCCGACCCTCAAGGCCCTGATGAGCCCAGAGTCGTCATACGTGTTCGGGCCCGGCAGAAACTCCTCTGACACAGCAAGCTTGTCCCCGGGCAGTACGTCCACAGCTTTCGCTTTGTTGTCCTTCATTTCTTAATCAGCCCCACCGTGAGCTCAATCCATTTCGGCCTCTCGAGGAACTCCCCCGGCTCCCTCCCCTCAATAAGCGCCACTAAAGCATCCGCTTGAGGTATTGAAAGAACGGGTCTGTCGAAAGTGAACCCGTCGACCGATATCCTCGGGCATGCTGTCTGTATGAATGCCTCTATCTCCCTGTGGGGGGCAAGGCGCTCCGCCGTCACATCCTGCATAGCAAGTTGAATCACCTTCCTCCCGCTCATCTCGAGCCGCTTCGTAATCCACCTGCTCCTTCCGAGCATCTTCTGTCCCTCCTTGAGACCCGTAATGACGCCGAAAACTCGGGCGTCAAGAGCCTTATACACGGCGAGAATTGCTCTCTTCTTCCTCTCCTCGGCCGCCTGTTTCATGTCGGTCACCTCGTTCATGTACGGGTCGAGCATGAAAGTCGGTTTCCCTGTGGCCAGGGCAAGGCCTACTGCATGGAACTCGCTTTCGCCGAGGAAGGCGAAGGCGTCCACTTGCTCGCGAATCGGATAGGACGTGGAGAAGTCACAGCCGAAAACCTGTCCTTCGAGCATCAGGTCGTTCCCTCTCCCTAACAACACCTTGAACCCCTTCGACTCCAGCCTCTCCTTAACCGGCTTGAGCTGTTGCAGGTGCTGGCTGAAGGTGGCGAGCCCTATGCGCTTGTATGGGGCCAGGACCTTGGCTGCTGTGTCGACCACTTCCCCAAATTCCACATCGTCTATGGCATCTACGAGGTAGGTGTAGTTCCCCACCTCGGTCACGGCCGCGTTGTGTCCTATGTGCAGCGCCAGGTCGGCCTGGAGCTTCTCAACATCTTCATCAACCGTGTCGCATACGCCGAAGCAGCTGTCTCCCGAGAGAATCCCGGTGACGCCGTACTTTTCCTTCACTCTCTCCATGAGTTCTTTGGTCTGCCTGAGCAGCCCTCCAGGCGCGTTCACCAGAACCACCTTGGGTTTCTTGGCCTCGATTATGTCGAAGACCTTCTTCTCATCAATTCTGACAGTCACAGAACTAACCTCCGAATGCCTCGGTTAAGCCCGACCTGCGCGGCCCCGTTATATACTTCTGGTCGAGGAAACGGCTCCCGCCTCTTGGGGGCTCTTTGATATCGCGCTGCATGAAACCAGTTTTGCGCCCGTCTCTATGCGCTGGCTTGGGCCGGCGCCACGGCATGTTCCAGCTTGACGATTTCTACTCTCGTCTTCATGGGCAGCTTCGTCGATGCGGCCTTCATGGCGTCCTTCCCTTTCTCGAAGTTCTCTGACTTGAGGCTCAGCTCGAGGACAGTACTCCCTATTTCTACCCGCGCGGCGAGACCTATGGGCTTCCCGAACGC
>CAYPSJ010000032.1:0-37359 GCA_964413565.1 uncultured Nitrosopumilales archaeon | reverse complement strand
CAGCTCCTTCCCCATTAGTGCGTTCTTCTCCCACTTCCCTGCCCTAGTTCCGACGTCTGCCACTACCAATTTCCTGCTGAGGGCTAGCATCAACAGCACGACGTGCTCCGCAACGGCTTCGACCAGGGATTCCGGGCTGTTGACGACCGTGATCCCCTTTGACTTCGCGTATTCCACGTCTATGTTGTCCAGTCCTGTGCCAGGCCTGGCAACGAGCTTCAGCCTTGTCGCCTTGTCCAGGACGGCGCGGTCGATCTTCGTCCTGCTCCGGACGATGAATGCGTCGTATTCCCCTGCTACGGCTAGGAGCTCTTCCTTCGTTATTGTGGGGTTGTAGTCGACAACCACGCCCGCCCCCAGGGCGAGGTTCTCTACCTCAACGTGATCACAGATCAGGACTTTCGCCAATCTCTCAGCCCCAGCCTAGCGGTCTCCGAAATCTGCGATATATCACTTGAACCTAATCCATAGGCAAGGGCCTCAAGGGTGACACCAACCGCAACTGGCGGAAGCCCCGCGGGGGAGGACGTTGATGGTTGAATCGACTCCACTCCGACCACTCTTTCACTGAATCTCTCATGCATGATAACGCAGGCTGAGGTAGGTCCCCCAGCGCCGGCTGACTGTTTCCGCTTTATTCCCGAATGCCGCGGGAGCGCCCCCTCGCCTTCCTATTCGAGACCACCCGAGTCCGAATACGCGCAGCTGGTCTACTTTCTCCCATCCAATCGAGTGTGTCGAACCAGCGGAGTTCGAGCCGGCGATTCTTCCTGAAAGGGACGGTTCCGCAGCGAGGGTACCTGAACCCAGGATGCTACTCTTCAGCTCTGCGCACCCACCGGCAGCGAAAGTGGAAGGCTCGCTCGTCCTCATGGTCCCGTCGACCTCGATTGCGCCGGTCTGTCCAAGCCTCAGCGAGGAGCGGACAGGATTGGGCATACGAAGCGGGGCAACTATGAGGGTGTCACAGGGGATGACGGAACCACAGACCACTACGGCTTCGACCCTGCCGTTCCCGACCACCTTCGACACTGTCCCTCGCTGGATTTCGATACCCCTCTCTCGGGCAGCGTCTTCAATCACGTCGACAACCCCCGGGGCAGGAGCCGCATGCTGCCAGCATGAAATCATGAGGAGGACTTTGATCCCGAAGCTGCACAGCCTGTCAGCCACCTCGAGCCCTCGGTACCCCTCCCCTGCGACGACAGCTTCGTCAATGGAAGGACAGGTGCGGCCTAGCTCTTCGTATTTCTCTGCTCCGTCCAAGATGAACACTCCGGGCTTCCGAGCCCCAAGTAACGAGACGGGTTTGAATCGGCTGCCAGTAGCTACGATTAAGGAATCAAATCGGAGCCTGACGCCGTTGGGGAGGGTCACGAAGCTCTGCCCTGCCCCCCTTACCTCCGCCGTGAGCACATTCATGGATGATTTCCTCGCACCCTTGAAGAGTCCCCCTCTCGCGGGAGATTGGGAGATCAATTCTGGCCAAGACTTCCAGGGCGGATCTTGGTCTGTCTTTCGCTCGACGATAGTGACTTCGGCCCCTCGGAGGCCGGCCTCAAAGGCCGCTTCTCCGCCCGCTGAACCTCCGCCGATGACACAAATCCTGACCAACGGTGGAATCGCCCAATGAGACGGTTATAACGGGCCTGAATTTTGGGCGGGTCGTGCTCGTGGGAGTCGTCGGCAAACCTAATGTCGGGAAATCGACATTTTTTGCTGCGGCAACACTGAAAGACGTCCCCATCGCAGACTACCCCTTCACGACAATCCAACCGAACATAGGGGTTGCCCACCTCAAGACGCAGTGCGTTTGCAGGGAGATGGGGGTCACTGACAACCCGAGGAACTCGGCCTGCGTGAATGGTATCAGACTCATCCCAGTGAAAATAGTAGACGTCGCGGGCTTGGTCGAAGGCGCTTCGAAGGGGAAGGGCCTTGGTAACCAGTTCCTGGACGACGTGAGGCAAGCAGACGCTTTGATTCAGGTTGTCGATGCTTCGGGCTCGACGGACATCGAGGGGAGGAAGGTCCCGCCGGGTACACATGATCCGGTCGGGGACATAGCCATGGTCGAGCACGAGTTTGACCTGTGGATGTTTGGCATCATCAAGAAAGACTGGGAGAAGGCGGTACGGTCCCTAGAGCAGACGGGGGGGAAGATAGTTGAACACTTGGCAGATAGGCTCTCGGGCCTCTCCGTCACCTTCGGAGACGTCGAGCAGGTAGTGCTTCGTCTGCACCTCAGGACGGAGAAGCCGACGGCCTGGACAGACGACCAGATAATGCAATTCGTGGTGGAGACAAGGAAGCTCACGAAGCCGTCTCTCGTCGCGGCGAACAAGGCTGACCTCCCCTCTTCCTCGGCGAACATAGAAGCCCTGCGCAAGACTGGGAGGAGAATCGTCCCGTGCGCGTCTGAGGCGGAGCTGCTTCTGAGAAAAGCAGCGGTACACGGGCTAGTGGAGTACACGCCCGGGGATCAGAATTTCAGCGTCAAGGATTCGCAGAAGCTCACCCCGGCCCAGAGCAACGCACTTAGGATGGTAGAAGAGAAGGTGATGAAGGTCTACGGAGGGACCGGAGTCCAGGACGCCATCAACCAAGCGTTCTTCGACCTGCTGAGCGCGATAGTAGTATTCCCTGTAGAGGACGAGGCACGGCTGTCGGACAAGGACGGTCGCGTTCTCCCCGATGCATTCGTTATGAAGGGCGGGTCCACGGCCATAGACCTGGCCAGAACGGTGCACAGCGAGCTGGCCGACACGTTCCTCTACGCCGTCGATGCGAGGACTGGAAAGAGGCTTGGCTCGGACCACGTGCTCAAGAATAGGGACATCGTGAAGATAGTCTCAAGCGGCAAGAGGGGCTAGAGGCTCTGTCTTCCTCGGCTCAGGCCGGGAGATCAGCTTGCTCTTCCTCACCCCCACATGCCGAAGGTGTGTAACCTTCTTGGCCTCGTTGTATACGTCAGAGGCGACTTTCTGCAGGACCAGCTCCAGGACGAAGCCCTCGTAGTTCATGCTGGCCGCCTTCCCCCTAATCACTGTGTCCATGATGAGTCTCAGGTCGTGCTTCTTGGAGCTGTTCATCTTTCCCTGAGAGAGTGCGGTGCAGTAGACCCTTACAACGTACCCATCCCTGGTCGTGTAGTCGCGGATGAAGTCTGACATGGAGGAGCCCCGTCGTATGAGACTCCTGAGGAACTCCCGGGAGTACTCGTGCCCCTTGAACACCGTGTAGGCTGTCTCCCCCTCGACCCTGTCGACCTGGAAGAAGAGCTTGAACGCGTAGTGTTGAGGATCCTGCTTCAGGATGTCGTAGAGGGTGGTCTCTATGACCCTCCCCTCGGGCTTCTGGACATCTGTAAGTGGAATGCGCGCTATCGGGGCGTTGCCGAACGATGGCGATGCTGTGACTGTGACCCACTGCTTCAGCTTCCACTTGTCCCGCACCTTTGCTACTTTCTTAGGCAAGTGAAGGCGCCCCGTTCGGCGCGGGCATTTAACCTCAGCGCTTCTGCAGGGCAGTGATTCCGTCCATGTAGGGGGCGAGCGCCTTTGGGATCTTCACGGAGCCGTCTCTTTGCTGGAAGTTCTCAACCGTCGCCACGAGAGTCCTGGTGACAACCGCCGTTGAGTTCAGAGTGTGCACCAGAACGGTGGGGTCGCTCTGTTTCTCGCGGTAGCGGATTCGGAGACGTCTAGACTGGAAGTCCGTTATGTTGCTTGCCGAGGCCATCTCCCTGTACTTGCCCTGGCCGGGGAGCCAGGCTTCAAGGTCGTAGGTCTTCGCTGACATGAAGCCAGTGTCCCCGCTGCAGAGGACGATAACTCTGTGCGGTATCCCCAGAGCCCTGTAAATCTCCTCAGCGTTCCCGATGAGCTCTTCGTGAATCTTCCAGCTCTGCTCGGGTTTGCTGAATACCACCTGCTCCACTTTGTAGAACTGGTGCACGCGGAATATGCCCTTGGTGTCCTTCCCGTGGGCCCCGGCCTCCACCCTGAAGCAGGGGCTAAAGCCGCAATACTTGATGGGGAGCTTCGAAGTTTCGAGTATCTCGTCCATGTGCATCGAAACGAGAGGGTGTTCCGAGGTGGCGATTAAGTGCAGGTTCTCACCCTCAATCTTGTAGATTACAGGCCCGAAATCCTCGAGATTGACGACCCCTTCGTAGGATTCCCTGTTGAGCATGAACGGTGGCTCGACGGTCGTGTACCCTCTGGCGCGCAGGAAGTCCAGGGCGAACTGCATTATGGCGTGCTCTAGTTTGACCGCGTCCCCCTTCAGAAAGAAGAAGCGCGCCCCCGCGACTTTCGCTCCCCGTTCCATGTCCACCATGTCGAGCGCCGTAAGCAGGTCGATGTGGTCCTTGGGGTGAAAGCCGAAGTCAGGGTGCTCCCCCCATGTCCTGACGGTCACGCTATCGCTCTCGTCCTTACCCATGGGGACGCTTTCGTGGAGGATATTCGGAAGGCTCATGAGCGCGCCATTCAGCTTCGTGCTCGCTTCGACGGACTTCGCCTCAAGGTCCCTGATTTTCTGGGGAATGTCCTTGACCTCCTTGAGCTTGTCTTCGATGGGCGCCCCCTTCTTCTTCAGGGCCGCCACTTCGGCGGTCAACTCGTTCTGCCTGTGCCTCAGCCTGTCCACTTCAGTCTTGTACCTCCGCCAGTCGGAATCCGCCCTGGCCGCAACATTAACCAGTGAAATCTTGTCGGCTGCCCCCCTGCGTTTCAGACTTGCCACTATGGCATCGGGGTTCTCGCGAACAACCCTGACGTCCATCAATCTAGGTCAAGTCCTCTGGACCCGGCCTCCCCTCTGACGCGATAAAAGCCATATCTCCTGGAAGAGGGTGATGTCCCGCAGGAGGGCAAGCACGGTAGAGAGGGATATGGAGGGGGAACCGGCCGAGACCACTAACTCGAGTACATTCCCCCTGGTCGCCATCGAGAGGCGCATTCCTTGAGGGAGACCCTCGTTGTCAGGAGCGAGCACTGCGGACAGGCCCTTCCTCTGAGCCGCACCAGATAGTCTGACCGTCAGGGTTGCCCTCGCCTTCAAACGGAGACCCTTTCCAGGACCGTTCTGGAGAAGGACTCCGCCTTTGACGAAGGAATCTTGGCACCTGCCGCCATTGCGTGGCCGCCTCCCACTCCGTCGACGGCTTCGGCTGCCTCGCGCATTATGACTCCCAGGTTTACCTTCCCGGCGAAGGCGTCCCCGACCCTGGATGATATTTTCAGGTCCGAGTCCCTGCTCTCGGCGCTCCCGACGATCACCTTGTCTTTGAACTCCGGAGAAGAAGTAAGAATGGAGATCACCGGGCCTAGAAGCTTCTCATCTACGACCCCCTCCCCCCTGACAAGGATCACAATTCCGTGCTGCTCCAGTCGAGACGATTCCGAAGTCAGCGCCTCGAGGGCCTTGTTTATTCCTGACCTGTAGTCAGCCAGGGTCTTCATCGCGGCTTTCAGAGCCTCAGTCCTCTCCCCGAGACAAATTGAAACCCCTGTTCCCGCCGCCCCCATTCTCCCGCAGGCGTTCAGCAGGGTCCCGAACTCCCGGGCGTCTCTCAGTGGGGTAAAGGAATCCTCGAACTCGAATGTGTAAGTCTCACCCACCAGGTTCGCTATGGTCTCGGTTGCGCCATCAGCGGGCCCCAGGGTGCTCGCAATCACCTCGGTCAACTTCATTTTCTCCTCCGGGGACAGAGAAGAAATCGTCCTCCAGGTTCCACCGTCCTTCAGCGTCAGCCCCGATTGGTGGAGGGCGGCAAGGACGGCGTCCTTGCTCCCCGTGAGGCCCTTCAGGAACGGTGAGGAGGTGAGCGCAATGGCTTCGTGGATGGGTCTCGTTTCCCTTCCGGTGAACATCAGGTCCTTCGCAACCGTGAGGAGCCCGCGGGCCTGAGCGTCCTCCATCGCAGCTCTGTTCAGTCCGGTGAGCGATCTTCCCGGGCCGGCGTCCTGCCTGTCCGCCAGGGCTCCCACAACTGCGAGAGGTGAGAGATCATCGTTCATGGGGTCGAGTGCAGATGCGAAGAAGTATGCCATGGCGGAAGAGCAGGCCTCGTTGCCCCCGTCGAAGCCGTAGCGCCAGGCGTTCACCACCGAAGGATTGTTCGCGTCCTTCTCCGGAATCTGGTGGTGGTCCAGTGTGATGTATCTCTCATGGAACGCTTTCTCAATTTCCGCCACGAGAGTAGACCCGAGGTCTGTAAAGACATGGAAATCGAAATTCTGAGCGCTGAGTTCGGCGATAGTCCTAGGATCCAGGTCGGGGGTGGTGCGCAGGGTGGCGTTCGCTCCCTTCCTCATGAGGGCCGCGAACATTATCGAACCGCTGCAGAGGCCGTCCGCGTCTATATGGGTGACGATCAGAATCCTCTTGCCGCTCCGAATGATGGTCGCCAAGCCAGGAGCCGATGATCTGTATCTCGCGAGAAGGCCTTCGAAGTCGGCCATAGGCCCGCCTCCTGGCTACGCCAGCTGGGCGACGACAGCCGTGTACTTGAAGTCGCTCGGCAGAACTCCCTTCTCCTTGTAGTACTTCGATAGGCGGTAGATCTTCGCCTCAACGAGCTCCAGCGAGTGAACGTTCTTCCTGTCGCTCTTATGAGCCTGAAGGTGCTTCTGGACGCGCTGTGCCCGCTCAATAAGGTCCTGCAGGTCCTGGGGGACCTTCGGCGCGACCTTCCCGTCCGCGAGAACCCTGCCAAGTGACTTGCCCAAGAGAGGCTTCAGGAGAGGGACACCGTAGTCGTCTCGGAGTGTCTGCCCTATCCTGCTTGGAGTTACTCCCTCCTTTGCAAGCTTGAGCACCACAGTCTTTGCTTCGTCGGGATTGGTCGAGACCCAGTTGGGAACACTCCTGCTCGGGGGTCTCGTCTGGTGAGACTTCCCATGCCTGTGTGAATGAATGCGCGCCATACCGTAACCTTTCAGGCGAGTCCTGAGAGTTGGGCTGATAAAGGTTGCCTGCCAGAAGGTCATTTCATGTGACCCGGGCGTATCTTCCCCTCCTTTCGATGTTCTGCAGCTGCTTCAGGACCGCATGGGACCGGGTCGGGCCGACCAACGATGCATATCCTCTGCTCAGGGCATCCAATGCCCTGGCTGAAATGTCTGGGTGAGCGCCGACCAGTGTTTCCTTGATGAGCCTCAGGTCGACCGCGTGGTCCTCCAGTCTTGTCGTCCGCATAGAAAGACCAAAGTCGATGAAGACGAGTCGTCCGTCGCTCCTGACCACATTCGCTGTTGTCAGGTCACCGTGCATGATCCCGAAGCGATGTAGCTTTGCCACGTCCTGGCCAAACTCAAAGAACGCTACATCCAACTGGGTGCCAGAGAGGGATGCCACAAGGTCTTTCATGCGGACCCCTCTCACAAATTGCATGACGAGTGTGGAGGATTGGATATCGACGTTGTAGAGGAATGGAGAGGCGACCCCCGCTCTCTTCGCGAGATGCATCATCTCTGCCTCGTGCACTGTCCTCTGTCGGCGTATGGTTTCGTCTAGTACTTGGAGCCGATAGGTCAGAGGTTTTCTGATCTTGAACACAGCCTCTAACCCCTGCCAATCTCCTAGGACCACGTCCGCCTCGGCCCCCCTGTATAGGAGGCGCCCCCCGGAGTGCTCAGTTACGCCATGGAATGTCGACACGGTCGAGCCTCCACGACTGCAGGACCTTCGACTCGCGGATAGGGACCTGAATGCCGCAGGTGTGGGCGAGCCAGCCAGTCCAAGCTATTTGCGCCCCGCAGTCCCCGCTGTACTCGAGGGGAGACATGGTGACGACTGCGGAGTGACGCCCTGCCATGTCGCCCATCATACCGCTGAGACGCATATTGGCTGCCACCCCTCCCACGATCATAACCTCTTTTTTCCCCGTAAAGGCTAGGGCCCTTTCGGTGACCTCGGTGACCATGGCAAATGCAGTTTCCTGTATTGAATAGGAGACATCGGAGAACGACCTCCCGCCGTCCAGTAGGAGCTTCGACGCAGTGAGGAGTCCGGAGAACGAGACGTCATTCCCCTTTACTGAATAGGGGAGTCTGAGGTAGTTGGAGGATGCTGCGGCGGCCTCTTCAATAGCCCCGCCGCAGGGGGAGGCAAGGCCGTGGTGCCTCCCAAACTGGTCCAGGAGCTGGCCCAAGGTCAGGTCGAGGGATTCTCCGAGGACACGCCACCTCTTGCTTGAGTAGGCCAGAATCATGGTGTGCCCCCCAGACACCAGGAGGACGACGGGATCCTTCGAGTCGGTGAGCAAGCAACCAAGTTCAATGTGCCCAACTGCGTGGTTTACCGGGACAAGCGGGACCCCGAGCGATGAGGCGAGGGTCCGGGCCACGACGGCTCCGACCCGTAGACAGGGCCCAAGCCCCGGCCCCATGGCGTAGGCGACCGCGCAGATCCCGCTCATTGGAACCCTCGAGATGTCGAGCGCGTCCGCGACCACCTTTGGAGCAGCTACAAGGTGGTTCTGGGAGGCCTCGAAAGGATGTATTCCGCTCCCCTCGGGTGGCTTGTATACAGACTTCGTATTGGACAGGATATCTCCGTCGGATGACATGACAGACGCCGAGAACGTGTGGGCCGTGCTTTCGACCCCGAGAATGTAGCGCCTCAAGTTGGCTTACAGCTTGCGGGTCTGACGATAGAGGTCGCCCAAAAGGTTGACGTATGGCATGACCTCCACTAGGAAGTCGTCAAACTTCCCCCTCTCGAAAGTGACTTCATGTTTCTTTCCATTCACGACTATCTTCGCAGCCAAGACAATGCCTCCGCTCCTGTCGGGGTTTACCCTGAGCTTCGGAAAATGGAAAAGTGTGCCGTATCCGACCTTCTTTTTTCCCTTGGTGAAGACGAGGTTGTAGTACATGCTGAGCGTCTTTGTGAACTGGGCGAGCTGCTTTTTCCTGCTTTCGCTCCGCTTGACGTTGTCGAAGTCCTGGGCCGCCAAAGTGTTCACCATTTCCTTGAGCAGTTTCATGTCAGCGATCTTGTTCGTATAACCGGCAAACTCGATGGGCATCTGGTACACACTGTGCATGACCGAGTCCCAGTCGTCCAAGACGGCGAAGGTGTTCGTGTCCATGTTCATCTCGCGCTTTAGCTCATCGGAGAGAATGTCCTCGACGGTCAGTTTCTTCGGCAAGACAGGGGGCTTTCCGGGTGGGTGTAGTTAATCTTCTCTCTGTCGCGCCCAGAAGTTCGTTCTTTGTCGTCATGGGACAGCCTGCAGGTACATCGCGCCGCGAGAGCCTCTCAGAACAGCTGACTGTCGGAGACCTAGGACCATGGTATTATAGTGGCAGCGTCCCCATGGACCTCAGATGAAGAACACGATCCAGTCCTTAGACGTTTCGTTGCTCCTACACGCGACAGAAGACGGTGAACGCGTCATTGCGGCTGTGAGAGGACTGATAGACGTCGATGGGCCTCTCGAAACCGAAGAGATGGAAGGGCATTTTGGCAACCGCATCAAAAAGGTCGGCATTCACCTGCACGGGGACCAAGCTACAAAGGCGTTCGCGGTTCTGACCGCGAGGATGCCCGGGGGGCTGAGGAAGGAGTTCGCCAGGGACATCGATAAGCTCATCGACGAGCACTCGTCCCTGTTCTTGAGGTTCGACAAGCAGGAGCTGGTCAAGGGCGAGATCGCCGCAGGGTATGAAGACGCGATCCGGTTGAAGGTCAAGCCGCGGGCTTTCCTAATGCACGGCCACGCGAGGGAGTTCTTCCTCGAGCAGTTGAAGGCGGGGTAGATGTCGAAGCGCTACGTGCTTTTCCTCGCGAGCTCGAACCTGCCAGAGGAGGATTTGCGCAGATTCTCTGAGCTCATCAGGGGGCGGGACCCGGCATCGAAGGTCATTGCAGTCAAGGAGAACCCGAGGGCGGTCATCGTGAAGACGACGAACGAGGTCGCTCCACTCTTGCGAGACACCGGCCCTAGTCTGAAGGTGGGCAAGACAGAACTGGTCAGTGTCCTGACCTCCGGAGCCATCGGTAACCTCAAAAGACGAGCCTCTGCGGCCGCGGCCAATGGCGAAATATCTTAGCGATGAGTACTTCTCGCAAGTGCAGACCGCGCTTGCGCAGGACGCGAAATGGGTGGAAAGCACAAAGAACTTCAAGACGAGCATCGGGTTTGGGGTGACCGACATCGGACAGTACTACGTCGTGAATGTGGACAACGGCGTGACCAATCTGCAGAAGGCTGCTCTAGGGGCTCCTGCGGAGTTCACCTTCGAAGGACCATACGATGCGTGGATCAAGGTGCAGAAGGGGGAGGTGGACATCCAGTCGGCGGTGCTCAAGGGGCAGCTCAAGTTCAAAGGCTCCATAACGAAGGTCATGATGTACAGAGACAAGCTCAACCGCGTCGCTGACGTAATGAAGGGAATTCCCACGGAGTTTTAGGGTCGCACGAAAACGTAGAAAGGATTCCCCTCGCTGCTAATGCGCGCCTCGACCCTGAGCTTCATCCCCAGCTTAACCTCGTCCCGATTGGCCCCCTCGAGCCAGGCGAGGACCTTCACACCACCTGGAAACTCACCGATGACTATCATGTAGGGGTCGCTGCTGGCGAAGCTCGGTGGCCTGATGCTGGCATAGGTACATGTGACTAGTGTCGCCTCCCGGCCGAGATCGACCCATTCGTGCTCTGAACCCATGCACTTCGGGCAGTCGGATTGAGGAGGGAAGGAGACGTTGCCGCATTTCGTGCACCTCGTGGTAACGAACTTTCCGCTCCGGAGGGAATCCCAGAACTCCCTGGTCTTGGAAACAGGCAGGTCGAACCTCAGTGTGAGTGCCCTTCTCGAGTGCAGCATAGGCTCTTCGGACACCTCTAATCCCTCCCGAGAATGGTTACGTAGGCGTAGTGCCCGGTCCCGCCGATGTTGTGAACGAGTCCCACCCCCTTCTTGATTGGAGCCTGATGCTTCCCAGCCTCGCCCCTGAGCTGCTTCGTTATCTCCACGGTCATAGAGACGCCCGTGGCCCCAATCGGGTGTCCCTTCGCCTTGAGCCCGCCGTCGAGGTTCACGGGTATCCTCCCTCCTATCTCGGTCTGTCCTTCGCGAATCATCCTGGCGCCTTCACCCTTCTTGCAGAAGCCTAGATCCTCGTAGGCCATCAGCTCAGCGATCGTGAAGCAATCGTGGGCTGTGGCGACGTCTATGTCCTCGGGGCTTACCTTCGCCAAGGAGTAGGCCGCCCTGGCAGCCCTGACCGCTGCCTCGAGGCCGACATAGGTCCCCCTCCTGCCGAGATTCGCGCTGTCGGATGAGGAACCAATCGCCCTGATCCAGACGGGTGTGTCGGTGAGCTTCTTGGCGACCTCTTCGGAGGCAAGCACCACCGCCGCCGAGCCGTCTGTAAGAGGACAGGCGTCGAAGAGCTTCAGTGGCCACGCTACGACCTGAGAGCCGAGGGCCTTTTCGAGTGTTATCTCCTTCTGGAACTGCGCCAGGGGGTTCATTGCGCCGTAGTGGTGTGCCTTCACCGCGACCCTGGCCAGGTCCTCCTCGGTCGTTCCGAACCTGTTCATGTGGGCCACCGCATGGAGGGCGTAGTAGGCAGGGAAGGTCATGCCAAAGTTTTCGAACTCCCAGAAGTACGAGCCGGCCCTGCCTATCAGCTCTACAGCTGTTGGGGTGTCCACTTCCGTCATCTTCTCGACCCCCACGGCCAGTGCCAGGTCCCCGTCGCCGCTCGCCACGCTGTCGTGGGCGGACTTCAGGGCAGCACTCCCGCTCGCGCAGGCGGCTTCTACCCGCATCGTCCCCGCACCGCTGAGCCCGGCGTACTCGTCGACCACCACCGCCGGCAGCGACTCCTGGCTCCAGCCCCCCATGTTCCCTACGATTACGTTCCTGATGTCCTTCCTGTCCACTCCCGCGTCGTCGACAGCCTGCTTGATGGACTCGAAGGCGAGCTCCCCTATGCTCACGTCCGTCCGCCTGCCGAACTTGCTGTGTCCTATACCCACGACTGCGACCCTGCTCATCTCAACACGCGCTCCGACAAAGCTGGGTTCACCTGTATTTCAGTATCCCACGATGACGAGCTAGCGCCTAGCCCACCACTCCCATCTCTCTGGCGACTTCTTTCATTATAGTCAGGCGCTGGATGTCGTTGGTGCCCTCGTAGGTCTTGATGATCTGGGAGTCCCTCAGAATCCTCTCCACGTTCATGTCCGTGGAGACGCCGTAGGCCCCCATGATGAGCATGGCGGAATGGGCATTCTTCTCTGCCGCCTCGGTTGCCGCTATCTTTGCGATTGAAGATGCCTTGATGAAGTCCTTCCCCTTCGTTGTCAGTGTGGCCGCCCAGTAGGTGAGGAGCCTCGCGGCGTGGACCGCCGCCGTCATCTCTGCTATCTTGAACTGGACCTGCTGGTAGCTGAGGAGATAGGTGTCGAATGTCTGCCTCTGGGTAGAGTAGTTCACGGCCGCCTCCAGGGCCGCCTGGGCGAGGCCGACCCCCTGGGCTGCAACCCCGACCCTGCCATGGTCGTAGGTGGTTAGGGCGAGCTTTACCCCTCTCCCAATCTCCCCCAGGACGTTTGATTCGGGGACCATTAGGTTCTCCAGCACGAGCTCCACAGGCTGGTCCCCTCTGAGTCCGATAACGTCTGTGCGCTGCCCGACGACCAGCCCGGGCGTACCCTTCTCGGCTATGAATGCTGTCACACCGTGGTGCCGCTTCCCTTCCTCCTTGGGGCTCGTCCGGGCGAAAATCAGGAAGATGTCAGCCTTGTCCCCATTGGTGATGAACATCTTCTTGCCGTTGATCACGTACTTGTCCCCCTGCTTCTGGGCAGTGGTGGTGATGGCTGCTACATCGGAGCCCGTCCCCGGCTCCGTCATGGCGTGGGCAGCCACCTTTCCGTCCCTCGCTATTGGGACAAGGTACTTCTTCTTCTGCTCCTCGTTCCCGAACAGGTAGAGGGGGAAGGACACTAGGTAGGTCGCCCCGACGACCGCCGCATAGGCCGCTGAGAACCGGGCGACCTCTTCCATCGCAAGGACCACGGAAAGGTCGTCCCCGCCGCCACCCCCGTATTGCTCCGGGAAGGGGATGCCGAAGAGGCCGAGGTCCGCGGCCCTCCTCACTAGCTTCATGTCCATCTGATTCTCCCTGTCGATCTTCTGGGCAACGGGGCCGAGCTCCTTCTCCGCGAATTCCCTGACCGCCCTTCTGAAGGCCTCCTGCTCCTCGGTTATCTTGATCTCGTAGTCAGCGGAAGTCGGCGACAGCGTGCTCAACTCAGCATTCCCCTCCAAGCTGTTTCATGTGCTGGTAACCTCGCGGATACCACCCTTTCCAGTGAGTTAACCTTTGCCCCCGCCGAGTTATTCGGCACCAGAATCGGCCCGGGGAGAATGATTTCCGCATAGGTTAGGGGAGTGCTCCTGTCTCCTTTCATATCATAAAGCGTAAAGGAAGCAGAGGCCGAGCCAGAGACTCAGAGACCATGGAGATCAGGAAAGTTGCTGTAATCGGAGCGGGAGACATGGGCCACGGAATCGCCGAGCTCTTCGCAGTCAATGGCTTCGACGTCAGTCTGATGGACAAGTTCCCCGACATGCTAGAGAAGGGGAAGGGTAGAATCGCCGCTAGCGTCGCCAAGCTGGTCGAGAGGGGCAAGATAACCCAGGACGTAGCGAAGTCGGCCCTCTCCAGGCTGTCCTACTTCGGGGACATGGCAAGTGCGGTCGAAGGTGCAGACATGATCGTCGAGGCCGTGCCCGAGTCCCTCAGTCTGAAGAAGTCAGTGTTCAAGGAGGCAGGCGAGCACGCTTCTCCCGAAGCAATATACGCGTCAAACACTTCGAACATCAAAATCACAGACCTGGCGGCGGCCGTGCCCAGGCCGGAGAGAATGGTGGGGATGCACTTCTTCAACCCGCCCATGGTCATGAAGCTCGTCGAGGTGATACCAGGCGCCAAGACGGACCCGGCCGTAGAGGACCAGGTGGCTGAAGTCTGCGGGAAGCTCGGAAGGACGGCGGTGAAGGTGCTCAAGGACAGCCCCGGTTTCATCGTGAACAGGCTCAACGCAGCAGACACTCTCCTCTTCTGCCTGATACTCGACAAGGGGGTCGCGACTCCCGCCGAGGTCGACGCATACTTCAAGAGCCAGGGACTGCCCATGGGGCCCTACGAGCTGACTGACTACGTAGGCATAGACATCGCGGCCGACCAGCTGAGCTACTTCGCGGGGGTGCTCTCCCCAGAGTACGGCAAGGGGACAACCTTCGGCCGGATGGTAAAAGAGGGCCAGCTCGGGAAGAAGACTGGCAAGGGGTTCTATGACTGGTCCACTGGCAGGGCGGCGCTTCCCAATGCCACGCCCACGGAGAAGGTCACCACCATGGACCTGTTCGCGCTGGAAATCAACGAGGCCGTGAAGCTGATCGAAGAGGGGGTGGCGAAGCCCGACGACGTGGAAAAGGGGATGGTTCTGGGCATGAACAGGCCCTTCGGTCCAATATCTGTGGCCAAGGACCTCACCAACGCAGAAGTGAAGTCGAAACTAGACGAGCTCGCAACCAAGTTCGACTGCAAGATATTCGCCCCGGCGCACGCCATCCAGGAGGGGAAGCTCAGGGACGCCATCGAGGGAAGGCTTTCTCCTGCTGCCGCGCCGCAGGCGAAGGTCGAAACCAAGGCGGCCGCCGCCCCAGGGGCTTCGAAGCCAGGCGGCGTCATCCTACTCGAAAGGCTCGAGGGGGGTGTAGCGAAGATAGTCCTGAACAGGCCAAAGTACAACACGATTAACGGCGAGGTCCTCGATGGGCTCGATAGGATAATCACAGAGGTCTGGAGCGACCCGGAAATCAGGGTTGTCGTGGTTACCGGCGAGGGGACTATCTTCTCTTCCGGCGCCGACCTGGGCCAATTCTTCGCCAACCAAGTGGCCTTCATGGAATTCAACAGAAGAGGGGAGAGGATAATGAGACGGCTGACCGAGCTCCCCAAGCTGACAATCTCGGTGATGAAGGGGTACGCCCTCGGAGGCGGCCTCGAGCTTGCTGCCTCCTGCGACATAAGGCTGGCCACGGACGACGTGCAGATGGGATTCCCAGAGGTCACGAGAGGGATCGTCCCGGGTTGGTCGGGTACTCAGAGGATACCCAGGCTGATAGGCCTCACCAGGGCTGCATCACTGGTGCTCACTAGCGAGAGAATCACCGGGCAGAAGGCGGTGGAGATAGGGCTGGCAACCAAGCTAATCCCGCCAGGAGACCCGGACGAGTACGCTCTAAAGTACGCGGCCGAGCTGGCCAAGAGCCAGGCCCCGGTGGCAGTGATGCTTGCGAAGAGGCTCCTCAACAAGGGGGCTGAGGTCCCCTCAGACGTGGGCCTCGAAATGGAGGCTGAAGCCCAGGGCATTCTCTTCGGCACAGAGGACATCAAGGAGGGTGTGGCAGCGTTCCTGGCGAAGCGGAAGCCGGAGTTCAAGGGGAAGTGATTGGAGATGGCGGAGCTTAGGGAAGTATACGTGGCCGACTATCTGAGGATTCCCTTCTCGCGGTCGAGGCCCGCCCAGCCTGAGAGGGATGTCTACAACTCCATCAGAATGGATCACGCGCTCGGCCTCCTTATCAGGAAGCTCCTGGAGAGGACGGCCATCGCCCCTGATGAGCTGGGGGACGTGATCACGGGGTGCGCCCTTCAGACTGGGGAGAACTGGCTCTACGGTGGGAGGCACCCGGTCCTGCTGGCTGGGCTTCCCGTATCCGTCCCCGCCCATGGCGTGGACAGGCAGTGCGCATCTTCTTTGAATGCGGCTGCCGATGGATCCATGGAGATAATGACGGGGAACTCCGACGCAGTCCTCGCAGGGGGGATTGAGCACCTCACCCACGTGCCGATGGGGAACAACCCGGCCCTGGTCCCGAACACGAGGCTCCTGACCAGGCCAGAGTACATGAAGTACCAGATGAACATAGGCTACTCCATGGGTCTGACCGCAGAGAAACTTGCGGGAGAGGCTGAGATTACCAGGGAGCAGATGGACCAGTTCTCCTACGAGTCTCACATGAAAGCATCGAAGGCGCTGGACAGCGGATGGTTCAGGCCTGAGCTGATGGACATCAAGGTGGAGGTGGGAGGGGAGGAGAAGGTGATAGATGTTGACCAGAGCATCAGAAAGGACACCACCCTGGAGGGCCTGGCCAAGCTCCCGCCGTCGTTCAAGGCGGGGGGCCTGGTGACTGCAGGGAACTCATCCCCCCTGAACGCCGGGGCAGCGATGGTGATGCTGACATCAAAGGAGAAGGTGGCTGAGCACAAGCTGAAACCCCTGGCCAAGGTGGTTTCCATGGGGTGGGCAGGGGTTGATCCCAGCGTAATGGGGAAGGGGCCAGTCCCGGCTTCGCAGAAGGCCCTCGCAAAGGCAGGCTTGAAGCCGGACGACATAGACATCTGGGAGATCAACGAGGCCTTCGCCGTTGTGCCTCTGTACGCCATACGGCAGCTTCACATCGATCCGGCAAGAGTGAACATCCACGGAGGGGCGATCGCCATCGGGCACCCGCTTGGTGCGTCTGGAGCTAGGTTACTCGGCACGCTGGGAAGGCAGCTGCAGGAGACGGGGAAGAAGTACGGACTTGCCACCCTGTGCATCGGCGGAGGCCAGGGTTTCGCCATGGTTCTGCAGCGCGCCTGACAACCAACGCTGGTCCCAAGAACTGGCTCAGGGATGACTATTTGCGACTCGATTAATCATTCGTTTGATTTCTTTCCACTCAGGTAGAACGTGCCGAGGGCCTTCGCACAAAGGCGTCCGTCTGCGTCCCTTAACTCCCCCTCCGCCACCGCCGTAGAGCCCCCTCGTCTGATCACGACCCCCTTAGCGATGAATGGGCCATTTCTAAGCGGTGCCAAGAAGCTGACATTGATTTCCAGGCTCAGCTGATCTGTTCCCGGGTTCACGGTCATAACAGCCATCCCGCAGGCGGTGTCCATTGTGTAAAGCACCACCCCGCCATGAACGATCCCTCCCCTCCTCGTAATGGCCCTGCTGTAGGGGAACCTCAGTTCTGCGACTCCCCCCCTCATCTTTAGCACCCTGAATCCCACAAGCCTGAACAGCTCACTGTCCGCGCGGAACACCCTTTCCACCTCCTCCTCCACGTTGAGACCCAAATCCTTCCCTTGCTTGAAGAGCTTCTCAAAGCTCCCGGCACTCTTCAGAATTTTGTCGAAGTTATCCAAGTCCTCTAATCGGACTGGACTCGAACCTTTCCCTTCCGCCATGGCGCGGCCGTTCCGGGCTGGCCTAATTACTCTTCCAATCGCTGGCACGAATCAAGGAATTGTTAATATTGGCGGAGGCATCTACTTTCACCCGATTCCCATGGCCATCAGGTCGGTTAACCCATACAACAGTCAGGTGTTGAAGACGTTTGAAGAATTTAGCGACGGACATGTGGACGAACTGGTCGCCAGGGCCGACGCCACCTACCAGTCATGGCGCAGGACCAGCTTCAGGGAGAGGTCTGAGTACCTCTTCCGGGTGACCAAGGAGATGCAGAACAGGATGCAGGAGCTCGCAGGAATTGCCACGCTCGAGATGGGGAAGAGAATCAGGGAGAGCGTGGGGGAGCTCAAGCTGAGCGCAAGCATAGTAGAGTACTACGCGGCCAACGGCGAAAAGTTTCTACAGCCTCAGAAAATAGACGCTAGGTACGGCGAAGCGGAGATCCACTACGAGCCCCTCGGGGCGCTGTTGGGGGTAATGCCCTGGAACTTCCCCTACTATCAGGTCGTGAGGTTCGCCGCGCCCAACCTAATGGCGGGGAACGTGGTTTTAGTCAAACACTCTTCTAACGTTCCGCAGACTTCGATTGCCATTGAGCAGCTGTTCTTGGCGGCCGGGGGACTCGAAGGGCTCTACACCAACCTCCTGATTACAAGCTCGAAGGTCGGACGAATCATAGAGGACCCGCGGATAGCAGGCGTCTCCTTGACGGGAAGCACGGATGCGGGCAAGGCGATAGCGGCTAAAGCGGGAGAGAGCCTGAAGAAGGTCGTCCTCGAACTCGGGGGGAGCGACCCGTTCATAGTGCTGGACGACGCAAACATCGAGAAGGCTGTGGCACAGGCTGTGTGGAGTCGCATGCTGAACGACGGGCAGCAGTGCACCGCGGCGAAACGATTCATTGTATCGGAAAAGGTCGCAGACAGGTTCCTCGCAGGATTCGCAGACGCGCTCAAGAAGCTGCAACCCGGCGACCCCATGGCGCAGGAGACCACCCTTCCACCACTGAGTTCAGAGAGCCAGTTGAAGACCCTCGAGGATCAAATCAGTGTAGCAGTATCGAACGGAGCCAGGGTCCTGCTTGGAGGCAAGCGCATCGAGAGGCCCGGAGCTTTCCTGGAGCCAACCATTCTCACGGACGTAAGACCAGACTCGCCGGCGTACAGAGAGGAGTTCTTCGGGCCGGTGGCCCTGTTCTTCAGGGCGAAGGATGACGCCGACGCAGTCCGCCTGGCTAACGACACCCCCTTCGGGCTCGGAGGAGCGGTTTTCACTGAGGACAGGGAGCGTGGGAAGAGAGTGGCGGCCCAGGTGGAGAGCGGGATGGTCTGGGTCAATCACCCAACGCTCTCCTCGCCCGAGCTGCCTTTCGGTGGGATCAAGAATTCCGGATTTGGCAGGGAGCTCTCCTCCCTCGGGATAACGGAATTCGTCAACAAGAAACTCGTTAGGTTGACTTCTGTCAACGACCCATTCTAGCCGCGCGTTAAAGCCCCCGGTCGGGCCTTAGTGGATTAGGGCCCGTTGGCAAGAGACCACGCCTATGTCTCTGTTAATAAGTAAGTGCGGAGGCGACCTTCGTAAGTGGCAAGGATGGATTTCGAACTTCCTGACGACCTGAAGGAGATGAGGAGGAAGGCGAGGGAGTTTGCTCTAAAGGAGATTACCCCCGAATTCGCCCAGAAATATGATAGGGAAGAGAGCTTCCCTGAAGAACTGAGGAAGAAGGCTTACGCCAGCGGGCTCGTCGACTACTCGAACCCCTGGTCCGTCCTCATCCTGCAGGAGGAGTTCTGCCGGGTTGACGCAGGGACAGGAATCTGCGCGGTGTCGGGCTACTTCGGCCTAGAGACCATTACCCTCTTTGGGACGGAAGAGCAGAAGGCCAAGTACGTGCCAATGGTCACGACTGGGAAAGCGATGATGGGCCTAGCCGTCACCGAACCGTCTGCGGGGAGCGACGTCGCTGGGATTAAGACGACGGCGACGAAGGCGGGAGACCATTACACCCTCAACGGAGCGAAGATGTTCATCACTAACGGCCAGCTGGCTGACTTTCTGGTGACGCTAACGCGCACATCGCCCCAGACCCAGAAGAGGCACCACGGTCTGAGCCTGTTCATCGTCGAGACAGGCACCGAGGGAGTCACAAGGAACAAGCTTCACGAGAAGCTCGGTGTCCGTGCCACGAACACGGCAGAGATTGTGCTGAACGATGTGAAGGTCCCGGCCAAGAACCTCATTGGCGAAGAGGGGAAGGGGTTTTACTATGTGATGACATTCTTCGACATTAGCAGAATCTACACGGCCATACAGGCTGTCGGCATCGCTCAGGGGGCTCTTGACAGGGTCCTCGACTACGTGTTTGCCCAGGGGATGGAGAATCTGAAGGAAGAGACCCTAATGACCATCGGAGAGATGGAAATGAGGATCGAGGCGGCCCGACTGCTGACGTACAGTGCAGCCTCCCGGCTCTTCCAGTTCAACCCAGACCCGAAGCTGACGAGTTCAGCGAAGGCCTTTGGATCCGAAACAGCGGTCTGGGTCACCGAAAAGGCGATGGAAATCACCGGCCTTCAGGGGCTCTCGGGGGACTTGGAGAGGTTCTTCAGGGACGCGAAGATCATGGAGATCTGGGAAGGCACAAGCGAGGTCGAGAAGTTGACAATAGCGAGGACGATGTTCAGGGAAATGATGAAGGAGTTTCTCGGAGAGAAGGGGGGTGCGAAAGCATGAGCAGCGAGGAGCACCAGCTGCTCAGAAGCAGCGTGAGGGAGTTCGCCCAGAAAAACTTGGAGGGCATCTCGGCGAAGATAGAGCGGGACGGGCTGCGACCGGAGACTATCGCGGCAATGGCCGCCCAGGGGTTCCTCGGTGCCTATGTGCCGAGCGAACTTGGCGGCACCGGCCTCGACGAGCGGGGATACATGATCGTGCTGGAGGAGCTGGCCAGGGTCTCGCCGTCCGCTGCAGTGAGGGTCCTTCTCACCAACTCGCTGTATGCCCCTCTGGCGATGGCTACGGAAAAGGGGAAGAAGACCCTCGAGGACGTCGCTTCTGCCAAAGTCAACGCGACGGTGGCTCACACCTGCCTCCTCGAAGGGTACAGGGAGCAGACGGGGGTCATCCTCGCCGACTCGCGCGTCAAGGGAGTGAAGGAGTTCGTCCTCAACAGCGACGCAGGTCTTGTCATCCTGACCGCGAATGGCACCCCCGGCACCCTCCTCTTGGTCCGGGGCGGAGTCGAACCGGTGAACGATCAGACCCGACTCGGCTTCAGAGGGCTCCGCTTCTCCTCTGTCAGGGTGGACTCGGGGGACTTCGAGGTCCTCGGAGAAAACGGAGCGGGAATGTTAGAGGGAGCCCTGGACGGGATGGACCTCGAAGTCGCGGCCATAGCCCTGGGGATCACCGCTGGTGCGGTGGCCAAGGCCATCGACTATTCCAAGGGGCGCACCACATTCGAGCACCCGCTCAAGGACTACCAGCCGGTTGCATTCTCGCTGTCCTCACTGAAGTCTGAGGAAGAGATGCTCCGGACCTACATCTACGGAGAGGGTCTCTCGGGGACCGCCAAAGTGATGGCAAGAGTCAAGTCGACCCAGTTGGCTCGAAGCGCAACCAAGCAGGCACTGCAGGTCCATGGGGGCTACGGGTACTTCGGAGACTTCGGGGTCGAGAAGTTCTACAGGGATGCCATGGCCCTCCCTCTGCTCTTTTCGAGAGGGGTGAAGGACATGCAGAGGTTGTCGCAGGCTGTCTTCGAATCCAGAGCCGGATTCATGTAATCAGCCTTTGCCAGCGGAGCTGTTCGCCTGAGTCGTGACCTTGCTGGTTCGACTACGGCTTCAGGACGGCGCGCCCTTGAATCTCGCCGTGCTCAAGCTTGGAGAGGACTTCGTTTGCCTCCTCAAGACGGTAGGAAGCAGTTACAACAGGAGCGACTACCCCTCTCCTCGCCAACTGGACCAGCTCAGCCAGTTCGGCCAGTGACCCGGTGAAACTCCCTAAAATCTGAGCCCCAAGGAGAGGGAGCACGGGAAGTGAAAGTTGGAGCCCCCCTCCCATCAGCCCGACAAGGACCAGCCTCCCCTCGTGGCCAAGCAACCTGACGCCAAGAGAGACCGTCGCCGGCTTTCCAACGAAATCAACAACTGCATCTGCTCCCCTTCCGCCGTTTTGTGCTTTCACTCCAGAAACGAAATCCTTGGCCTCCATCTTGGCGGAGTTGAAGGTGTGATCTGCTCCTAGCTTGGCGGCAAGCTCTAGCCTAGAGTCGTCTATGTCTGCAACCGCAATTCTCGCCCCCGTGGTCTTTTTCGCTATCTGGATGGCGGCCGTACCAAGTCCCCCGGCCCCCACAACCAGTAGAAGGTCGTCTGTGCGGAGGCCGCACTTCCTGATAGCGCTGAACGCCGTCAACCCAGAACATGCGAGGGTGGCGGACTGGGCCGCGTCTATTCCTTCGGACTTCACGAGATAGCGCGCGTCAGGGACGAATACGTATTCAGCATAGCCGCCGTCCTTCATGAACCCCAAGAAGGCTGGTCTCCCCTCGCATAGGTTCTCTTTTCCTGCGAGGCACTTCCTGCATGCGCCGCAGCCGATCCAGGGGTAGACAACCACCTGATCCCCTTTCTTGATGCCCGTTGCTCCCCCCTCGCTCCCCAGCTCCTCCACACTTCCCGCAATTTCGTGCCCCGGGGTCAGCGGCAGGAGGGTTCCGCCCCCGGTGGCAGACAGCTTCCTTCCCTCTCCTAGGTCGTACGCCCCGGCGATAAGGTGGATGTCCGTATGGCAGACCCCGGCCGCGCTGACCCGGACCAGGGCAGAACGAGAGCCGAGACGAGGGGTCTCCACGGTTGCCCCCTTGAGCGGCTGTCCTTCCGCCACTAGTCTCATGGATTTCATTTCTGCGAATCCCACCTGCTCGGACGCGGGTTTGACGCGAACGATACCCACTCGGCATTGCACTTTGTGCACTGGAACCGTGCAAATGTCGTTTTCTGTTCGCCATAGGGTTCGGTGGAGGCGATCACCTTCCACCTGTGGCTGTCCAGGAAGCGAACCACATCGGCAACCTTTGTCATGTCAAACTCCTTTGGAGGAAGGCAAGGACGCTCCTGGTCCCGCAATCCGATCACCACATTATCCTGAACTTGCACCGTTCGGCGCCCATCGCTTCGCACTCGATTTCGACTACCGACACATGGTCAGACTGGAAGGCGACGGTGCTGAAACCCTTGTAGAAGCCTTTGATGTAGTGACAGACTGGACGCGGCGCCGTCACTCCTCTCACCAGTGGGTTGTTCTTCGTGTATAGGGTGACCGACCTTCCTTCCATGTCGAAGTCGGCGACCGTTGACTTCCCCCAACCCAGGTTTGTGTAGAGGTCCGCCATTAGCTGAAGGAATCCCTCCTGCCCGATCTTCGCGACCAGCCTCTTCAGCCGTTTCCCTTCTGCTCTGCCCGCCTGGTCCCCCGCGTTATACCAGATGAGGTCCGAACCGACATGAAGCATCTCCCTAACGCTCGCGAAAACCTGCTTGAGTGCGACCATGTTTATCACAATCACATCGTCCCCGTTCGGCGCTGAAAGCTCCCCCAGCTCTGGATTGAAGATGAGCCCATCTAGGTACTTGGGTCTCGTCTTGTTCACCTGCGCTTCCGATCCTCCCTTACCACCTGCACGGCTCGCCTTCAAGCTGTCCTCCATATTGAGAGCACGACCCCAACTTCTAATATGCCTTCTGTGATAAACCGCCAGCCTGTATTTCGGAAATGGGCAGACTTCGAAGAAGGGGGTTGCCCCGCCGGCGGGTTCCCAACCCCTAGTGGCTGACCACGAGCCCCGAGTACTTTTCTCGCAGTGGTTTCTTGTCTATCTTGCCCGTGCTCGTCTTGGGGAGTTGCTCCTCTAGAATGACGTAATGGTCGGGCACCCAGAACTTCGCCATCTTGCCGTCTGCCACGAATGCCTCCATGTGCTTCCTAAGGTCGTCGGCGGAAGCCGATGCGCCCTGCCTCAGGGAGACCACCGCGAGGGGCCTCTCCCCCCATCGCTGGTCCTTGGCCCCGATCACTGCGGCTTCGAAAACTGAGGGATGCCGAACGAGCAGGTCTTCGAGGATGATGGTCGGAATCCACTCGCCGCCGCTCTTGATTGCGTCCTTTATCCTGTCGACAATGGCCACGTACCCTTCCTCATCCATCACCGCCATGTCCCCCGTGTGCAACCAGCCACCCCTCCAGAGATCCTCCGTCTTGGCTGGTTCCTTGTAGTATTCGCTGGTGAGCCATGGTCCCCGCACGACTATCTCTCCCGCCGTCTTGCTGTCCCGTGGGACGTCCTTCATCTCCGGATCTACAACCCTTATGGCGACAAGCGGAATTGGAATCCCAGTCTTTAGAAGTACCCCGTCAAGGATCTGCTCCTTGCTCATCCCGATGTGCCGCGGCGTCGGGTTGGCCAAGGTCAGGACAGGCGCAGTCTCGCTCAAGCCGTACCCTGCCATCACACTGATTCCCAGTTTCTGTGCGCGAAGTGCCATCTCCCGCGGCAGCGCACCACCCCCCACACTGACCTTCCACCTTGCTAAGGCATCTCTGTACTTCTCCACTGTAGGATGAACGAGTATCATGTTGAGCACCGTTGGGACCATGTTGGACCAAGTCACCCCTTCCCGGGCAATCAACTCGAGAATGTTGGCCGGGTCGTACTTCCCTGCGAGCACAGTCTTTTGTCCGTTGAGCCCTACGCCGTAGGGTACCCCCCAGCTGTGCACATGGAAGAATGGTACCAGGGGCATGACCACATCCCTGACTTCGAGCCGGTTCTGAGGGAAGCTTCCCGCTAGGCCTATCTGGGTGCCGAGCGTGTGCAGAACGAGCTGTCTGTGGGTGAACCAAACTCCCTTGGGAAGCCCGGTGGTGCCAGAAGTATAGAACAACGTAGCCCGGGTATCTTCGTCGAGCTCCGGGAACTCGTACTTTGGGTCTGCCCCTGCCAAGAGGTCGTCATAGAACATCGTGTTTGGGAACGGCACAGAAGGAGCTGACCCGGTGTCGCTCATGGAGACAACCCCCTTCAGAGACTTGATACTCCCAGCAAGCTTAGTTGCGACGGGCAAGAATTCATCCCTGATCAGGACAAACTCGTCCTGGGCGTGAACCATGGTGTAGCCGAGGTGCTCGGGCGGGAGCCTGATGTTGACGGTGTGCATGGTGGCCCCCATCATTGGAATTGCGTAGTAGGCTTCCATGTACCTGTTGGTGTCGACGTCGATGACCGCCACCGTCGTCCCCTTCCGCACCCCCATTCGTTCCAGCCCCGACGCAAGCCTCCGTACCCGCTCATAGAAGGCAACCCAATCGTAGCGCACCTTTCCATAGACTATTTCCTGGGGGCTCCTACGATGTAGCGTATTGAGTAGTAACTTGTCGATGGTAAGCTCGTAACGGGGGGCGGCCATCTCCGCCATTGCCCTCAATGGGTTGGCGGTGATATTAAAGCGTGATTCGTTGCGGGGGGTCATTCACACTAATGCGTTCGGTCGGACACTTGCAAGTGGTGCAGTTCCGCCCCCCCGGTGGATGTCCGGGGTAGGCGTGGACTCAGTTGTGAGCTCTTGGTTTCCTCGCAGTCCTTTCTCCAATCCCCTTCTTCATGATGTCCCTGACCAGGGCCTTGGAGGTGCCGAAGTCGTACTCCCTGGAGAGCGCGATCAAGCTTGCGGCGATAGACCCCTCGGCGTGAATCATGGCTGGACCGAGAACGCCCCCCATCGCTCCCGTCAACTCTCGGATCAGCCGGAACAGGTTCATCCTCTCTTCTGCCGACATCTTCGCGTTGCCGGCGAGGTATTTCCTCATCAGGGGCCCGATGTCATTTCGCGCGTAGTCTTCGGGGCTCGGCATTGTGGAAATCAGCCCCCCGGCTATGTCAACCAGGTTCTGGACCGAGCTCATGAATTGCGTGTTGGACTGGAGTTTGCCGATGTTGGCCCACAGGCTGTTTGGGTACACTATTCCTGTTCCCTCGTCCTTGACCGCGTCAAGGGCCGCGAGTCTGATTGCCATCCTTGATTGTTCCCTGTACATTATCAGATGGGCGAGCTTCTCCCTCACGTGAGAGGCACTGTCGGTCCCGTTCTGTTCGGCCATCAGCTTCGCCGCGCCGAGGAGAGTCTCCGCGATAACCTGCCTGTACGAAAGAGCGGTGAAGCGGTGGTACAGCCCGAACAGGTTGGCTAGTATGCCAGCGGCCTCCCATTCCCTCAGGAGGAAGACCCGGTCGTATGGGACGAACACGTCATCGAATATGGTGAGCGATTCCACTTCGATGTTCTTTGCAGAAATCATCCCTTCCTCAGGGGTCATGGCACTCTCAGCCTCCACCAGCGGGCGGGCGACCAGCTTCAGCCCCTTTGTGTTGGTTGGAACCGAAAAGGCTACGGCGTAGTCCTTGTCTGCCTCTGTCATGGCTCTCGTTGGGAGGACGATTACCTCGTCGGAAACAATCGCCTGGGTCGTGTGGGCCTTGGCGCCCCTCACCACAATTCCTTTTCGATCAGCCTCGAGCACGTGCAGATACATGTCCTTGTCCGCCTGGTCGCTCGGTCTGAGCATCCTGTCCCCTTTGACGTCGGTCTGACCAACCGCCAACGCGAGATTGTTCTTGGCAACGTATTCGTGGAACCTGGAGACCCTCTGGAAGTACCCCTTGGCGGGGTCCCTGGCGTCCAGAGCCTTCGATACTATCATGAGAGCCATTATGGCGTCGGAGCCGATGGCTTGGACGATGTTGAATACCCCGCTCTCGAAGCGTGTTGTCTCCTCGATCAGGCGAGACCTCGTGAGCAAATCCTGCGGCGTCCTGCACAGCCTGTAGAATGTGCTGATCCTGTGTCCGTCAACCACTGTCATCGGGGAAGGTTCGAAATTGGGGTCTCGCTGCAACCGGTAGAGCTTGGCGGCGTGCTCCGCCGCTAGATTCAGGTAGGGGTGCTTCGTGATATCCCGCACTCTACTTCCCCGATAGTATACCTCCCTCCCGTCAACAAGACTTTCCAGGTACTCTTTGGGACTTCTCATAGTGATGGCTCGGAGATGAAATGAAGCCGGGTGGCGTTAAAGGCTTCTCATATGCAACAGGCGGGACTTGGCATACGTTACCCCGTTCGAGGTTAGTCATAGCGGCCGTGGAGGACTGCGGTCAGACTGAGTGCTTTGCCTTGGTCGAGCTGAACTCCACTCTTACCCATGGTGAAGGAAGCTCAGAATCGAGTAGCTCCGCTTCACGACCTGAGAATCCGGGTGACAGTTTCCCAGACGGGCGTCCAATCATCGCTCTCCAGCCTGTACCTCCGGCCGCTCCCCTTCACCCTGAGCACGACACCGCATCCGACTAGAAATTCCAAATGAGCGATTGTCTCCATGACCGCCAGCCATCTGTTGACATGCCCCAACGACTCGTACGACCCCCTAGACCAATTCACTGAAGATGTCACCTCGGCGGCCGAGCGTTCTCCTCCGCGAAGCCCTCGAAGCACCTCCTGGAGGCGTTCCTCGTGATGGGACGAAATGGTATCTATTCTTTTCATGACATCTGTTATGACATTTCCGTGCCCGGGGAGGGCAACACTGGGACGCAGCCTCTTCACTTTCGCCAGAGAAGTGAGGTAGGAGCGGAGCGCGTCGTACTTCGGGAGCGGATAGAAAGCCACGTTGGGGGTTTCGCCTGGGAGAATGTGGTCCCCTGAAATCAGGGTCCCGTCGCTTGGCCGGTGGAGACAGATGTGGCCGGGGGAATGGCCAGGAGTATGCGAGACGAACCAGGGGCCCAATTGTGTTCTGATCGTTTCCCCTTCGACCAGATATGAGTCTGGATCCGGGAGTATTAGCCGGCTTGCAGAAATCGCGCCCCTGACGGTCTCGAGGACGTCTTCCGGGAAGCCAAGCCTGTCCCCTGCGTACCCCATTCCCCTGCTGAAGATGCTGTAGTAGTATTTTCTGTGGAGAGTCTCCCTCTTGTGATAGGACACCCTCGACGAATAGCTCCTTACAATCGACTTCGAACCGCCGAAGTGGTCCGGGTGCAGGTGCGTGATTAGCAACCTGTCGATCGAAATCGGTCCAAGTCGATCTTGAATCACCTCAACCAGGTCCCTGCCAGCACGCGCCCAGCCCGAATCGACCAGGACATGCTTTCTGGGCGAGACCTCGAGGAGATAGCAGTGAACCCTGTTCACAACGCTATCGAACTCGTCGTGTTCCGTGGTGGTCAGGCGGATCAATCCCTCCCCGATTTCCTTGATCTCTGCACCCACGCCGTCTCGCCCATAGGTGCGCATTTATGGTTCTGCGTTCCTTGCTCGTCCTCTCCCGAGGGCGAAAGAGTTAGGCAGTGGACTCCGAGATTGCAGGCTTCTCTGAGGGCGCTCTAAGAGATACTGGACGAAGAGAAGCATTCCAAATCATAAATAATCGCCTTCCCATGACCACCTCCGTTAAAGGCGTACTCTGGGAATGCCCCAACAGAACAGGCTACGCCCCGGGAATCCGTTGACAGGGTTTATGGAGGGTCTTGAAATAAAAAGAATCACCCCCGCGAGAAACGCTCTAAGGAGCGAGATCGGTTCCCTCGACGAACTGGCGGCTTCCATCGCAGAGAAAGGGCTCCTTGAGCCAATAGTGGTGAGGTTCGCGCCGGGTGGTTTCGAAGTCGTAGCAGGGAACAGGAGGCTCGAGGCATGCAAGATGCTCGGCATGAGAAGCATTCCGTGTCACATAGTTGACCTCGACGATAGGGAGGCGTTTGAGGTTTCCCTCGTCGAGAACATCCAGCACGAGACCATGAACCCAATCGATGAGGCCCGGGCTTTCAAGAAGTACGCGGAAGACTTCGGTTACGGCGGCATCACGCAACTGTCTGAAAAGATAGGCAAGAGCCAAGCCTACATCAGCAACAGGATTCGCCTGCTTTCTCTGCCCAAAGGAGTTAGGGAGGACCTCATTCGGCGCCGAATAAGCCCGAGTGTCGCTCAGGAACTGGTTTCTCTTGGTGATGAGGAAGCGGATGAGTTCGTTGAGATAATCCGTGAGCGTCATCTCTCGATGAGAGAGGTGAGGCGGATCGTGAGGCGACGACGCGGCCGTTTGCGGGGGGAGCGGCGAGAGTTGTCTGCCACCGACCTTGACGCCCGCGAGCCAGACCAGACCGAACTCAGGGCGCAGCTGGCCGACAGGGCTATCGCTAGGGCAGTTGCTTCAATGAGGATGGACTCTTACAGGCTCGGAGAAGTGATTGACGACGTCGCAGATCAATGGGTTCTCACGGAGACCCTCCTCCCATGTAGGGACTCCCTGAACGAACAGATAGACACGCTCCTACGTTTCAGAAAGAAGTTCCTCCGAGAATCTGCGAGACACTGATGTCCGTCTAGCGCCCAGATTGGCGCTGGCTACTTCCAGCCATGAACGGAGCGCGTTACGATAATGAATAAATTGAATGAAACAAACGGATTCACTGCGATGATGTCCAAGGAGGGAAGCACGTCGATGCCCGAGTCGGGGCGAATGAACGCGAAGGCAATCAAGAAAGTCGCTGTACTCGGCGCAGGGACGATGGGGCATGGGATTGCTCAGCTTGCGGCCCAGATAGGATGCAGTGTTGTGCTCCAAGACGTCGAAGATAGGTTCCTTGATTCGGGGATGGGGAAGATCAGGTGGAGCCTTGGGAAGCTCGTGGAGAGGAACAGAATTACTAAGATGGAGGCTGATGCCGTCCTCCAGCGAATAGAGAAGACTACCGACCTGAAGTTCGCGGTTTCTGGATCAGATCTGGTTATTGAAGCGACCCCGGAAGTGATGGAGCTCAAGAAGGAGCTGTTCGCTTCGATCGGTCGGTACACTTCCTCGGACACGATCCTTGCATCTAACACGAGCTCCCTCCCTATTTCCGAGATGGCCAAGGCGACGATCAGACCCGAGAACGTCGTCGGGATGCACTTCTTCAACCCGCCCCAACTCATGCGCCTGGTGGAGATAATTCTTGGACCTCAGACCGCCTACTGGGTCGCCCAGACGGCCTCTGAGTTTGCAAAGGGGCTCGGGAAGGATACTATCGTCTGCAGGAAGTATGTGCCCGGTTTCGTCGTGAACAACGTCCTCCATTCTCTGGGGAGGGTCCCGATGGCGATGTATGTGAGCGGAGACGCTACTCCGGAAGAAATAGACTCGGCTTTGATCAATAAGGCTGGCTTCCCCATGGGGGTCTTTCTGCTCCGGGATTACAGTGGAATCGATGTGGGATACAACGTTCAGAAGTTGTTCGAAAGCAATGGTTACCCTCCTGAACCTGGTTCCCCGCTAAAGAAGATGGTAGAGGAGGGGAAACTTGGAGCGAAGACTGGGCGCGGATTCTACGAATGGAGGGAAGGGCAAAAGCCCAAGATATCGGTCGACGCGGGAAAGAGGATCGACATCACGCCAATAATAGCGAGTGGGGTCAACGCGGCAGCGGAGCTGATAAGGCAGGGGGTCGCGACCCGGGAAGATATCGACAAGGGGGTCAGGCTAGGACTCGGATTCCAGAAGGGGATTCTTGAAATGGGGGATGAAATCGGGCTCGACAGGCTATTGGAGTCTCTGACCTCGTTTAACGAGAGTCACGAACGGAAAGATCGCGAGCTCTCCCCTCTCCTGGTGGGGCTGGTCCGCGAAGGTAAACTCGGCAAGAAAACGGGGAAGGGCTTCTACAATTACGACTAGGCATCACCTGTCTGCTTCGAGTTCCACGGGGTGCTTGGCTGCCGGTCACCCGCCCCGATCCGGGGTCTAAGGGGCAAGATAGGCTTCGCGGACGTGGGGGTCTGTGGCGAGGTCCTGGTTCGTACCGCTCAGGGTCACCCTGCCGACCTCCAGGACGTAGGCGCGATGAGCTATGGTCAGGGCCTGCCGGGCGTTTTGCTCCACCAGCAGTACACTCATCCCGCTCTTTGCTATTTCTTTGATGCCCCGAAAGATGGCCTCCTGTGCGAGAGGGGCCAGCCCTAGCGAAGGCTCGTCAAGCATGAGCAGTTTGGGGTTGGACATGAGCGCGCGGCCTATGGCCACCATCTGCTGTTCGCCTCCGCTGAGAGTTGAGGCGACCTGCTTGGACCTTTCCTTCAGTACGGGGAAAAGGGCATAGACCTTCTCGCGGTCCTCGTCGATCTGACGGTGCTCCTTTCGTAGATATGCGCCAAGGAGCAGGTTGTCCAGCACCGTCATTTCGGGGAAAAGCCTTCTACCTTCCGGGCAATGCACGACCCCGGCCCTGACGATTTCGTGGCGGTGGAGGATGTCAAGGCGCGCCTGGCCGAACCTGATTTCCCCGGTGCCGCGGACGAGACCGGATATCGTCCGCAAGAGTGTGCTCTTCCCGGCACCATTGGCACCCAGAACTGCGACTATCTCGTTGTCCTCGACCTTCAGGCTGACGTGGTCGAGGGCGAGGGCTTTGTCGTAGTGGACGGTGACGTCCTTGGCTTCGAGCACTCTCCTACACCTTTCCCAGATACGCTTCCAACACCTTCTGGTCGCTCAGTATCTCCTGGGGCGTGCCCTGGGAGAGAAGTTTGCCATGATCGAGCACCAGCATTCTGTTCGCCATCTGGACGACCTTGGAGACCTTGTGCTCGACCATCAGAAGCGTAAGATCCCTGCTCGCCTTCACCCGAAGCAACGCATCGGACAGTTCCTGCGTCTCCTGGGCGCTGAGCCCACTGAAGACCTCGTCGACGAGCAGCACGTCGGGGAACGTCGAAAGGGCGCGAGCTAGTTCCAGCTTCTTCAATTCCCCGTGAGAGAGGTTCCGCGTCAGTGAGAGCGGGGCCCGTGTGAGGCCTACGAGCTGAAGGAGCTCCATCGCCTGATCCCTGAGTTCGGCGCTGCCCCCCTTGCGGGTCAGCCTCCCTTTCCCCTGAATCAGACCTACGAGGACGTTTTCAAGTACGGTCAGGTCCTTGAACGGTCGGACTATCTGGAAGGTACGGTTCATACCTCTCTGGACGATCTGGTTCGGACTTTGGCCAGTTATATCGCGCCCGTCGAGCATGACCATCCCTGAAGTCGGGTGCTGGAATCCGGTTATCAAATCGAACAAAGTGGTCTTGCCAGCACCGTTCGGGCCGATCACGCCCATGGTCTCTCCCTGGTCGACCTGGAAGGTAAGACCGTCGAGAGCCACGAGGCCGCCATACTTCTTCGTCAACTTCTCGACGGAGACTCTAGGTGCCAGGACGCTTACCTCCTACCAACCTCCTGATCCTCATCCCCCTGAGGTTCGACTTCAGCCTTCCAAGCAGGCCTCCAGGGAATGCAAGAACTATTGCCATCAGCAGAACGCCGTAGGTAAGAACTGAAATGTCAGAGCTCACCCCCAGGCCATCAAGCACGACAACCAGAAGATAGGCACCCAAGACCGGGCCTACGATGGTTGCAATCCCCCCGACGATTGTCATGGCGATGACTTCGAAAGAGATGTTGCTGGAAAATGTGTCCGGCCCGACGAATTTGAACAACTGCGCTTGGTACGCGCCGGCCATCCCGGTGAAGAAAGCACTGATGACGTACGCCTCCAGCTTGTACTTCGTGACGTTCATGCCCGTGGCAGAGGCTGCCTTCTCGTCGTCCCTGATCGACTCGAGGGCGAGGCCGAGGCGCGAGCTTGCCAGGTAGATGAGGACGATAACGGTCGCAAGCATCAAGAGGAGCGAGCTGTAATACTGCACTACGTAACTGTCAGAGATGCTGGTCAGCCCGTACAGTCCGTGCTCCCCACCGAAGACGGAGGACAAGCTGAATGTGAGGTCTCCGGCAATTAGGGGGAAGATCAGGGTGGCCAGAGCGAAGTAGGGGCCTTTCAGTCTGAGCGTGGGATAGCCGAAAGCGACGCCTATGACGACGGCGACGGCCCCAGCCAGAGGGATCGTGAGCATCGGCCCGTACTTGAGGTTCAGATTCATGAAGCCGGCAGCGTACCCTCCGACACCGAAGAAGAGGGCCTGTCCGAAATTGAACCTGCCTGTCAGGCCCGTGAAGAAGTCCCAGCTGGCAGCGACTATGGCGAGGGTGTTTGCGAAAGTCATTATCGTAAGGGCGAAGTCGTTGGAGTAGACCAACGGAAATAGAATAAGCGTCATCGCGAGCACGATTCCGAGTCCAAGGAACCGTGAGAGCCTTGGCATCTCGCCTTCTACTCCTCTACCCTCCCAAGCAGCCCCTTGGGGCGCACGATTACCGCCACCGCTATTACCGCCAGCGGGACTATGATCTCGTAACTTGATGAAATCTCGAAAGCAACAACGACCTGCGAGTAGGAAACCAGAAACGCGGCGAGGAGGGTGCCAGGAATGCTTCCGAGTCCACCCAAGATTACGACGGCGAAAGCGACCACGGTTGCATTCAGCCAGGCGTCGGGCGATATTCCTGTCAGCGGGCCGAGAAGAGCCCCTGCGAGCCCGGCCGTAGCTCCTGACAATCCCAGTGTGATCAGAGAAATCCTCGTGTCGTTGATTCCCATCAGGGATGCGGCTTCCGCGTCCTGGGCTACAGCCCTGACCGCCCTCCCCAGCTTCGTAATCCTGATCAGGAGCCAGACGCCAAGGAACATGGCCAACGAGACGCCGGCGGCAAGAATCCGCTGGTTCTCGACGACGACACCGAACGGCGCGGAGATGCCCCCAATTATGAACGGTGCACCGACGCCCCGGTCGCCGAAGGCAAGGCTCACAACCTCTTGGGCGACGATGGCAGCGCTCAGGGTGATTAGAAGCACTCTGACGGGCGCGGAGCGGACCGGCCGGACGAGCCCGAGGTAGAGGGCGATGCCCAGTAGAAATGTCAGCGCCACGGCGAGAAGGAGTGAACCGACACTGTTGACCCCCAGCAGTGTCAGGAAGACGTAGTAGACGTACCCGCCTATCATGTAGAACGAGCCGTGCGCCAGGTTGAGTATTCTGGCCACGCCGTAAGACAGGGAGAAACCCAAAGACAGCAGAGCGTAAACCGCTCCGAGGAGTCCACCAAAAACAAAGATTTCGGGGAGGACCACGTCACCATGGCCTCCCCTTGGCTATTTACCTCCTAGTCACATCCAAGGAGGCAGTGTTATCGGCTTGGCGACGGTCGGCGGCCATACGGGCGTGTATGTGTTGTATGCGGTCCATTGGACCATCGAGAGCGCTGCACCTTTGGTGTAGTCCGGATTGTAAACGACATTGTGCGACCTGTCGAAGGTGATGACTCCATCCGGCCCTGTCATATTCGTCTTCTCGATGTAGGGAATGAGCGCTGTTCCGTTGGTGGTACCAGCCTTTTCGATCGCCTGGGCTGCGATGTAGACGGATTCGTAGGCGCCGTCTGCCGTGTATATTGGGAGCGTGTTGTAGTACTTTGAGTAGTTCAGGTAGAAGTTCGCGCCGATGGTATTGATTGGAGTCCCAGTGTCTCCTATCCCTACTTCGATTGTTTCATACTTTGCTGCTCCGTTTGTTTGGCCCCAGAAGCTAGGAGATTCGGCAGCGACATCTATTCCCATGGGAATGGCTGGAACCTTCAGATTGGCCCATGTCTGGATCAGCTGGACTGAGTCCTGACCGGCCGCAAGTATGCAGATGACCTGGGCTCCGCTACTCCTTACGTTGCTCATTTGCGTGGTGAAATCGGTCGAACCGTACGGGAAGTAGTCAGCCCCGCCACCTGGGGACACGATTGTGAATCCCAGTTTCGGGAAGTAGTACTGGAGGACTGGGACGAGCGCGTGCCAGACGGCTATGTCCTCAGCCAAGATGTACACCTTGGTGTAGTTTGGCTCCACGTAATGGAAGTATCCGTAGAACGAGATGAGGCCGGTTGCTAGTGCTGTGCTGTTCACCGGGCTGACCATGAAGAAGTACTTGTAGAGGCTGTAGTTCGCTATCACTTGCTGACCTAGTGACGTGTCGGCTGCCCCGGTGTCCAAGAATGGCACTTTGTACTTCGGCAGCTGTTGCTCCTCAGCCAGGACGACGTCACTTCTCTCGCCACCTATGATGACTTGGGCGTGGTCCACTGTCACGATTCTGTTCATGGCAGCGAGCCCCGTGCTGACAGGTATGGTCGGGTCGGCCTCCTGGGTGTCTTCGTAGACAAGCTGGAGTGGCCTCCCAAGGACTCCGCCGTGGGCGTTGATCTCCGCGACAGCAAGCTGTGCGCCTTCCTTCTCATCTATCCCGGTCACATCAGTCAAAGGTCCGAGGATTCCGAACGTGATCGGCTGGACCCCGGTCGAAGTAATGGTCTTGATGCTAGTGGAAGTTATAGTGGAAATCCCTGTGCTTGTAACCGTCTGTGTTGAAGTTGAGGTTGAGGTTGAAGTGGAGGTTGAGGTGGAGGCGGGGGACGTACTCACATAGTAGTACGACACCACACCGGCCACCGCCGCTATGACGATGACCGCTAGAACGGCAATCGCCGCAGACCTCGCCATGCCAGAGCGTCGCGTCAACATTTCGGATGAAATCTTCCTGTCTCACGTATAAGCACTATCATGTGTCTGCGTTGATGAAAGGAGCGCGCCAGGGGGGCCCAGATGGAAGATCCGACCCTGTCCTGTTGCATCAGGCGCCAAACGAAGTCGGTAGCTCTAAAATAGAACCATTCGAGGCAATGAAGAGCCAGAGATGAAATCTCCAGAGCTGTTCGACCTTTCAGGGAAGTCGGCCCTGGTGACCGGCGGCGGTAGGGGCATTGGGAGGATAATTGCATTCGCCTTGGCCGAGGCCGGAGCGAATGTGGGGGTTGCCTCTCGAGACGAGCAGGCGTGCGTCGGGACGGCCAATGACATGGCCGAAGCCACAGGGAGGACTACACTCTCTGCGAAACTGGATGTCACTGAGAGAAGCAGCGTTGAAGAGTGTGTGAAGATGGTGAAGGAGAAACTTGGATCCGTGGACATCCTTGTGAACAACAGCGGTGCCACATGGGGAGCGCCGTTCGAGGAGATGCCACTCGAAAAGTGGGAGCGGGTTATCAAAGTAAATCTGACAGGAACTTTTCTGATGTGCCAGACGGTCGCCCCCATCATGAAGAACCAGAAGTGGGGGAGGATAGTTAACGTCGCATCAGTAGCAGGGCTCTTGGGCTCACCACCGTTCATGCACGCCTCGGGCTATTCAGCGAGCAAGGGTGGAATCATCGCTCTGACGAAGGAGCTTGCCGTCAAGTTGGCTGAACATGGCATTACGGTCAATGCGATCGCACCGAGTTTCTTTCCGACAAAAATGAGCCGACCGCTGACCGACAGGTTCGGCGATCTGATAAGACAGGACAATCCGATGAGGAGGATGGGAGAGGATGACGATCTGAAAGGGGTCGCGGTGTTCCTCGCGTCGGAAGCCTCAAGGTACGTTACGGGCCAAGTGATTCCTGTTGACGGTGGCCAGACAGCGACATAACGATAGTGAGCCGCCTGAGTTGAGCAGTTATTTGCAATAATTCTAACAGGTGCCCTTGAATATCCAATATTTAGTGTCAAATCTCTCCCGAATCTCCCATAAAGCTAAAAGTGGAGAAGGGCTTTCTGTCATCACATGGTAGTCGCTATCACAGTCAGGGACCTGATGGACAAGGACGTAGTGTCCATTGACGCAAGCGATAGCGTTGCTGAGGGCGTTGACCTTATGGTCCGCTCGAAGGTCTGGTCACTCCTAGTCATGGCCGGGGGGCGCCCCCAGGGCGTTGTCACCGAGAGGGACATCCTTCGCAGATGCATTAACAAGGGATTAGCGCCGACTGATGTGAAAGTCGGAACAATCATGTCTTCCCCGCTAGTAACCATTGGCCCTGACGCGACAGTCAGGGAGGCCATGAGCTTAATGGTCGAGAAGGATGTGAGGCGGCTCTATGTCGTGGTCGGAGGGGAGGTTGCCGGTCGTTTGACACAGACGCGTCTCTTTCAGAGTAACTTTGACCTGATGATGAGCCTATCAGGGCTCACAGGCGCTCTGTGAGCGGCTCCGAAGTCGCAATCGGGGCCCGTGGTGCCCCGTCCTTAGGCGATCTCGTGTGGGCAATATCCTTCCAGAGGGGGACTTTGGGCATGTTGGAGGAGTCCGTGAATCTCGGGCCTAGAAGATGAGTCTCTCATGACTGGGGTAGTTCGATAGCCGTAATAATCGAAGTCATTCCGGCGGGCCCGTAGATGCCTCGGCTCTTCCTAGAGGACTTCGAAGTGGGGATGACCTTCGAGACCCCCATGAGGACGGTCACCGAGGCCGATGTGGTCGCCTTCGCTGGAGTGAGTGGAGATTTCAACCCGCTCCACACCGACGAAGAATTCGCGAAAAACGGGCCTTTCGGAAGGAGAATAGGCCACGGCGTCCTGACCCTGGCGATCCTTACAGGGCTCTGGGACAGGCTTGGGTTCCTCACGGGCTCGGTGGAGGCATTCTACGGAATCGATAAGCTCAGGTTCACTAGGCCGGTCTTCTTCGGCGACTCCCTGCGGGCTACCGTAAGGGTTGTGGACAAGAAGGAGAGGGAGACCAACGGAATGATTGTGTTCTCCAACGAAGTCGTTAACCAGCGGGGCGAGACGGTCCTGGTCTGCGACACCAAGGTCGTGGTTCGAAGGAAGCGGACCGGCGACTCGCAGAACTGAGGGAGTCGGGCCCGTCCTTCGTGTCTGTTACGGGCTTTTGTGCCGGCGAGAAAGCAGAAACAAAGCCTAAATCGCAGGCGGAACTCGTGAGTCCGACGATGAGGTGAACGCCGTCCCAGTCATAGCCCGGAGTAAGCTCCCGGGCAGATGATGAACTCGCGACGAAACTGAGTCAAACTTCTGACTTAGGGGGTAGCTTTATCCAAAGGCCGACCCTGAAAAGGCAGACATGAGGTCGTTCAGAAAGGAGGACGTGGTTGGTAAAACCGTCATCGAGACCTCAGGCGCCGTGAAGGGGACGGTCAAGGACATCACGTTCGACCTGGGCGGGGGAGTAACGCTCCTTGTGCAGGGGGCGGACGGGAAGGACTCCGAGATTCCACTTTCAAAG